>JAZKTD010000007.1:0-31647 GCA_036625705.1 Salinivenus sp.
CGCCTTACGAGCGGATGGGCGGCGCAGAGGGCCGCTGCGAGGCGCTCGGCGAGGTGGGCGAGGTCGTCGTAGCGGCGCACATGGATCAGCTCATGGACAATTGTCATCCGTAGCGCCTCGGGGTCGTCGATCAGGCGCGGGGGCAGCAGCAGGACCGGCCGGAGCCCGCCCAGCGTGACGGGCACTTCCACCTCGGGGGCCGTGCGGGCGTGGACCGGTCGGCGCACGTCCAGGGCGTTGGCCAGTCGGTGGGTGCGGGTCTGCAGGTCGTCGGAGGGAGCGTCCCGGAGAACCGTTCGGCGGACCCGAACAGCCGCCATCGCATCGAGGGCGAGACGGGCCACCCCCACGAGGCCGGCCGCGCCCGCCAGGACGGTGAGCAGCCCCACCGCGTGGGTCCACGCCAGCTCCGGGGAGTGGGATGCGGACGCTCCCGTCGCCTCGACGGCCGGCATCACCACGACCGAGAGCCCGGCTCCGGAGAGCGCGGTCGAGGCGGCGCCCCACCCGTCGAACAGCGCCGCCGCGCCCACGCCCACCGGCAGTGCTGCTAGCAGCACCTGCCAGAGGCGGTACTCCGCGTGCGGGTGCAGCCGGTCGGTGCGCGCCAGCAGGACCCAGACCGGCAGGACGAGCACGGTCCAGGCGAGGACCGGCACCCACACTGGCTCCCAGGTGGTCCGTCCGAGAAGGTCGAGGAGGTCAAGCAGCGTCGTCATCGTCGGCCTCCGACGCCTCCAGGGCGTCGATGATGTCTTTGATATCGCGACGCTCGGCGTCGGTGAGGTCCTCCCGCTGCACGAGCGTCTGGACGAGGGCGGTGGGCGAGCCCTTGAACACCTTCTCCATCAGGCGCCGGAGCAGGCTGTGCTGCACGGCGTCCGGCGACTGGGCGGGCTCGTAGACGTAGGAGCGCCCCTCCTTGTGGTAGGTGAGGTAGCCCTTCTCGGCGAGCTTCTTGAGCACCGTCATCACGGTGGTGTAGGCCACGTCGCGGTCCTCGAGGATGCGCTCGCGGACGTCGGCCACGGTGGCCTCGCCGAGGTCCCACACGTGGTGGAGGACCTCCATTTCGGTTTCGCCGAGGTGGGTCAGGGACTTCCGCTGCATGGGGAAGAGGGTTTTTCTGAAAGTACTACTACACTAGTATTACTCAGGTCGTACATCGTCAATACGCGTTACGAGACCGTTGCATACCCTCCGGCGGCGACAGGGCCCCTCCCTCCTCGTTGCCCCACGCCGGGGGTTTGCCCTCCTCATCTGCTCGATCTCGCCGACGTCAAAACGGGACCTGGGTCGATCTCTCCGGCGGACGACAGGCTACTGCCCCGCGGGCACGGGCACGGCGCACCGGCGGGCGAGCAGAACGCCGACGTCGAGTGAGTGGCAGGGTCGGTGTGCGAATCCACTAGTCGGCGGACTCGGCGTGGGCCCGGGCGTCGGAGGGGTCGGGGTAGCGGTACCGGTGCGCGAGCCGGTCCGGGTCCGTTCCGGCCACGTAGTGCGTCCAGAGGTAGAGGTTCTGGAGTTGCTGTCGAAGCACGCCGTTGCGCCGAAAGCGCCGGGCGGAGGTGGTGACGGCGGCGTCGAGGAAGCGGAAGCGGCCGTGGTCCTGCAGGCGGGCCGCCAGCTCGAGGTCTTCGAACAGGGGCCACTCGGGATATCCCCCGACGGCCTCGAACGCGGATCGCGTCGTGAAGAGGCCGCGGTCCCCGAAGCAGAGTCGGATCCACGGGCACCACGTGCACCAGGCGTAGAAGTGAAGCAGCGGCGAGGCGGCGTCGAACTGCAGGCGGAAGGTCCCGGCAACGGCCGGCGAGTCGCCGAGGACGCGACGGATCCGTGTGAGGCCGTCGGGCGGGAGCGTCGTGTCGGCGTGGAGGAAGAGAAGAAGATCGCCCTCGGCCGCCTCGGCCCCTCGGTTGAGTTGCGGGCCCCGTCCGCGGGAGGCCTCCAGCACCGACGCGCCGGCGGCCCGGGCCGCCTCGCGGGTCCCGTCGGTTGAGCCCCCGTCCACGACGAGCACCTCGAGGGGCGACGTCTGAGCCCGCACGGTACGGACGGTATCCGCAACGACCCCCTTCTCGTTGAGGGTCGGGATCACGATGGAGATTAGGGGCCGCTCTGTCACGCCACGCCGTCCAGATCAAAAAGGACCGTCGAGAAAAACTATTAGGCCTCTGCGACGACGCCGTTTCGCCGTGTTACCAGATCATCTGCTTCAGGCAGAAGACCGACCCGCCGGCCTTCAGGAACTCGCTGGTGTCGAGCTCGACCGGCACAAAGCCGTGCTCCCGCAACCGTTCGATGGTGCCGTCGCAGCCCTCCTGGATCAAAACATGCGTGCCGTCCGGGCAGTGGGCGTTACAGGCGAACTGGTGGCGGGCCTCTCCGTCCGGCGCTTCGATGACCGTGTCGAAGCCCTCGCGGATGAGGGCCCAGCCGGTCTCGTCGAACGCCGCCGGGGCGGTGAGCACCGTGTCCTCGTCGAGCGGGCAGAGGCACGTGTCGAGGTGGTAGTAATCCGGGTCCTGCAGCTCCAGGAGGAGAATGGGAACGTCCAGGAGGGCACTAATGACGTCGTAGACGGCCGGGGCCGTCCGGAACCCGTGCCCTCCCCACAGCAGGAAGCGGCCCGGGTGCCAGAGGGCGTCGCCCATGCCCTCGAATGAGCCCTGGAGGTCGTCGGGCAGCGTCTCGACGGCGTAGTCCAGCGTCCGGAAGAACTCGGCGTAGTGGGACACCTCTCCGGCCCGCTCCTCGGCGTGCATGCGGCTCAGCACGACCCCCCGTCGATCCGTCGTTGGATTGTAGAAGGGCAGCGTCTGATTTGCGCAGAACACCATGTCGGGGAGGCCCGGCCGGCCGTCCACGACGAGCGGCGAGACGTCGAGCGCGGTGTAGGCGGCGCGGAGGGCCTTCCACTGTTGGGCGGCTGCGGATCGGTCGACCGACCCCACGTTGTCTGCCATGTGGGGATTGATCACGTATTCCACGTCGAAGTGCTGGGGAGTCGTCAGCACCACGCGCTGCGGGCGGGGAAGCGACGGGGGGGAGAGGGGGGCGTCGAGTTCGCCGGGCGAGCGGTAGACCATGACAGGGACCATCTGGGAGGCAGGGCGGAGACGGGGACGCCGGGCGGCTCAGAAGTCGCGTCGGGCGAAGGCGTAGCCCACGAGGGCGTACGTGGCCCCGGCAAAGAGGAGGGAGGAGACGAGCGGGTACCACGAGCCGACGGCGACGCCTTTCGCCAGGGCGGTGACCACCTCCGTCACCTCCGCGAAGTTGGGGAGCACGTGGTAGAGCCCCCAGAAGACCGGTTCCCCGACCGGCCCGAGCATCGGGGCAATCTGGGCCGAGCCGGCCATAACGAGGGAGACGAAGATGAGCCCGTACGCGACGATGAGCGACAGGGCCGTGCTCCGGGTCCACACGCTCATGAGCAGGATCGCCGCGTACATCACCCCAAACATGCCGATCACGATCACGATCGACAGCAGAAACCGCGGGTTCCAGACGCCCGATTTGAGGGACATGATGAGCCAGGTGCCGCCCATCAGGTAGACGACGAGGGAGGCGATGGCCGCGAGCACGCCCAGGACGTGCCCGAACAGCACGCGGAGGCGGCCGATCGGCTTGGCCAGGAGCAGCTCCACGCGGCCCGGCGCCTGCAGGTCGGAGAAGAGGCCGGCCGACGCGAAGAGCGACAGGAGGATGCCGATCCAGTACGCCGCCCCCGCCACGATGGCCTCCACCGCCACCACGACGCGGGTCAGCGACAGCTGCGGCGACGTTTGGGGCGGCCCGTCGGGGGACGACTCCCCGCCGAAGAGGCGCAGCCCCTCCAGGGAGCCTTCGACGACCTCGAGGTTGAGCGCGAAGGTGATCGCGACCAGCACCAGGGAACTGACGACGAACAGCCCGAGGACAATCTTCTTGGCCCAGAGCTCCCGCGCCGTGAGTAGAAAAAGGCCGTAGAGGGCACGCATAGTGCGGAGGGGAAGGGGCTGGGTCAGGCCGCGTCGTCGGCGGGCGCAGGGGCGGTCTCGTCCACCACGTCGATGAAGTAGTCCTCGAGGGAGCGGCGCAGCGGCACGATCGACTCGACCTGAACATCGGCCCCGCGGAGCCGGTCGAGCAGCGCGTTGAGGGCGGCGCGGTCCTCGGCGCGCACCCGATACTGCCGGAGGGCCGGATCGGTGGGCGCGTCCTGGGGAGCGGGGTCGAGGGGAAGCTCCTCCCGGAGAGCGTCGGGGATGGGGGTCGACGCCAGGTCGTACACCCGCTCCACCGCCGTCAGCTCCTGAATGGTCCCTTCACGCACCACCGCTCCGTCCCGCAGGATGGCGATCTGGGAGCAAACCTTCTCGACCTCGGAGAGGAGGTGCGAGTTGAGGAAGACGGTGGCCCCGCTGTCGCGCAGCTCGAGCACGAGGTCGCGAATCGCGCGGCGCCCGACGGGGTCGACCCCGGCGGTCGGTTCGTCGAGGAAGAGGAGGTCGGGGTCGTTGAGCAGGGCCTGCGCGATGCCGAGGCGCTGCAGCATGCCCTTCGAGAAGGTCTTCACCTTCGCGTCCCGCCGCTCGGCCAGCCCTACGCGCCCGAGCAGGTCCGAAATGCGCGAGGGACGGGGCGGATCGGGGATGTCGGCGAGGCGGCCGTAAATCTGGAGCGTCTGCTCGGCCGTCAGAAAGCCGGGAAAGCGGTGCGTCTCGGGGAGGTAGCCCACGCGCCGCCGGGTGTCGGGCCGCCCGACCGGTTGGCCGAGCAGGTGCGCCTGCCCGCCCGAGGCGTGGACCAGCCCCAGCAGAATCTTGACCAGCGTCGTTTTGCCGGCGCCGTTCGGGCCCAGGAGGCCGAAGATCTCGCCCGTCGGCACCGTGAGCGACACCGCGTCCAGGGCCTGCACGGTTGCTCCCCCGAACAGCCCGGTGCCGTAGGTTTTCGACAGATCGGAAACGGAAATCGCGGCCGTGGCCATGGGAAACCGTCAATCGGTGGGTTCAGACGCGGACGCGTCCGTCGTCGACGACTCCGGGGTGCGGGCGGGGCCCGACGCGTCCTCTAAGACGTGGACGGTGCGCTGCGGGAACGGGATCTCGACGCCGCGCTCGTCGAAGGTCCGCTTCAGGCGCATGCGCAACTCGCGCTCGGCGGCGAACTGCTCCCCGGGCGTGACCTGCACCACCAAGCGAGCGGTAACCGACGAGTCGCCGAAGTCCAGGAGGCCCTGCACCTGCGGCTCGTCCTCCAGGAGGATCCCTTCGTTCTCGGCCGCCCAGGCCTGCGCCACCTCGTTGATGACGGGGAGCACTGCGTCCACGTCCTGATCGTAGCTGAGGCCGACGGGCACAACCACGCGGGCCCAGTTGACGCTCCGATTGCCGAAGGTGCGGATCTCGCCGGCGGGGATCATTACGAGCTCCCCGTCGAACTTCCGCACCTTCACGAGGCGCACCCCGATCTCTTCGACCGTGCCGGTGGTGCTGCCGATGTTCACCAGGTCGCCGACGTGGATGATGTCGTCGAAGAGCAGGAAGATGCCGCCAATCACGTCCTTGACCAGCGTTTGCGCCCCGAATCCGATGGCGAGCCCGGCGACCCCGGCGGTGGCGAGGAGGGCGCCCACGTCGAGGCCGACTTCACTCAGGACCATGATGGCCACGATCGGCCACACCACGTACTCGGCCATCGACTGCAGGAGGTTGCCGAGAGTCGTGGCCCGCTGGCGTCGCGGATCCCGCGCCTCAAGCTCCTGAACACCCTCGATCCACCGGTTGGTGGCCCGCTTGATTAGGCGGAGCACCACGAGCCCGGCGACCAGGATGAGGACAATCCGGGCACCCCCCGCGATGATCGGCTCCCAGAAGGTGGTCGTGAAGTAGGACTGGAGGAGCGGCGGGCCGAAACCTGCGCCGCTGCCAAACACAGAAGAAAATATGGCCATCGATGGGACGGGTTATGCATCCGAAAGGGCGGCGATACCGGGAAGCTCCTCGCCCTCAAGGAACGTGAGCATCGCCCCGCCGCCGGTCGAGACGTGACTGATGCGATCGGTAAAGCCGGAGCGGGCGAGGGCGGAGACCGAGTCGCCGCCGCCGACGACGGAGAAGGCCCCGTCGTCGGTCGCGTCGGCCACCGCCTCGGCGATGGCCGTGGTGCCCTCCGCGAACTGATCGATCTCGAAGACCCCCATCGGCCCGTTCCAGACGATTGTAGCGGCCTCGGAGATCACGTCCCGGTACTGGGCCACCGTCGCGGGCCCGATGTCCAGTCCCATGAGGCCCTCCGGGATCGCGTCTTCGACGACGGAGGCCTCGGCGTCCTCGTCGAGCGCCTCGGCCACCACGTGGTCGCCCGGGAGCACGAGGCAGTCCTCGGCCGCGTTGTAGAGCGACTCGGCCGTCTCGAGTCGGTCTTCCTCCACGCGGGATGCCCCGACCTCACGGCCGAGCGCCTTCAGGAAGGTGTAGCTCATGGCCCCCCCGATGAGGAGGTGGTCCGCCGACTCGCTGAGGGCCCGGATGGTGCCGAGCTTGTCGGAGACTTTCGCCCCTCCGAGAATGGCCACCATGGGGTGGTCCGGCGCGTCGCGGACGCGGGTGAGGGCCTCGATTTCCGACTCCATGAGACGCCCCATCGCGGTCACGTCCACGAATTCGGCGACGCCCGCCGTGGAGGCGTGGGCGCGATGCGCGGCCCCGAAGGCGTCGTTGACGTACAGGTCCGCCAGCGCGGCGAGGGAGCGGGCAAAGGCCTCGTCGTTTGCCTTTTCCCCGGAGTCGAATCGGGTATTTTCGAGCAGGATCACGCTCCCGTCGTTCATCCCGGCGATGATCTCCTCGACCGTCTCGCCCACGGTGTTGCTGGAGAAGCGGACCTGTTCCTCGAGGAGGGTGCCGAGGTGGTTCGCCACGGCGGCGAGGCTCAGGTCCGGGTTCGGCTGCCCCCCGGGCCGGCCGAGGTGGCTGATGAGGATGGCCTTTCCGTTGTGGTCCAGCACGTGACGGATCGTAGGCAGGGCCGCCCGGATCCGCGTGTCGTCGGCCACGACGGGGCTTCCGTCCTCGTCGGTGTCGAGGGGGACGTTAAAGTCCACGCGGATGAGGACCCGCTGGCCGTGGACGTCGACGTCGTCGAGGGTGAGCTTCGGCATAGGGAAGAGACGCTATCGACAGGTTCGAAGGGGGGCCGCGCCGACGCACCCCCGACGGCGGTCGGGGCCGGGCCGGCGCGGTGGAGGGACGGCGGTGCCAAAACGTCCTATCCCGCGGCCTCGTCGAGGCGCTCGACGAGGTCCACGGTCCGGTTCGCGTATCCCCACTCGTTGTCGTACCAGCCCACGACCTTTACCATCGGGCCGATGGTTTTCGACCAGGGTGCGTCGTAGATGCAGGAGTGCGGGTCGTGGATGATGTCGCGGGACACGATCGGCTCCTCGCTATACGCCAGGATGCCCTCCAGCTCGCCGTTGGCGGCGGCACGGAAGGCCTCGTCGACCTGGTCGATGCTGACGTTCTCCTCGAGAGTGGCCGTCAGGTCGGTCACCGATCCGTCCGGGGTGGGAACGCGCATGGCCATGCCGTCGAGCTGGCCGTCGAGGTGGGGCAGTACCTTGCCCACCGCCACGGCGCCGCCGGTCGTCGTCGGAATGATCGACTCGGCGGCGGTGCGGGCCCGGCGCAGATCCCCGTGCGGCCCGTCGACGATGTTCTGGGAGGCCGTGTAGGCGTGAACCGTCGTCATCAGGCCGCGCTCGACGCCGAATTCGTCGTCGAGGACCTTCACGAGCGGGGCCAGGCAGTTGGTCGTGCAGCTGGCGTTGGACACGACCTCCTCGTCGCCGGTAAGCACGTCGTCGTTGACGCCGAGGACCACCATGGCGTCGACCTCACTCTTCGCCGGCGCGCTGATCACGACGCGGTCGGCCCCCGCCTCCAGGTGCATCGACGCCTTTTCCCGGGTCCGGAAGACGCCCGTCGATTCGATCACGGCGTCGGTCCCGAGGTCGCCCCAGGGAAGCTTCGTCGGGTCCTTCTCGCTGAAGACCGGGAACCGGTCCCCATTCACGACCAGCGCGTCGCCGTCGAGCGCCACGTCGCCCGGAAATTGGCCGTGCACGGTGTCGTACTTGAACAGCGTCGCAAGCGTCTCGGCATCGGTGAGGTCGTTGACCCCCACGATGTCGAAGTCATGCTTGTCGCGCTCGAGGATGGCACGAAAGCACAGGCGGCCGATGCGGCCAAATCCATTGATGCCGAGTTTGATAGACATAAGTGGTCCGGTCTCAATTCAAAGTCGTCGATCAAATGTGCAGGGCAGGGTGCGAGAAGCACTGCTCCCGTACCAGCAACATTCGTTTAAAAAAGGAAGGAGCGTCTACATACACCAGGACAAACGTATTAAATCTCCGCGAGGCAACTTAGTAAAGATCACATGCAAAACCATCCCCCCTTGAGGCCGGGGGGAGGCCGACGGGAAACGAACGAGAGGCGGCGCGTTAAAGCGCACCTATCGGCTCAATTCATGCCGACGCTTTACGACGGTCCCTCCATCCCCCGGACCGCACGTCGACGTCTCCCACGAACGCACCACCTCGTCCGCCGAAATATGACTGCTCTGAAAACGCCCGAGAAGACTTCGCGTCGCCAGGAGCTCCGCCAGAACATGCTCGTCGAGCTGTATGGGCGGCTGCTCCTTCTGTACGAGGACCACCGGCAACTCCTTTACGGGGTCGGCATCGGGCTCCTCGCGCTCATTTTGGCGGTTCCGGGCTACATGTACTACCAGCAGCAGCGGGCGACCGAGGCCAATCAGATGCTGGGGCAGATCCTGCCGGCCTACGAGCAGGGCAACTACGATCAGGCCCTGAACGGGGCGGGCCAGCAGGCCGGCCTCCTTACCATCGCGGACGATTACGGGGGCACCGAGGCCGGCAACCTCGCCGCGTTTTACGCCGCCAGCGCCCTGTACGAGCAGGGAGAGTACGACCGGGCGCTGCAGTACTTTCAGCAGTTCGACAAGGGAAACGACTACATCGGGGCGAGTGCGTACGCCGCGGAGGCGGCCATCTACGAAACGAGGGGCAACTTCGAGCAGGCGGCCCAGCAGTACGAACAGGCGGCCGAGCAGTACGAGAACGCGCTCACGGCGCCGCGCTACCTCCTCGAGGCGGGGCAGGCCTACGAAGACGCCAACAACTACCAGGCCGCCGAGCAGGCCTACCAGCGCATTCAGGAAAATTACCCCGACTCTGATCAGGCCGAGGACGTCAATCGGTACCTTGCCCGCGTCCGGGCCCGTCAGGCGAGTGGCGCCTCCTGAGCGGCCGAGGAGGACATTTGGGGCCGGAGGGATCCTTGCTCGGGTCGACTGGATCCTGCGTCGGTCCCGACCGCATCACTCGTTGCTGTTTCGTCGCTCTCTTCGGTCGTCATGCCTACCGTCCTGGTCGTCGACGATGAGGCCAGCATCCGCCGCACCCTGCGGGAGATTCTGGAATACGAGGATTTCGAGGTCGAGGAGGCCGAAGACGGAAAGGAGGCGCTCGAGGCCATTCAGGCCCACCAGTACGACCTCGTCCTCCTGGACGTAAAGATGCCGGAGGTCGACGGAATGGAGGTGCTCGAGGAGATTGCCGACGGCACCGGCGACCTCCCGGTCGTGATGATCAGCGGCCACGGCACCATCGAGACGGCCGTCGAGGCGACGAAGCTCGGGGCCTACGACTTCATCGAGAAGCCGCCCGACCTGAACCGGCTCCTGGTTACGGTCCGCAACGCAATGGACCGCGGTCAGCTCGAGACCAAGAACCGCCGGATGCGGCAGACCATCAGTGAGCAGAGCACGGGGGACCTCCCGCCGATTATCGGGGAGAGCGACGCCATCGGCGACATCAAAGAGACCATCGAGCGGGTGGCCCCGACGGAGGCCCGCGTGCTGATCTCCGGCGAGAACGGCACCGGGAAGGAACTGGTGGCGAAGTGGATTCACCACCGCTCGGCCCGCGCCGACGAGCCGATCGTGGAGGTAAACTGCGCGGCGATCCCGGACGAGCTGATCGAGAGCGAGCTCTTCGGGCACGAGAAAGGCGCGTTCACCGGCGCCACCCAGCAGCGCATCGGCAAGTTTGAGCAGGCCCACGAGGGCACGCTCTTCCTCGACGAGATCGGCGACATGAGCCTGTCGGCCCAGGCGAAGGTGCTCCGGGTGCTGCAGGAAGACGAGATCGAGCGCGTCGGGGGCGAGCGGAGCATCCAGGTCGACGTCCGGGTGATCGCCGCGACCAACAAAGACCTGATGGGGGAGATCGAGGAGGGCCGTTTCCGAGAGGATCTCTACCACCGCATCGGTGTCATCCTGGTCGAGGTGCCGCCCCTCCGCCGGCGGCGGGAGGACATCCCGCTTCTCACCGAGCACGGCGCCGAGCGGCTCGCGCGACGAAATGGGCTGACGCCGAAGACGTTCACCGACGAGGCGCTCGAGCGACTTCAGGACTACGAGTGGCGGGGCAATGTGCGCGAGCTCTACAACGTCATCGAGCGCCTCCTCATTCTCGTCGACGGCGACGCGATCGATGCGGGCGACGTCGACCAGTTCGTCGAGCCGAAGATGGTGTCCGACGGGCCCGCCAAAGAGCTCATCAGCGCGTACGACGACTTCACGCAGGCCCGCGATCAGTTTGAGAAGCGCTTCATCCAGCACAAGCTCGACCAGCACGACTGGAACGTAAGCCAGACCGCCGAGACGATCGGCATTCAGCGGTCCCACCTCTACAACAAGCTCAACAAATACGGGATCGAGCGGGAGGACTGAGCGCCCTCCCGTCCCAGGCCTCCCTGAATTTCTCGGTGTAACCGTCGTGGACGACTCGTTTCTGCAGGTAGACGATCTGGTCAAGCAGTACGACACGGGCGGGGAGGAGCCGCTCACCGTATTGGACCATCTCAGCTTGACGGTGGGCGAGGGAGACATCGTGGCGGTCGTCGGAGAGAGTGGAACCGGGAAGTCGACGCTCCTCCACCTTCTGGGGGCGCTGGACCGCCCGACCGCGGGCACCGTCACGTTCCGCGGCGAGAATCTCTTCGCGAAGAGCGACGAGGCCCTCGCGGCGTTCCGGAATCGGAGCGTGGGGTTCGTCTTTCAATTCCACCACCTGCTTCCGGAGTTTACGGCCGTGGAGAACGTGGCCATGCCGGCCCTCATCCAGCACCGACCGCTTTCCGACGCGCGGCCTCGCGCCCTGGAGTTGCTCGACCTTCTGGGCATGGCGGACCGGGCCGACCACCAGCCCAGCGCCCTCTCGGGCGGGGAGAAGCAGCGAGTCGCGGTGGCGCGAGCCCTCATGAACGAGCCGGCCCTCGTGCTGATGGACGAGCCCACCGGCAACCTCGACGCTCAGACCGCCGCGCCCCTGCACCGCGAGATCGAGCGCCTGAGCCGCGAGGTGCAGCAGACCTTCGTGCTGGCCACTCACAACCCCGCCCTCGCGTCGATTGCCGGCCGCGTGCTCCGTCTCGAGCACGGCCGCGTCCACGACGCGGGCCCGGTCGACGAGCTCGCCCTGACGGAGGGCACCTCGGGAGCCTCCGCGGACAACGCCTGACTCTTAACGATCTTGACGGCGGACGAACTCTGGCCCCGGCCCGTCATTAAATCGTGTGTCTTTCCCTGGTCGTCCGCCCGCGAAGGCGCCCGGTCCGGCCCGCGTCGCTGTTCCCCACGATCTCGACCCTGCGATGAACGTCGATCTTCTCGAACGCGTCCGTCAGCACATCGAACAACACCCCGATCGGTTCTGTGCCGCACAGTGGGCCTTTGCGCGGAACGCCGAGCAGGTGCTTCGGGACGGTGCCTCTCCGGAGGGGTTTCGCTGCTGCATTGCGGGGCACGTGCTGCTTCACCACGGCACGCTCTCCGAACGGACGCTCCTGCGGGAAGGCGGTTTTCACACCGGCGGTGGGGTGTGGACCCGGGCTGCTCGAGCAGCCTCGATCAGTGCGCAGCAGGGCCGTGAGCTGTTCTTCCCCAGCCAGTGGGACCGCCCGTTTAAACAGAAGTACTACCTCTGCAGTGCGGAGGAGGAGCCCGACCTGGCGGTGTCGTATCTCGACTACTTCCTGAACAAGCACGGCCCGTCGGTTCGTCCCCACTCCCGAATCGAGACGGAGCGGACTGCCCGTGGTCCCGCACAGCCCCCGGAATCGGCCAAGGATCGCCCGCCATCTCCCCGGACCGCGGCCTAACGCAGCAGCCTCGAAGGCGAGGAGACGAACACGCTCTGAATGATGACAGGCCGCGGACGATTGGGTCGGCGGCTCATATGGACTAATACGGTGTGGCCAATGGCCTCTTCGATTGATTCTCTTCCCCTTTTTCCGCTCAATCTCGTTCTGTATCCGGGCGAGCGTCTGCCGCTTCATATCTTCGAGGACCGCTACAAGAACCTTACGCAGCACTGTTTGGACCACGACGTGCCGTTCGGCATCGTCCGGGCCGAGAATGACAGCCTGGCGGCGGTGGGGACCACCGCTCGAATCCAGGAGGTCGTCACCCGCTACGACGACGGTCGCCTCGACATCGCCGTGGAAGGGGAAGAGCGCTTTGAACTGCGGGAGGTGTACGACGAGAAAAGCTATTTCACCGGGGACGTCGTCCTCATCGAAGAGGAACCATCCGACGTCGACCTAGACCTGAAGGAGCGCGTCATCACCCAGCACATGAAGCTGTTGGAGCTCGCGGGACGAACGGTCCGGCCGGACCTGTACAAAGACGTGCAGACGCTCTCGTACGTTCTCGCCCGAAACGCGGCCCTGGACGGGGATCAGAAGCAGGAATTGTTGGAACTGACGAGTGAGAACGACCGGATTGAGTACCTCATCCAACACTTCGAGTCCTTGATTCCAAGAGTCGAACAGAAAGAAGACGTCCACCGCCGTATCCGGTCGAATGGTCACTTTAAGGACTTCCCGCCCGAAGAAGTGTAGAAATGGTGTCAGTCGCGGCGGGGCACCTCACCTCTTCCGACGCGTATCCACTTCGCGACTTCTCCCGATCCCCACCTCGGAGAAGCCCCGCACCGCATGGAGGACTTACTGGGAGAAGAGAGCTCTACCGCCGTGCGACCCCGTGTCCACCTGCGGCTAGCGTCGTGTCGGCTCGTGCATCGTCCGTTGATGGGGGCAGACTGAGCGCCGGGTCCGCCAGTGCGGGGTAGGTGTCTCAAAAACTTGAACCGAAATTTCCTGGACTTAATCTATTGAGGAATGGAACTTGTTCTGACACCACGGCACAATTGAGTCCATAGCCGTTTACGCGTACCCCGGATTGATTCCGCACCGCGTTCCTGACTCGTTCGTCGCGCAGCTACGCATCTTTTTCGCAGGTTTCAAGTCCGCCATGAGCGAATCCCAAACGAGCGACTCTCTGGATGATGTCCACGAGACGGTATCGTCCGTGTACCACGACTTGAACAATCCCCTGTCCATCATTTCCGGTAACGCCCAGTTTCTCCTCGAGATCAGTCGCGAGGAGGAGCTGGACGATCAGTTCGTGTCGTCTGCTCAGGACATCAAAGAGGCCGCTCAGCGGATGGCAGAGTCTCTCCACCAGCTCACCCGGTTGAAGGAACAGATCAAGGAGAATCAGTAGATGGAGGCCTTTGGGACCGGAAACGATGAAGGACCCGGTCCATTGAAAAGAAGAGTTGTGGTTCCCACTCACAGGTTCAGTCCTGCATTTCGACTCCCATTTCACAACCCCCCACTTCGCGTACTGAACATTGATACGGAGGGCACGATCAAACGGTGTAGATGGGTGGGCGCGGCGCCCCGCGATGAGGCCGCTCCCAGACGGGTAACACCTGAGTGACTGCTCATCAGCGCGCAATCCGTTTCCAGCCCCCTATCTCCGTTATGGTTTTCCGAAAGACTCGACTGTCCCGATGGATTCTGCCTGTCGTGGCATTTTTTGTTCTCTCGCTTGGGCTGACCCACGAGTCTCAGGCTCAACTGGGCGAGTCTACCGCCCTCTTCCTCCGCATCGAGCCGGATAGCCGATCGGCCGGCATGGGCAACACGGGCGTGGCCGTGGCCGACAACGCCAACGCCATGTTTTGGAATCCCGCCGGCCTCTCGTTTCAGAAGAACACGCAGGTGGGCGTCACGCACGCCAATTGGCTCCCCGAATTTGACGCCGGCCTCTTCTACGAGTACCTGGTCGGGACGTACCACGTCGATGGTGTCGGCACATTTGGCGGTCACGTGACCTATCTGAACCTGGGGGAGATCGAGATCCGCAACAGCGAAGGCATCGCGCAGGGTACTTACAACTCCTACGAGCTGGCGGTTGGGACCTCCTACGGCTACCGCGTGTCGGATCGACTGGGACTGGGCACGTCTCTGCGGATGATCTACTCGAAGCTGGCGCCCTCCAACAACCAAAGCGGTAGCGGCACGGCCGCCACCCTGGCCGGCGACCTTTCTGCACTCTACCGGACGGCGCCGTTCAGTCTCGGTGGGTCGGAGACCACGTTCTCGGCGGGCGTGAACCTCGCCAACATGGGGGGGCGCATGAAGTACCGAGATGTCAAGCAGGCCCTCCCGATGAATCTCCGCTTCGGGTACGCCCTCGAGATCAACTTCGACGAGTACAACTCCCTCACCTTTGCGAACGACTTCAACAAGGAACTCGTCAACGTCGAGCCACAGGTCGCCGATGGGGACACGACCTACGTGGCGGATCGGTTCTACGAGGCCCTCTTCTCGTCGTGGGGGGCCGCCCGGGGGCAGCAGAACCCGAGCGAGCAGGCCGCCCAGTTGAGCGTCGTCGAACAGTTTACGGTTGGAACGGGGGTGGAATACTGGTACAGTGATCTCTTCGCCCTCCGGACCGGATACTTCTACGAGGATCCAGAGAATGGCGGTCGGGAGTTTTTGAATTTCGGGGCCGGTCTTCGGTACAACATCGTCGGGGTGGATATCTCCTACATCTATACTCTGGAGGAGGAGAGTCCCCTTGCCAACACACTCCGCTTCTCGCTGATATTTGAGTTTCAGCGATGACGTCGTTCTCTTCGCCAAGGCCGGAGCCGATGACAGACCGGTCCGATCCCTCACGGAATCCGGCCGCTGAAGACGACCACAAACCTTGGTATATTTTCCGGCTCACTCGAAGAAGTGAGTAGAGTCGGAACCGCCCACCCAGTGTTGACTCCCGTCAAGGGATTTGACGAGTCCCTAATAGGTTCGGCATTATTCTTGCCGTATTTGTCCATGTGAATGATATATTCGTTCCCTGAGAAGGAGGAATTTCCCCGATCCCTGTTCATCGGGAGAATCTGAGGAGGACTTCGCCGGTTTCGACGCCAACCCGAACGACAATAATGGTCTCTCTCCCTTCTACGTCAGGCGTCTTGCGCCTGTCGGTGGTCGTCACGCTAGCGACCGTTGCTCTGCTGCTGACGTCCCCTGCGCTTTCACAGGTCCACCAAGGGCGAGATCAGGACGTCATAGACCGCCCTTCTGATGAGTCCGTCTCTCCCAATCTCCCCGGATGGGCTGAGCCATCAAAATCCGGGACTCGAGAAAGTGGAACGCGTAATTTGGGGAGATCGGGTGGCTCCTCAGTAGATGGAAATATGCGTACATACGGCCCACCACCACCGCCGCCGCCACCCCCTGTACCAGTCGACGGCGGTCTTGCCCTCCTCGCGGCGGCCGGGGCCGGCTACGCGGTCCGCAAGCTCAACGAGGATGAAGAGGACGACGAGGACCTCGCTTAGGTCACTCCCCTCCACCTGGGCCCGCCGCGGGACCGCCTTACACGTCTGCCGGTGCCCCCACCTCTGGTCCCCAGCCCCGCGATAACAGATTGGATACTTCGTCGGTCGAGCCCTACATTATTGTTCCCAGTAGGGATTCTCTAGCCCCCGACGCATCCTACGCCGGCGGATCCGATGACCACGCAGTCGGCCCCTTCCGACAACGGCAATCTTCGACGGCACATCCTTGACACTGCGCGGCACCTTCTGGTCAAGGAAGGATATCAGAACCTGTCGATGCGGAAGATTGCCGATGCGATCGGCTACAGCGCCACGAGCATCTACCTGCACTTCGACAGCAAAGATGCGCTCCTACACTCCTTGATCCACGAGGGGATGATGCGCCTGCAGGAGAAGCTTGAGGAGACGGCGGCCCAGTTCCCGGACGACCCCCTCCAGCGACTTCAGGCCCTCTGCCGGTGCTTTATCGACTTTGGGCTCGACAATCCGGAGTACTACGAGATCATGTTTCAGCTCCGGCCGGAGCGCATGGACCGGTACCCCCCCGAGAAGTATCGGGAGGCGAGGGGCAACCTCGACCTGTTCAGCCGGGCGCTTCAGGAAGGGGCCAAGGACGGCATCTTTGACCGTCAGGACCCGGACGTCCTCGCCAGCACCATCTGGGCCTCGCTCCACGGCACGGTGTCTCTCCTGCTCGCAGATCGCGTCGACGCGCGGATCGAGCCGGAGACCTTCATTGATGCCGCCATCCAGCGGACCCTTCGAGGCTGTCGGCAATCGGTAGCTTCTTCCCCGAAGTGAGGGGCCCCTCACTCCTCCTCTGACCGACCCGCTTGATCGCCACCGTCCATGCCCGGCCCGATCCACACCGCCCCGCCCGACGCCGGCGCCGTCGCTCTGGGCAAGACGCTCCCGGACCTCCTCTACGAGGCCTGCGAGGCCTACGAGAACCCGAAGGCCCTGAACCAGCCCGTGGATGAGGGATGGGATCCCCTGTCGCTCGATCAGTTTCGGATCCGGGCCGAAGAGACGGCCCTGGGCCTCCTTGATCTGGGCCTCCAGCGCGGCGAGAAGGTCGCGCTGCTGCTGGAGAGCGACGTGCCCTTCTGCGTCGTCGACATGGGGTGTCTGCTCGCGGGGCTGGTCGACGTGCCCCTCTATCTCTCGAGCTCGGTGGATCAGATGAGCTACGTCGCCGAGCACTCCGAGGCCAGGGCCCTGGCGGTCGCCAATCCGAAGCGACTGGCGCAGGCCGCGGAGTTTTTGCCCGACCTTCCGAATATCGAGACCGTCATTCTCTGTCAACCCGGCTCCGGGGAGGAATCCCCCGACCTGCCGGATCGAATCACCCTCCATACGCTGGACGACGTTCGTGGCCGAGGGCGAGAGGCCGCGGAGGATCGGGGCGCCGCCATCTCGGACCTTCGCGGTCAGATTGCCCCGGAGGACCTCGCCACCATCATCTACACCAGCGGGACGACCGGGCGGCCGAAGGGGGTTATGCTCTCGCACCAGAACATTTCCTCCAACGCCATCAACTCGGTCGGGGAGCTCGGCGCCTTCGAACACGGGCCGGAGGGCGAGGTTGTCCTCTCGTTCCTGCCGCTCACCCACGTGTTTGCCCGCATGTTGCAGTACTCTTTCATGATGCGGGGGGTGAGCATTTACTTTACCCACCCCGACGATCTCGTCGAAGCCCTGCCGAAGGTGCGCCCCACGACCTTCGCGTCGGTGCCGCGGGTGCTGGAGAAAGTGTACGCCGGCATCCGCAAAAAAATTCTGGGACTGGAGGGGCTTCAGAAACGGATCGGGGAGTGGGCCCTCGGGGTCGCGAACGACTACCGGATTGACCAGGACATGTCGGCCTTCTACGAGGCGAAACGCGCGGTGGCCGATCGGCTCGTCTTTCGCAAGTGGCGGGAGGCCCTCGGGGGACGGGTCAAGTGGATCGTCGTTGGGGGGGCGGCGCTCCAGCCCGACCTCGCAAACACGCTCGCGGCGGCGGGCATCACGACCCTCCAGGGATACGGCCTCACCGAAACGAGTCCCGTGATCTCCTACACCCGTCCGGAGCGCATCAAGCCCGGGACGGTCGGGGAGCCGCTGCCCGGTGTCGAGGTCTGCATCGCCGACGACGGGGAGATCCTGACCCGCGGCCCCCACGTGATGAAAGGGTATTACAAACGGCCCGAAAAGACCGAGGAGGTTCTCACGGACGACAGCTGGTTCCACACGGGGGACATTGGGGAGTTCGACGAGGAGGGATACCTGAAGATTACCGACCGCAAGAAGGACCTCTTCAAGCTGTCCACGGGCAAGTACGTGATGCCGCAGCCCATCGAAAATCAGCTGGGCAGCCAGCCCCTCGTGGACAAGGCGGTCGTCGTGGGCAGCGACCGGAAGTTCTGTGCCGCGCTCATCTTCCCGACGGAGGATCAGGTTCGGGCGGAGGCGAAGGCCCGGGATCTCAATCCCGATTTGCCGTTTAAAGAACTGCTGAGAGAGTCGGCCATCATTAATGCCTTCCAGTCGATGGTCGTTGACGCCAACACGGGGCTCGACCACTGGTCGACCGTCAAGCGGTTCGCCCTGGTGCCCGACGAGTTGACCATCGAATCCGGCCTTCTGACCCCGACGTTGAAGGTGAAGCGACTGGAGGTTCAGAAGACCTACACCGAGGAGATCGAAGCCCTCTACCACGAGGATGGTCCGCCCGACGAGCCGACGCCCCGAGGGGCGGTGGTCGCCGAGGTGGAATAGGCCGTAACGAACCGCCCGCGGATCCCACCGATGGTTGGAAGCGGTTCCGACTCGTGGTGGAAAAAAGTTAACACTGTTAATTTATTGCACCTGACGCCCATCCCATGGAAACGAAAGCGCTCGATACCCGCTCGCTCGACCTCGCCGCTCCTGCCTCTCACCCGCCCTTCCGGACCGCGGCCGTCCTGGGCGCCGGGACCATGGGCGCCCAGATCGCCGCGCACCTCGCCAACGCGGGCCTGGAGGTGCACCTGCTCGACATCGCGCCCGAGGACGGAGAGGACCGAAACGCGATCGTGCAGGAGGGCTTCGAACGGGCGCGGGACGCAAGCCCCGACCCGTTCTTCACAGACGCGGTCGCCGAACGCGTCTATCTCGGCAACTTCGAGGACCACTTCGAACGGGTGGGCGAGGTCGACTGGGTCGTCGAGGCGGTCGTCGAGCGGATGGACGTGAAGCGGGACGTCCACACCCGAATCGAGGAGCACGCCCGGGAGGAGGCTGTCATTTCGACCAATACCAGCGGCCTGCCCATCCACCAGATCGCCGAGGACCGGTCCGAGGAGTTCAAGCAGCGCTTCCTGGGGACCCACTTCTTCAACCCGCCCCGCTACATGAAGCTGCTGGAGCTCGTGCCGACCCGCGCGACGGCGCCGTCGGTGCTGGAGCGGGTGGCCCAGTTCGGGCGGCTCCACCTGGGCAAGAGCGTCGTCGTGGCGAACGACACGCCCTACTTCATCGGCAACCGCATCGGCGTCTTTGCCCAGCTGCAGGCCATCCGGTACTACACAGAGGGGGACTACACGATCGAGGAGATCGACACGCTCACAGGTCGCCTCGTGGGGCACCCGAAGTCGGCCACCTTCCGCACGGCGGACCTCGTGGGGCTGGACGTGTTGGCCGACGTGGCGAACAATCTCCACGAGAAGGTGGAGGACGACGAGCGTCGCGAGGCCTTCCGGGTGCCGGACGTGATGCAGCGGCTCGTGGAGGAGGAGCGGCTCGGGGAGAAGACGAAAGCGGGCTTCTATAAGAAGGTGGACGGGGAGATCAAGTCGCTCGACCCGGAGACGTTCGAGTACACAGAGGCCGAGGAGGAAGCCCTCGGCGACCTCGAGGCCATCCAGAACGCCGGGGGGCTCGACGATCGGCTCCAGGCTCTGTATCAGGACCCCGGCCGCGCCGGCACGTTCTTCCGCGAGACGACGCTGGAGCTGCTGGCCTACAGTGCCCGGCGGATCGGGGAGATCACCGACAACCCGGCCGACGTCGATCGCGCCATCCGCTGGGGCTTCAACTGGGAGAAGGGACCGTTCGAGCTCTGGGACGCGCTCGGGTTCGAGACCGTCCTCAACGGAATGGCCGAGCACGACCTCGAGGTGCCCGACTGGGTCGAGGCGATGCACGAACGGGGGCAGACCTCGTTCTACCAGGCCGACGAGGGGGAGCGGACGGTCTACGTCCCGGCCCAGACCGGCTACGTCGCCGATCCGCGGCCGACCGACGAGCTGCGCCTCGCGGCGACCAAGCAGAACGGCTCCGCCGAGCTCTGGAGCAACGACGAGGCGGCGTTGCTCGACGTCGGCGACGGGGTGGCGCTCTACGAGTTTCGATCGAAGGCCAACAGCCTCGGGCGTAACGTCATGATGGGGCTGCGCGAGTGCATCGACCGCGTGGAGCGAGATCCCGACCTCCGAGGCATGGTCATCGGCAACGAGGGAAAAAACTTCTCCGTCGGGGCCAACCTCGGGGAGATGGCGATGGCGGCCTCGCAGGGGGCCTACGACGTCATCGACCAGTACATCGACGAGTTTCAGGACACGGTCCAGCGGGTCCGGTACGCGACGAAGCCGGTCGTGGCGGCCCCGCACCAGCGGACGCTCGGGGGCGCCTGCGAGATCTCGATGGCCTGCCCGACCCCCGTGGCCGACGCGGAGACGTACATCGGCCTCGTGGAGCTGGGGGTGGGGCTCATCCCGGCCGGGACGGGGACGATGCGCCTGGCGGCGAAGGCCGCCCGGGAGGCCCCGGACGACCACCCCAGCACCATTCAGGCCCACCTGCGCCCCTACTTCGAAACCGTCGCGATGGCGGAGGTCGCGGAGGGGGCCGCCGAGGGCATCGAGATGGGCTTTCTGCCGGAGACGACCCGCATCGTGATGCATGAGGACCGACGCCTCTACGCGGCGAAGCAGACGGTGCTCCGCCTGAGCGAGGAGGGCTACCGGCCGCCGCCCGTTATGAACGACATCACGGTGCTGGGGGAGAAGACGCTCGCGACCTTCAAAGTGGCCCTCATGCAGTACCGGGAGGGCGGCTACATCAGCGCGTACGACGAGCACCTCGCCACGAAGTTGGCGACGGTCATGTGCGGCGGAGAGCTGAGTGCCCCGCAGTCGGTCCACGAAGACTACCTGCTGGAGCTGGAGCGGGAGGTCTTCCTCAGCCTGCTAGGCGAGGAGAAGACGCAGGCCCGCATCAACCACATGCTCCAGCACAACAAGCCCCTCCGGAACTGATCGTTGCACGTTGGAACGTTGAAAGGTCGAACGTTCCCAACTCCGCACCGCCCAACTTTCAACCTCCCAACCTTCAACGCAATGAATGCACAAAACGGAGCCTACATCGTCAGCAGCGTCCGCACCCCGGTCGGAAAGGCTAACAAGGGGACCCTTCAGAACTACCGGCCCGAAGACCTGGGCGCCGAGGCGGTGAAGGGGGCGATGCGCCGGGTGGAGGGGCTCGAGCCCGAGATGGTGGACGACGTCCTCATGGGCTGTGCCTTTCCGGAGGGGCCGCAGGGCATGAACGTGGGCCGCATCATCGCGCGAAAGGCCGGGCTGCCCGACCGCGTGCCCGGCGCCACCGTCAATCGCTTCTGCTCCTCGGGGCTGCAGACGATTGTACAGGCCTCGCAGGCCATCGCCACCGGCACGGCCGACGTCGTGCTGGCGGGCGGGGCCGAGTCGATGAGCCAGGTGCCCATGAGCGGGTTTTTCTTTCAGCCCGACCCGGAGACGACGAACGAAGACATCGACACCTACATCTCGATGGGGCTCACCGGCGAGAACGTGGCCGAGCGCTACGACGTGTCCCGCGAGGACCAGGACCGGTTTGCCCTTCGCTCCCACGAGCGGGCCGTCGACGCGATCGACCACGGGCGGTTCGAGGACGAGATCGTGCCCCTCGACGTGGAGGAAACGCACTACCACGCCGTCAACGGCCATAAGGGCGAGACCACGACGCAGACCACGACCATCGAGGTCGACGAGGGGCCGCGCCGCGACACGAGCCTGGAGGTGCTCTCCCAGCTCCCCGCCGCGTTCAAGAAAGGCGGCACCGTGACGCCGGGCAACGCGTCGCAGCGCTCGGACGGCGGGGCGGCGAGCGTCGTGATGAGTGAGCACCGGATGAACGAACTCGGCGTCGATCCGCTCGGGCGGATCCGTGGCTTCGCCGTGGCGGGCGTGGCGCCGGACGTGATGGGCATCGGGCCGGTGGAGGCCATTCCGAAGGCCCTCGACCAGACCGGCCTGAGCCTCGACGACATCGGCCTCGTGGAGCTCAACGAAGCCTTCGCCGCCCAGTCACTGGCTGTGATCCGTGAGGTTGGGCTCGACGAAGACATCGTCAACGTGAACGGGGGCGCCATCGCGCTCGGCCACCCGCTCGGCTGCACGGGAGCGAAGCTCACCGCCACGCTGCTCCACGAGATGGTGCGCCGCGAGGTGCGCTACGGCATCTGCACGATGTGCGTCGGCGGGGGGATGGGGGCGGCCGGCGTCATCGAAAATCTGCGCGTGTAGGCCCGAGACACGCTCGGAGGGGGCGGGCGAGTTCAGTCCCGCCCGAGCGGAGACCTATTGTCCTCGGCCGAATGTGCAGATTTGCAAAACATAACACCGTTAAGTGTGTTAGACTTGTAAGTTAACGGTGTTAATCACCGGGAGGCATCTCGCGCATCTGAGGACCCCGGGTTTTTCGTTTCCATTCGACAACATCTCGGAGGCTGGTCATGGATCTTCCGCTCTTCGACGCGTTCGCCGGCATGCCGACCCTCGGTATCGTGGCCGGCGTGCTCCTCGTGCTCTTCGTGCTCGGCTACACCGGAGCACCGCTCTGGCTGTGGGCGACGGCCGGGGCGGTGGGCCTGTACGGCGGCGGGGCGCCGCTTTGGCTCTGGATTTCTTACGGGGTGCTCGTGGCGATCTTCAACGCGGGGCCGATCCGCCGCCAGGTGTCCGCCGGATTGATGCGACTCATGGAGGCGCTTCAATTTCTGCCGACGATCTCGGAGACCGAACAGACCGCCATCGACGCGGGCTCGGTGTGGATGGACGGGGAGCTCTTCTCAGGCGACCCCGACTTCGAGAAGACGCTGGACCAGCTCTACCCGGAGCTGTCGGACAAGGAGCAGGCCTTCCTGGACGGCCCCTGCGAGGAGGTATGCGGGATGGTCGACGACTGGAAGGTCCACCAGCGGGGCGACCTCTCGGCCGAGACGTGGGACTACCTGAAGGAGCAGGGCTTCTTCGGGCTCATCATTCCGGAGGAGCACGGGGGGCTCGGCTTCTCGGCCGCCGGGCGGAGCGCCGTCGTCCAGAAGCTGGGCGGCCACTCCGTGCCGCTCGCGATTACCGTGATGGTGCCGAACTCGCTCGGGCCCGGCGAGCTGCTGCTGCACTACGGCACCGACGAGCAGAAGGAGTACTACCTGCCGCGCCTCGCCAGCGGGGACCTGATCCCCTCCTTCGCCCTCACGGAGCCGAACGCCGGGTCCGACGCCGGCGCCATGGAGTCCCGTGGCGAGGTCTTTCGGGATGAGGACGGCGATCTCAAGGTGCGCCTCAACTGGGAGAAGCGCTACATCTCGCTGGCGGCCATCTCCGGGGTGCTGGGC
This sequence comes from Salinivenus sp., assembly GCA_036625705.1. Taxonomy (GTDB): domain Bacteria; phylum Bacteroidota; class Rhodothermia; order Rhodothermales; family Salinibacteraceae; genus Salinibacter. The sequence continues at coordinate 23,442 of JAZKTD010000007.1, forward strand.
CTGGCGTTTAAGCTGAAGGACCCGGACAACCTGCTGGGCAAGGGCGAGGACCTGGGCATTACCTGCGCGCTGGTGCCGACGGACGCGGACGGGGTCCAGCTGGGCCGGCGGCACGATCCCCTCGGCGTCGCCTTCTATAACTGCCCGACGGAAGGGGAGGACGTGGTGCTCCCGATCGACGCCATCATCGGCGGGGCCGACGGCGCCGGGCGGGGCTGGGCCATGCTCATGGACGCCCTGTCGGCCGGGCGCGGCCTCATGCTGCCGGCACAGGCCGTCGGCGGCGGCAAGCTGGTGACCCGGGTGGCGGGGGCACACGCCGCCGTCCGCGAGCAGTTTGGCCTCTCCATCGGCAAGTTCGAGGGCATCGAGGAGCCGCTATCCCGCATCGCGGGGTACACCTACATCATGGACGCCGCCCGGAAATACACCGCCGGGGCCGTCGATCGTGGCGAGAAGCCGGCCGTGGTCTCGGCGATCATGAAGTACAACACCACCGAGATGCAGCGGGACCTCGTGAACGACGGCATGGACGTCCTGGCGGGGAACGGCATCTCGCGGGGCCCCGGCAACCTGCTGGCCCTGGCCTACCAGTCGCTCCCCATCAGCATCACGGTCGAGGGGGCCAACATCCTCACCCGCACGATGATGATCTTCGGGCAGGGCGCCATCCGGTGCCACCCGTACGCCCTGAAAGAGATCGAGGCCCTGATGGACGGGGACGTCGAGAAGTTCGACGACGCCTTCTGGAGCCACATCGGGCACGTGCTGCGAAACGGATTCCGGGCGTTTGGGCTCTCGCTCACGCGGGGCCGTCTGGCCCGTGCACCCGTCAGTGGGCCCGCCGCGCCGTACTATCGGAAAATGGCGTGGGCGGCTGCGAGCTTCGCGTTCTTCGCCGACCTGGCGATGGGCAGCCTGGGCGGGGCCCTGAAGCGCAAGGAAAAGATCACGGGCCGCTTCGCCGACATCCTGTCCTGGATGTACCTCGGCACGGCCGTGCTTACGCGCTTCGAGAAGGAGGGCCGCCCGTCCGAGCAGGAGCCGTTCCTGCACTGGAGCATGCAGTACGCCTTTGCCCAGATGCAGGAGGCGTTCGAGGGCCTCTTCGACAACCTGAAGGTGCCGGGCCTGACGTGGCTGCTGCGAGGCGTCATGGCGCCGTGGTCGCGACTCAACACGATGGGTTCGATGCCGGACGATGCGCTCGGCGGCCGCCTCGCGCAGGCCATTCAAGAAAAGGACGGGGCCCGCGAGTGGCTCACGGAGGACCTCTACGTCCCCGAGGATCGGACCGAGCCTCTGGGCGAACTGGAGTGGGCCTTCCGCCTCAACCGCGACGCCTACCACGTGGGCCAGACCATCAAGGACGCGATCCGCGACGGGCAGCTGCCGAAGAAGCGGCCGCGTCAGCTCCTGGACCGGGCCCGCGACGAGGGCATCATTACGGAGGAGGAATACGATCTCGTGCACCGGGCCGACGAGGCGCGCGAGCAGTACATCCAGGTCGACGAGTTTCCGCTCGACGAGTACCGAGAGCGCCGCATGTTCCCGGGCACCCCGACCGAGCGGGGGGCGTTCTCCTCATCGATCGTCGATGCGTCTGAACAGACGGGGGCCGAGGGGAGCACGCCCGACGACTTCGGGGACGGAACCTCCCCGGCTCACGGAGATGGCGCGCCGGGAGGGGCCGGCGCCGACGTGGACGACGAGTCCCCGGACCGGCCGAAGCCGTCTGAAACGGCGTAGCCCCGTCATATCGACCCCCCGTCCGGACGGAACGGCCCAGGGAGCGGTGCGCCTCGGTGCCGCGGCGGCGGACCCGGATCTTTGCGGATTGTCACCCGGTTCACGAAACGTCTATCATTGACTCGTCCTGACGCCTCGATCCACTATGTCTGCCGTCGCCACCCGGGCCTACACCGTTGAGGAGTATCTCGAGCTCGACGCGGAGGCCGACGAGGAGCGCTACGAACTGCAAAACGGTTCCGTGATTCCCGTGGCCGGCGCCGAACCCGAGCACAATCAGATCAAGGACAACGTTTCGTCGGAGCTCCGGACGCGTCTTCAGCCGAACGGCTGCTGGGTCATGACCTCCGACCAGCGCGTCCGCGTCTCCTTCGGCTACGTGTATCCGGACGTCGTCGTCGCGTGTGAGCCGACCTACGAGGACACCCGACCGCGGACCCTTCAAAATCCGGATATGATCGTGGAGGTGACCTCCGGCTCCACGCAGGCACGCGACCATAGCGACAAGCTGGCCGCGTACACCGACCTGGACAGCCTCCGGGAGTACTGGGTGATCGCTCCCGAGAAGCCGCTCCTCACCCAGTACACGCGCGACACCGAGGGATGGCGGTACCGGGCGCACACCGCGCTCTCGGACACGGTTGCGAGTGAGACGTTTAATCTGGAGGTTCCGCTCCGCGACTTGTACGCCCTGGTCCTTCGGGATTCGGACTGAGTGATTTGGCGTCCGCTCCGTGTCTTCGACCAACCCTTCGCGAAATCTCATGCCCGACGACTTGCCGCCTGATCTGCTCGCCGATCACCACGTCGTCGTGACCGGTGGGGGCACCGGCCTGGGGCGGGCGATGGCCCACCGCTTCGCCGACCTTGGGGCTGTGGTCACTATCAACGGCCGCCGCCCCGAGCCCCTGGCCGAGACCGTCGCCGAGATCGAAGCGGCGGGCGGGACGGCCGAGGGCATCCCCTGCAACGTGCGGGAGGCGGAGGCGGTGCAGGCCTTCTTCGAGGAGGCGGAGGCGCGGCAGGGACCGGTCACGCGACTGGTCAACAACGCCGCCGCCAACTTCCTGGCCCCGACCGAAGACATCTCGCCAAATGGGTTCGACGCCATCGTGAAGACGAACCTCTACGGGACCTTCCACTGCACGCAAGCCTGCGGCCGGCGCTGGCTGGAGCGCGACACCGGGGGCGCCGTGCTGTCGGTCGTCACGACCTACGCCGAGACGGGAAGCGCCTACGTGGTCCCCAGTGCCATGTCGAAGGCCGGCATCGTGGCCATGACGCGGTCCCTGGCGGCCGAGTGGGGACCGGAAGACATCCGGCTCAACGCCATCGCCCCCGGCCCGTTTCCCACCGAAGGGGCCTGGGAGCGGCTCATGCCGAACGAGGAGATGGAGCAGCAGATGCGGGACCGGATTCCCGCCCGGCGTTTCGGCGACCCCGAGGAGCTGGCCGACCTCGCAGGCGTCCTCCTCAGCGACCTGTCCGGCTACATGAACGGAGAAGTGGTGACGATCGATGGGGGCGAGGCCCTCGCGGCGGGCGGGCAGTTCAACGCATTTACCCGCATGCCCCGGGAGCAGGTGAAGGCCCTTATGGAGCGTCTCCGGCCGGGAGGGGACGATACCTCCGACTGAAAAGCGCGGGCCGATCGAGGCCCGGGGTGCTGTCGTCGAAGACCGAGACGATTCCGTGCAGAACGGGGGCGTCCCCCCGCTCCCGGATCCCCTGTCTCCAGGGCGGTCCCGCAGAATCGGGCAGCGAGGGCGCCTGAGCGTCCACTTGATCGAGATGGCGTTCCACATCCGATCACCGTAACGAAAGAGGGCCTCGTTTGACGTTGTACTACACAGAGTCTATACATGATGTTGTTCTGCCCTTAACATAAACCCCATCGCCATGAAACCGCTCAGTCTCGAACTGTTCACCGGTGCCGTTGAGGACGTCGAGCAGACGCAGTACCAGATTCTGGCGGGCCTCCAGCGGGCAGAGGCCGCGTTCGACAAGCAACAGGTGTACCCGCACCTCGGGCGGCTCGTGACGCTGCATCAGGGGCTCATGACGGTGCTGGAGCGGACCGAGGACTTTCGGTCGCCCGACACGGGGCGGATCACGGGCATCGACTGGGACGAGGCGTCGGTCACCTACGAGTGGCCGGAGCTGGAAGGGGCCGAGATGACCGTCGTCGAGGACCTCATCCGCTGGGCGCTGCCGCAGATCCGCTCGACGATTGAGAAGGGCCGGGAGGTGTACGAGCACGTCGAGGAGAACACGGAGCTGGAGACGGTGGGGATCGTGCCGTCGTACCTCCAGGAGGGCTACCTCATGGTCCCCGACCGCAAGAGCGACGTGCTGCACGTCCTCCGTTACGAGCTCTCCACCATCCACGAGGAGGGGGAGAAGCACCGTGCGCTGCGCACGGTCCATTGCCGAACCGTTGAGCAGGCCGGCGTCGACGTGCACCCTTCCAGCATCAAGCTGGACCTGGTGGAGGAGCGGCGTGACCTTCCGAATCCGGCGACCTACTTCTCCAACACCGACCTCCAGGTGCCCTACAAGGAGACCCTGCTCCCGGTGGTCAAGCGCCGGCTGATTCGCCACCTTGCCTCCGAGATGGGGCGGGCCTGAGGCGGCCGTTCGACCGACGGTCCGTGCGGGGTCACGACGGGAGGAGGCGCTCGGCGGCGGCCCGCCCGCTCTCCGCGGCGTCGCCCACGGCCACGCCGTCGCGGTAGTTGCCGGCGAAGGCGAGGGTCGGGTGCTGGGCCTCAAGAGTGTTCAGCGTCTCTTTCACGGCCCCGTGGTTCCGCCGGTACTGCGGAATGGCCCGGGACCAGTGGACGTGACGGGAAAACACCGGCGCGCCCTCGACGCCGAGCAGGCGGTCGAGGTCGCGCTCGACGATGGACCGAACCGCGGCGTCCTCGCGGCGGGCCAGCGTCGGGGCACGGGCCCCGCCCACGAACGTTGTGAGCAGCGCGTGGTCGTCGGGGGCGCGGCCGGGAAAGAGGGTGGAGGAGAAAAGCGTGCCGAGCACGTCGAGGTCCGCCTCGACCGGGGGCACGAGTAGCCCGAACCCGTCGAGCGGATGGTCGATGGCGGATCGCTCGTAGCCGAGGGCGACCACCTGAACGGGGGGATAGGCGACGGCCTGGAGGGCCGAGAGGTCCACCGGGCTGTCGAGGTCGAGTGCGCCGAGGGTGTGAAGCGGCACGGTGCAGATGAGCCCGTCGACGTCGTAGGTGTCGGGGCCGCCGGCGGCATCGGCGTGTACGGCCCACCCCGAGTCCGTCGCTTCGATCGCGCTCACCTCGGTCTCGTACTCGATTGCCCCGTCGAGGGCGCCGGCCAGGGCTCGAGGCAGCGTCTCGAGCCCCTCCCGGAACGAAAAGAGCCCCGAGGGGACGTCGTCTGCCTCGTCGTCCCGACCGCCGCGGAGGGCCCCCCAGAAGAGCGATCCGTACTCGCGCTCCCACTCGACGAGGCGCCCGAACGTGTGGCGCGCGGAGAGCCGATCGGGGTCGCCGGCGTAGACGCCCCCCACGAACGGGGCGACGGCGTAGTCGAGCACCTCGGGGCCGAGTCGCCGCCGGATGAAGGCGGCCAGGCTCTCCTCGGCCTGCTCGGGCGACCGGGCGCGGACGAAGGGTTCGGCGAGCAGCCGAAGCTTGGCCGAGGTCGACAGCAGGTCCGTCGTGAGAAATCCGCCGATCGACATGGGGACGGGAACGAGCCGACCGTCGCGGCGGATGTACCGCCGGGAGGCCGTCTCGTCGGCCCACACCCGTTCCTCGGAGAGGTCGAGGGCCTCGATCAGTCGGTGCAGGAAGGGCGTCGACCGCAGAGAATTGGGCCCGGCCTCCACGAGGAAGCCCGCCTCCCGGTGCGTCCGGATGACGCCGCCGGGGCGGTCGCGGGCTTCCAGCACCACGACCGGGACGTCGTGGGAGTGCAAGTGGTGGGCGGCGGTTAGACCGGCGATGCCGGCCCCGATGACGCCGATGCGGGCCATAGACACGTGGTTCTGGTGGGCAGGGACGACTGTTCAGAAGGATCTCCGAGAAACCTAGGTCCTTGTTCAACGGTACCAGCACCGACATGTCATAGATCCTCGGCAAACACACAGTTACTGTTATGGCAACGGAGGCGATGAACGAGAGCTGGCGACGCATTCGCGACCAGATCAAGGAGATCTGGGAAGAGGCCGATTTCGACGACAAGCAAATGAAGCGTGCCCGCGGCGAGATGGACAAGATCGTGGGCCTCATCCAGGACAAGACGGGGGAGCCCCGAGACGAAATCCGTCGAAAGATGAGCGCCATCCTGTAGCGTCCCGGGCCGTCTCCCGGGTTTACCGGTTGGTCTCACGGCGTCGGTCCCCGCCGCGTCCGTGCCCTCGGATCTTCGACGACCGCAGGCCTGTCCCGAGCGCATCGGGACAGGCTTTTGTGTTGGAGGCGATGGGTTTTGGATTGAGGCGGGCGTCGGTTAGATTGCCCGTCCGTCGCCAACCGGGTTTTTAGGCCCGGCCCGCCGCGCTTTCCCAACGCCGCAGTCGCAACATGTCCGACTCCGAGTCCCTCGGTACCGACGCCCCCGTCAACGATGCCACCTATCAGGAACGGGCAGCCCGCTACGAAGCCCTCGTGGAGACGATGGAGGAGCGGGCCGCCGAGGTGCGAAAAGGCGGCGGCGAGGGCCGGATCGACCGGGAGCACGAGCGCGGGAAGCTCACGGCACGGGAGCGCATCGAGTACCTCGTCGACGAGCCGGAGGCCTTCTCCGAGCTCGGGCTGTTTGCCGGCTACGAGATGTACGAGGAGGAGGGGGGATGCCCGGCGGGGGGAACCGTCATGGGCCTCGGGCCCGTCAGCGGCCGCACCTGTCTGGTCGTGGCAAACGACGCCACCGTGAAGGCGGGCAGCTGGTTTCCCATCACCGCGAAGAAGAACCTGCGGGCCCAGGAGATCGCCCTGGAGAACCGCGTCCCCATCATCTACCTCGTCGACTCGGCCGGGGTCTTCCTGCCGATGCAGGACGAGATCTTTCCGGACAAGGACGACTTTGGCCGCATTTTTCGCAACAATGCCCGGCTGTCGAGCGAAGGCATTCCGCAGATTGCCGCGATCATGGGCAGCTGTGTGGCGGGCGGGGCCTACCTGCCCATCATGAGCGACGAGGCCGTCATCGTGGAGGGCACCGGCTCGGTCTTTCTGGCCGGGCCCTACCTCGTGAAGGCGGCCATCGGGGAGGACGTGGAGGCCGAGGAACTGGGGGGCGCGTCCACGCACACCGAAATTTCGGGCGTGGCCGACTACAAGGCCGAGGACGACCAGGAGGCGCTCGACATCGTCCGGTCCATCGTCGACCATCAGGGGCCGGTCGAGCGTTTCGGTTACGTCCGGAAGGACCCGGCCGAGCCGGCCCATCCGGCCGAGGAGCTCTACGGCCTCTACCCGAGCGCCGGGTCCGAGCAGTACGAGATGCGAGAGATTCTGGCCCGCATCGTCGACGCCGAGTCCTGGACCGAGTACAAGGAGGGCTACGGCCGCACGCTCCTCACCGGCTACGCCCGCATCGACGGGTGGAACGTGGGGGTGGTGGCCAACCAGCGGGCCGTGGTGCGCAACAAGACCAATCACGAGTCGAAGGGAGAGATTCAGGTCGGCGGCGTCATCTACTCCGACGCGGCCGACAAGGCGGCCCGCTTCATCCTCAACTGCAATCAGAAGGAGATCCCGATCGTCTTCTTTCAGGACGTGACGGGCTTCATGGTCGGCAAACGGGCCGAGCACGGCGGCATTATCAAGGACGGCGCCAAGATGGTGAATGCCGTCGCGAACTCGACCGTGCCGAAGCTCACCGTCGTCGTCGGCAACTCGTACGGCGCCGGCAACTACGCGATGTGCGGACGGGCCTACGACCCGCGCCTCGTGCTTGCCTGGCCCACGGCCAAGATTGCCGTCATGGGTGGCACCCAGGCCTCGAAGGTCCTGAAGCAGATCCGCGTGCGGCAGCTGGAAAAGAAGGGAGAGACCCTCTCCGACGAGGAGGAGCAGGAGCTTCTCTCCCGCATCCAGGACCGGTACGAGGAGCAGACGACCCCCTACTACGCGGCGGCCCGGCTGTGGGTGGACGCCCTCATCGACCCGGTCGACACGCGGGACTGGCTCTCGCTCGGCCTCGACGTCGTCGACCACAACCCGGAACTGGAGCGCTTTAACCCTGGTGTGATTCAGACGTGACCTCGGGCGGGAACGGGGCGGCTGTTTCACTGACGGGACGGGGCGCCGCCGGGGCCGTCGTACGAGGGAGCTTTTGCCGGTCGGACTTGTTTTTGAGGTGACCGCATCTTTCAATTCTGGCGATTGCCGCGCAATGCCCGAGACCGCTGACGTGCAACACGGAGCCGGACGACCCGACGCTCCGGGTCCGATCCGTCGCCAACTGACGGCCC
>JAZKTD010000171.1:0-7346 GCA_036625705.1 Salinivenus sp.
CCCGAGAGGACGATGCCGTCGAACGTGCCGGCCCCGCCGATGCTGGCCATGCCGGTGCCGATGTCGGCGATGTCGTCGAGGTGCAGGAAGTCGGCCCCGAGGAGGGGGCCGAGCACACCGGCCATGAACGCGACGGGCGGGGCCCACTCCGGGGCCAGGAGGAGGGCGCAGAGGGCCGCGGCGCCGGCCGGCAGGAAGGCGGGCATGGCGATGCCGGTGTCGGGCACCGGGCGAGCGACGTAGTAGCAGACCGCCACGTTGATGAGCAGCGTGCCGCCGGCCGCCGGGAGAACCGACGGGGCCTCGAGCGCGATTCGGGCCGCCTGGTAGCCGGCTAGGGCGGTGGGCACCAGGCATCCCCCGACATTGACGGCGATGACCGTGTACGACCGCCGCTGAACGGGACGCGACAGCAGCCGGTGCAGGCCGAGAAAGCGATTGGGCAGGTACTCCACCGTCCGCTCGTGTTCGACCCGTGCGACCGGGATGTTGACCAGGCTCCCCGCAAACATCCCGAGCGCCGCGAGCAGCGAGCTCGTGGGCCCGAGGCCCAGCTTGCCCAGCGCCGCGAAGACGACGTTGGCCAGCACGAAGGGCAGCAGCAACACGCCGCCGAGGACCAGGAGGGAGAGGCAGCCGGGGGGAGCTGAGCGCATGGGGACGGAGGCGCAATCGAGTCAGAGAGTCGGGGCGGCCCTACGCGTCGGGGGCGAGGGGCTGCACCTGCAGGCTGTCAATCTCGATCCGGGACACCAGCTCAAGGGCGTCCCGCGCCCAGAGGTCCGGGTACAGCGCCATCCGATCGTAGCTCAGGGTGTCGGAGGTGTAGTTCCGGTAGTCGGCGAAGCGGACGTCCTCGACGCGGCGCACGTTGTAGGCCTCCCGAAACCGTGTGCCCGTGTCGGTGTCCGTCGGCGCGAGGCCGAAAGCGTAGGACAGGTAGTCCATCGCGTAGGTGTCCGTCCGGAACCAGTACATGAAGATGTCCTCCCAGTCCTGCCCGCCGCCCTCCTGCTGAAACGTGACCCGAATGCGGTGGTAGGGCGTGCCGTCGATCGTGTCCCGCCCGCTGTACTCGGGCTGGACCGCGGAGTCGCCCAGCGGGTGCGGCAGCAGCGCAAAGTAGGAGACAGAGTTGACGGTCGTCCGGACGCTGCCCCGCTCGTCCTCCGAGAGGGCGACCGTATCCCCGTCCACGACGCGGTAGACCCCGTCGTTCGTGAGGCCGTCCGTAATCGTCTGGTCCAGCGAGTCGGTGTAGGTGCGCCGGTAGTGAAACTGTCCCTCGTCCTGCCGAATCCGGTACTGGTCGCCCCGGAAGACGAACGAGACAACCGCGCGGTCGAGCACGGCGCCGCCGTGGGCGGCGACGGCACTGTCGACGATGGCGGCGGCGGACGGCCGATCCGGGGCGTCGTCCCCGCCCGACTGGCAGCCGAACAGCAGAAGCAGCGACGTAAGCGTAGCGGCGAGTAGGCGCATGGGTCGGGGGGTGGGGAGAGGAGACGGAAACATTGGTTTATGCCAGATTCCAATAGCAACTGTGCACTCTACCCAGGAGGGAATGAAATGTCGCGAGGTGCACCTCGCGACGAGCCTCCGTTCTCCCAGGGAGCGATGAGGCGAACATCGATCCCTGGGAGCTGGGATTACACGCTGGACGCCCACTGCTGGACGCGGCTCCGCAGGTCGTCGAGACTGCCGGGCGGGTCGTCCATGGATTCGGCCCGCTCGCCCTGAATGCGAACGGGGGTGGAGACGGAGACGGTCGTTTGGTACGTGAATTGCTTATCGCGACATAATGATAGATGGACGAGCAAATTGCAATAATCGGCCCGCCTGTGCGGCCTGCCTGCGGTCCGGCGGGGAGCACGGATTGCTAGTCGGCGTGCACAACTGGATGGACGGAGCTCGCAGACTCCGCAACGGGGGCGCCCCCGGTTTCTTCGTCGACACGGAGACCCGTCCGCCTGCTCACCGCGGCCACGCGATCGGGGCAGCCCCAAAACGGTCGCCCTCGAAGTTGTCAGACTCGTTGTGCAGGGTCACCAGTCGAAGAAGTTGCCACCCGAGCGTTTTCTTTCTATCATTGAGGCGCTCCGTGCCTGCGGCCCCGTCCCCCAGTGATCTGTGTTCTGGTTCTCCCCGTCACGTTGGCCCGTCGCCTGTGCCGCTGGTCTCCTGGGGGCGGTCGTGCTCCTGGTGGGGGGCTGTACCGGCCCGGCGCCCGAGCAGGGGGCCTCGGGCACGGAAGCAGGACCGGCCCGCGTGTACCACGTGCAGCTGGACATGACCAGGGACAAGGAGACCGCAAACCAGTATCTGTCGGATGCCATCGCCTGGTGGGGGCGTCAGCCCTCGGAGCGCCTGCCCGAGCCGATGGCACAGGGCGGCGGGTCGGACGACTCGGCCGTCCAGATCGTCTGGAAAGCCCCGCTCTACCGCATCCGGCTCGGCCCGTTTCCGTCGCGGTCGGCCGCCCAGAAGGTCCTCTCGGCGGCGGAGGCCTCCTACTCGGGCGCCTTCATCGTTCCTGAGCAGCGACGGCCGTCTCCGTAGCGGGACGGCCCTCCCCTCGTGTTTGCCTCCCGAACGGATCTCGACCCATGGATATCGCGCTTGTCCAGCAGTTTCTTCCCGACAACCCGCTCGGGGCCTTCGAGCAGGGCCTCGATGCCATCCGGGACGCGGCCGACGCCGGCGCCGACCTCATCGTCTTTCCCGAGCTCTCGTTTACGCCGTTCTACCCGCGCATCCCGGCCGATGAGCGGGGAGAGGACGTGGCCGACCTGGCCGAGCCCGTGCCGGGGCCCACGACGGAGTCGGTGGCGGACATCGCCGAGAAGTACGGGGTGGTGGTCGTCTTCAACCTGCTGGAGCGGGACGGCGACCGGACCTACGACACCTCCCCCGTCATCGACGCCGACGGGACCCTGCTCGGCTGCACCCGCATGATGCACGTGCCCGACTACGAGGGCTTCCACGAGCAGGGCTACTACACGCCCGGCGACACCGGTGCACCCGTGTACGAGACCGCGGCCGGTCGGCTGGGCGTGGCCATCTGCTACGACCGCCACTACCCGGAGTACCTGCGGGCGCTGGCCCTACAGGACGCCGAGGTGGTGGCCATCCCGCAGGCGGGAACGGCCGGGGAGTGGCCGAAGGGGGTCTACGAGTCGGAGATCCGAATCGGCTCCTTCCATAACGGCTTCTACGCGGCGATGGCGAACCGGGTGGGGCAGGAGGAGGACCTGCTCTTCGAGGGGCGATCGCTCGTTACGGGGCCGTCGGGCCGCATTGTCGCCCAGGCCCCCACCGGTAAGGCCATCCTTCTAATGGCGTCGATCGACCTCGAGAAGTGTGCCGAGGCGCCGGCCCGGACCCGCTTTCTGGGCGACCGCCGCCCCGACCGGTACGAGGGCGGGGCTGTGGATCTTCAGGCGTCGACCCCGGCCCACCGGAACGCGCTCGCCGACGAGCCCGACGAGGCCGGAGGGTGACCCGGCCGTGCGGCGGTCATGTGAGCAGGGGCACGAAGCGGTTGACGAACATCAGCACCAGGAGGACGAGCCAGATCAGGTGGCCCACGCCCGTTCCGATGGCCACGCGCTTTCGGGCGCTGTCCAGGGCGTCGGCATCGGGGCTCGCCTCCTCGACCAGCGACGACAGCGTCGACCACCCGCCCCGAATCACGACGAGCTGGTCGGCCGTCAACACCACGATGAGGAGCAGCGCCGTGTGGTAGACCGGGCCGTAGGTCGCGAAGTGGCCCCCGGCCACGAAGGCAGCGATCGAGAACACCAGGGTAAGGACCATGAAGAGGTTCATGAGCCATACGGACTGACTGCCGTCTTCGGCGAGGGCCGCGCGAACGGCGCCCTCCTGCTGGACGACGGCCCGGGCCTGCCCGGCGAGGCGGAGCCCGATCCCAAACCAGGCGGCGGCGGTGATGATGTGGAGAATGACGAGGATCCACTTCAGAATCATGGCAAGGGCGCTGTCGGGAGAAAAAGCAGTCTGTCCCACGAACGACGCGGCTCAGAGTTTTCGGGTCGGCACGCGCGGCGCCGCGAAGCGTTGATGAAGGGGGGCGGGTCGACCTGCCCGATTCCCGATCGGTGAGAACGTGCGTATACGATTTTCCGCGACAGCTGCGGCCCGTGCATCGCCGCAAGCAGGAATCGGACGTCGCGAATGTATTCACGGATCGGTCCTCGCGCGGTACTTCCGGACAACGATTAGCGCCACTCATGGACGCAGGGACACTCGGGCGCGGGCTCCTCTATCTCGGGATGGCGCTCGTCGTCATCGGGGGGCTCGTGCTGGGGCTGGGACAGGTCCTCGACCTCGGCAATCTGCCGGGCGACTGGACCTACCGGGGCGAGAACGTGCGCGTCTACGTGCCCCTCGGCACCATGATCGTCCTGAGCATCCTGCTCACGCTCCTCCTAAATCTGGTGCTCCGGCTGTTTCGATGAGTGACGGCCGCGGGCCGGAGCGCTCGGGCACGAGGACGAAGAGGGCGGCATTGCATCCAACGGTGCGGATTCCTTTCTTAGGCATCGGGACGCAGTCACGCCGAAGCCCGCGCACCGACACCCGGCGCCGAGCATCCGCCACACCCCCTACCAACCTGCCCCACGGTCCCATGGACACCTCCACGATCACCATCATTCTCGGGGGCGGTGCCGGGACTCGGCTCTATCCCCTGACCAAGCTCCGGGCCAAGCCCGCCGTGCCCCTCGCGGGGCGGTACCGGCTCATCGACGTGCCGGTCTCGAACAGCATCAACTCCAACATCCCGCGCATCTTCGTCCTCACCCAGTTCAACTCGGCCAGCCTCAACCGCCACCTGGCCCAGAGCTACCGGTTCGACCGGTTCACGAACGGGTTCGTGACGGTCCTCGCGGCCGAGCAGACCCCCTCCTCGAAGGACTGGTTTCAGGGCACGGCCGACGCGGTCCGGCGCAGCATTCCCCACATCGAAGGCTACCGCCACCGTCACGTGCTCATCCTGTCGGGGGACCAGCTCTACTCGATGGACTACCGGAATCTGCTGAAGCACCACCGGGAGACCGACGCCGACGTGACGCTGGGAACGATTCCCGTGACCGCCGAGCAGGCGCCCGCCTTCGGCATCCTGAAGACCGACGACGAGCACGTGATCACCGAGTTCCACGAGAAGCCCCCCCGCGACGAGCTGAGCGGAAAGGAGAGCCCGGTCGCCGACGAGCTGGAAGAGCAGGGCCGCACGTACCTGGCGTCGATGGGCATTTACATCTTCGACCGGGAGCCCCTGCGCGAGCTGCTCGACGCAAACCCCGAGGACCACGACTTCGGCAACCAGATCATTCCGGCGGCCATCGACGAGCTGAAGGTGGTCAGCTACCCGTTTACCGACTACTGGAGCGACATCGGGACCATCCGCTCTTTCTACGAGGCCAACCTGATGCTGGCCGGCACGAGCCCGCCGTTCAGCCTCTACGACCAGAACCGGCCGCTCTACACAAACGCCCGAATGCTGCCGCCGGCCAAGATTCTGAGCTCCTACGTCCAGAACTCCCTCATCGCGGAGGGGAGCGTGGTCACCAACAGCCAGATTTCCCGCTCGGTGGTCGGCATCCGCTCCTACGTCGGCGACAACACCACGCTCAAGAACACCGTCATGATGGGGGCCGACCACTACCGGTGGCACGACCTCGACGACCTCGGCTACCTCGAGGGCGCGGAGAGCCCGGGCATCGGCGAGGAGTCGTATGTCGAGGGCGCGATCATCGACAAGAACGTCTCGATCGGGAAGCGCTGCATCATTAAGAACCGCGACAACATCGAGGAGACCGAGACCGACACGTACCACATTCGGGACGGCATCGTCGTCATCCCGAAAAATACCGTCATCCCGGACGACACGATTATCTAGGCGAGCAGGGGCACGGGAGCGTGGGCGTAGAGAGCCGAGCGGGAGAAGGTCGAGACCTATCTGCGTTCGGTCCGCGGCCGGAGCACCCGTGCTCCCGCGCTCCCCCCCACGCTCCTCACCCGGCCGGTGTGCCCGGCGGTGCCTCCGGGCCGTTCATTTCCGTCTCCTCACACCGAGGCCCCCAGCCATGAAGATCGTCGTTCTCACCAACGAGTACCCCCCCAACGTCTACGGCGGGGCGGGCGTGCACGTCGAGTACCTGACCCGCGAGCTCGCCGCCCTCGAAGACGGGGCCCACGAGGTCGAGGTTCTCTGCTTCGGCGAGCAGCACGAAGAGCACGGCAACCTGACGGTGCGCGGCGTCTCGCCCGACGTCGAGGTGCCCTACCAGGACGAGCGCCACGCCAAGTTTATGGACGCGATGGTTCGGGATCTCATCATGGCCGGCTCCGTGGCGGAGGCGGACATCGTCCACGGGCACACCTGGTACTCGCACCTCGCGGGGTGTCTCGCCAAGCAGCTGACGGGCGGCCAGCTGGTCCTCACGACGCACTCGCTGGAGCCGCACCGGCCCTGGAAGGCCGAGCAGCTGGGCACCGCGTACCAGGGAAGCTCGTGGGTCGAGCGCACCGCCTACGAGACCGCCGACGGCGTCGTGGCGGTCTCCTCGTCGATGAAGGAGGACGTGCAGTCCCTCTACGACGTGGGTGAGGCCGACGTTGAAGTCATCCACAACGGAATCGACATCGACCAGTACTGCCCGCGCCCCGACCCGTCGGTGCTCGAGGCCCGCGGCGTCGACCCCGACCGGCCGTACGTCCTCTTCGTGGGCCGCATCACCCGGCAGAAGGGCATCCTCCACCTCGTGGAGGCCATTCGCCACTTCGACCCCGGCATTCAGGTGGTGCTCTGCGCCGGCGCGCCCGACACCGACGCCATCGGCGAAGAGATGGCGGCGCGCGTGGAGGCCGTGCAGTCCGAGACGGACAATCCCATCGTGTGGATCGACGAGATGCTGCCGCGGGAGGACATTATCACGATGTACACGCACGCCGAGGTGTTCGTCTGCCCGAGCGTGTACGAGCCGTTCGGCATCATCAACCTGGAGGCGATGGCCTGCGAGACGCCGGTGGTGGCCTCGGCCGTGGGCGGCATCCCGGAGATCGTGGTGCCGGGGGAGACCGGCCTCCTCGTCGACGTCGACCCGACGGAGGGCGACACCGTCGAGCCCGCCGACCCGGACGGCTTCGCCCGGCGGCTGGCCGACGGCGTGAACACGCTCATGGCCGACCCGGACCGGCGGACGGCCATGGGCACCGCCGCCCGCACGCGGGTCGAGCAGCAGTTTAGCTGGCGGGCCATCGCCGAGCAGACGCTCGGCTTCTACAAGACGCTGCTGGACTGATCCGACCTCCGCTTGCTCCGT
>JAZKTD010000172.1:0-7270 GCA_036625705.1 Salinivenus sp.
CTGGCGGCTGTGCGCATGCCCCGGATCTTTCCCTCACCCCACTCCCCCGAGGTCCAGGTCGAGGACCGCTTCGAGGGGGGACTGCTGCGGGAGGCCCGTCAGAGGGGCTACGACCCGCAGGCCCTCTCCCCGGGCTACGCCCGCATTTACCTGGTGAGTCGCCAGGGAGACCGGTGGGTGGGCGTCTCCGATCCGCGGCACGACGGACAACCACGCGGATTTTAGACGGTTTTGGTGCCGGAATCGCTGTCGTCCTCGCCCCGCTTCGGTCCGTCCCGGAGAATCGTTGTTTCGGGCCGGCGGGGGCGTCTCCGGCCCGGTCCTGTCTCCTTCTTTCTCCCGACCGGCACACGTTCCTTCCCGAAGGGTTGTAACTCTGCGTTCTTCTTGCCACACCCAGGAACGAGTGCGCGTCGGCCGGCGGCCGCAGACGAGACGCCGTCGATGCGCCGCCCCCGGCGCTGTTGTCCTTTGCCCAAGCGGTCCTATGCGCATCATTCGTTTTCGCCGCCTCCTGTTCTCATTCCTTCTTGTGGCGCTCCTCCTCCCCACGGAGCGGAGCACCGCGCAGCAACCCGATCCGGCGAGCGGTCGGGCCACCCTCACGGGCGTCGTCGTCGACTCGACGACCGGCGAGCCCCTGGCGGACGTGAACGTGTTCATCGCGGGCAGCATGCGGGGCACGGCAACCGACAATCAGGGCCGCTTCCGGCTCCGGGGCATTCGGCTCGGGGCGCAACAGCTCTACGTCTCCATCGTCGGGTACAAGGCGGAGTCCCGAAGCCTCAATCTGCAGGAGCCCAGGACGTACCGGTTCGAGTTTGCCCTGCAAGAGGAGATCATCGAGGGCGAGGGCATTGTCGTCGAGGGCGAGCGGGACGAGCAGTGGCAGCAGCGGTTCGAGCGGTTCAAGGCCGCCTTTCTCGGGGAAACGCCCAACGCTGAACAGACGGAGATTCTGAACCGCGAGGTGCTCAGCTTCGACGGCGGGCTGGGCTCGCTGGAAGCCTTCGCCGCCCGGCCCCTCGTGATTGAAAACCGCGCCCTCGGGTACCGAGTCGAGTATCATCTGGAAGATTTCGAGGTCACTCGACGGCGGACGCAGTACGACGGCGAACCGTTCTTCGAGGAGCTGGACGGAAGCCCGGCCCAGGAGGCCCGGTGGGAAAAGGCCCGTCGGGAGGCGTTCCTCGGCTCCTTTCATCACCTCATGCTCGCGATGATCGAGGACCGAGTCGAGGAGCAGGGCTTCAAGCTCTTCTATTATCAGGGCTCTCCGTCGGGGCCGCCCGGGAAGAGCACCTTCAGCTCCACCGTCCCGCAGGTATCGAACAGTCGAATGTCCATCGGTGTGGAAGACCTCATGACCGAGGCGGACACGTCGGACGACCATATCCTTGACTATTCCGGCATGGCCGAGGTGATCTACCTCGGGGAGAAGCAGAGTGAGGCCTATTCCGAGTGGCGCCGGCAGCGGACCGGACGCCGGGGCGGGCGGGCCCCCCGCTATCAAACGTCTCAGTTTTGGCTGGAACGGGGCCCGGCTACGGTCGACTACAAGGGGGAGGTCGTCGAGCGATACGGCGTGACGGTGTCTGGATACTTCGGGTACGAGCGGATGGCCGACCGGGTGCCGAAAGAGTACCGTCCACAGTAGCCATCCGGCGGACAGACGAGGTGGGCTCGACAGGTGGCACGACGGTCGACTGAGCGGGCACAGGGGGGCACTCGACGACGTTAGGTTTCGGGGTATGTAAGTGTCTGTTAAAGTGCATAGGGCGACGCCCCACGTCGGCTCTCCGCAGAGCGTGCCGGCGTGGGGTCTTTTTACGTCGGATGCGCCTCCCGCACGAGCTCGACCGCCTTGCCCCGCCCTCCCCGTCGAGCCACCGTCGCGCAACAGACGAGCCTCGCGGCGGGACGGACGGCGCCCCTCGTTCCAGCCGGGTCCACGGACTCTCTTCGCCGGCCTCGCCCGGTTGCAGAGGCCGTGGCCGCCGCCTACGACTCCGGATCGGGGAAGGTGCGGGCCGCCAGGACCGGACCGTCGGCCTCTCGGATGACAGCCTCGGTGACGCTCCCCAGCATGGTGCGACGGGCCCCGGTCAGCCCCCGTGTGCCCATGACCGTAAGGGTGTCCGCCTCGGCTGTCGCCTGCACCACGATGTCGGTCGGATCCCCCCGGTGCACGACGTAGGACGCCGACCCCCCTTCGTCGACCACGGCCTCTCCCCATGATCGAAGTTCCTCTTCGGCGCGCTCCTTGGCCTTCCGCGTCTTCATCTTCGGCGATTCGGTCTCGTAAACGGCCGGGAAGGTGGGAACCTCTACGGCGTGGACGAGCCTCATCGGCACGTCGTAGAGGGACCCAAGCCGGGCCGCGTACCGGAGCGCCGCCCGCGAGAGATCGGAAAAGTCGACCGGCACGACGACCCGCGCCATACTGGGGTCGACCGCGGACGCCTCGTCCTCGCGCTGTCGCACCGTCATGACGGGGCATGGCGCCGTCCGCAGGACTTCCTCGGCCACGCTGCCGTAGATGGCCCGCTGCACGCCCCGGCGCCCGTAGGTCCCCATGACGACAAGGTCCGTGTCCGTGCTCTCCGCCGTCTGAATGAGGGACGGGGCGACGGCGTCGCTCCGATCGGCGTGGAACGCGAGTCGATCGTCGTCGACCGACAGGTCCTGCGCCTCCAGCACCTCGCGACAGCGATCCTCGAACTGGTTCCGGAGCTTGTAGCTCGGCATGGGGGAGCGCTTTCCTTCGCCGAGCAGGCGGTCAGGCGTCTCCTCCACGTACGCGAGGCGGAGGGCCGCCCCGGTCCGCTCGGTGAGGTCCACCGCGTATCGCAGGGCGCGCTTCGAGGAGGGCGAGAAGTCGAGGGGGACTAGGAGCGTTTGGACCATCGGACTCGGTAGACATGCTGTGAAGAGAAACGGCTGAGTTCCTGTACCACACGACCCATTTCCGCGGCTGCGGACTCCATTGCGAAGTGCGGGCTGTAGAGTAGGCTAGCGACCAGCGCCGACAAATCCCAGCGCGCCGCCTCCCTTCAATTTTGTGCTCCTGGGAGTTTCTGGGAATCCCGTCAGGCCTGCGCGCACGACACCACGCCTTCTCCGGAGTGCTCCGAGTAGAGAACACACCAGTCACACGGGTGGATCTTGCCCTTCACGCTGAGGCACGCCCCAAACCCATCGTCGTTCTGGTCGGGCACGTAGAGGCTGCAGTTTCCGCAGTATTGATTCCCGCTGGGTGTGTGTTGGAGAGCGACTCCGGGGTTGTCCTGCGGCTGCTGCCCGCCGGGCGTGCGTGTGGCGCCGGAGAGGGATTCTCCCCGGGCTTCGGACTCCGGAAGCGTGGCGTTCTCCGGGTGCGGAACCTCGTGGCTGGGGCCCTCGTCGGCGGTTTCGTCTTCACCATTCTCGCCGTCTCCGTCTCCCCCTCCACAGCCGGCGGCGACGGTGAGCATGCTTCCTCCGATGAGGGTTCCCCCGATCCATTTCAGTGCTTGTCGGCGATTCAGTTCGTCGGTCATGGGCAGGCGAGAGGGTTGTGCGAAAGAACGAGAGTCAGTTCGAACGTCGGAGGCGGCCCTCCGCATGGCAATTCGCGTCACCTGGTCTCCTTCCGGAGAACCGAAGCGGCATGCGGATGAGCCTCAGGGGCAGAGGACGTGGGATGCACGGGCCAGCATGGAGACGACAGTGAAGATCGCGGTCTGTATTGGAGAGCATACTGCCCTCCATAGAATAATGAAGAAGATCGCTCTCCCGGTCTGTCCGGGAAGTTCACTGTTGAAGGACGGGGGTTTCCCCACAAATTGCCCCCTCCGTTACGTCTTCGTTTTTGAGTACTGCCGCACGGCCACCGAGAGGATAAGGCCGCCGTAGCCCGCGAGGATGACCGTCGGCTGCCAGATGTCGAGGGGACCGGCGCCTTTCATGAGCACGGTCCGCATGATCTCGATAAAGTGCTTCAGCGGGCTCAGCTCGGCCACCCACTCCGCCCACGTCGGCATGCTGGCCACCGGGGTAAAGAGCCCGCTCATGAGCAGGTAGAGGACCAGCACGAAGAAAGTGACGAGCATGGCCTGCTGCTGGGTATTGACGACCGTCGAGATCAAGAGCCCGATGCCCAGGGCAACCGTCAGGTACACCCCGGCCACGCCGAAGAGAAGAAGGAGGCTGCCCCGAATCGGGAGGTCGTACGCGAGCCAGGCGACGATCAGGCCCAGGCCGAACTCGATCAGTCCGAGGACCCAGAACGGGAGCAGCTTGCCCACGATGAACTGCCCCTTCGTAATGGGAGTGACGTTGAGCTGCTCAATGGTGCCGATCTCCTCCTCGCGCACGATGTTTTGGGCCGTGAGGAGGGTGCCGATAATGGTCACGAGAAGCGTGAGGATGCCCGACGCCATGTAGTCGTCGTATTCCAGGGCCGCGTTGTACCGGAGACGGGAGCGCACCTCCATCTGAGCACGCGGCCCGCCGGTGTACGATGCCTCCTGGACCCGGAGTTCGGCCGCGTAGTCGGACGCTACGTCCTGCAGGATCTGTTGCGCGTACGACTGCACGATCCCGGCCGAGGCCTTCTCGCCGTTCACCAGGAGGCGAACGCTGGGGGGCTGGCCACTGTGCAGGTCGTGTTCAAACTGGGCGGGAACGTGGAGCACGAGGTCGGCCCGTCGGGTTTGGAGGCTCCGGCTTCCGGCGTCGACGCCGACCGACCGTTCGGCGAGGGCAAAGTGCTCGGACGCCCGAAAGGCATCGGCCACTCGCCGGGAGGCGGGCGTGTGATCGGCGTCAATGAGGTGTACCTTCGCCTCTCGCACCTCAAACGTGGCCGCGCTCGTAATGACGAGCAGCTGGATCAGCGGGATGAGGAAGATCTGGAGCATCATGACCCGATCCCGAAGGACCTGGAGCGCTTCCTTCTGAATGAGGTAGAAGACGGTTCGCATGGTTCGCAGGCAGGGACGAATGGAAGGCTGGACGGATGGCCGTGTGGACGTGGGAGGATCGATGACGTCCCTTCCCCCCCATCCACACGCCCGCCCTCAGTCGAGACGGACGCTGAAGTTGAGGATGCTGGCGACGAGGAAAAAGAGTCCCATTCCGATCAGAATGAGCGTTTCGAGCCAGAGGTCACCGAGGCCCACGCCCTTCAGCAGAATGCCCCGGATGATACGGATAAACCACTTGGCCGGAACCACGTGGCTCACCGGTTGCAGCCAGGCGGGCATGCTCGCGATGGGAAAAATCATCCCCGAAAGCAGCGTCGTGGGGATCATGAGGCCGAGCAGAGCCGCAATCATGGCCGTTCGCTGCGAGTCGGTGAGGACGGAGATCAACACGCCGAGTGCCAGCGCCGTCCCCACGAAGAGGAGGCTCTCGCCGAGCAACAGGGACAGACGTCCGCGGATGGGGACGTCGAACACGGCGTAGGCCACGCCCAGGACGGTAAGCGCGTTGATAAACGCGACGACGAGATACGGGACCACCTTCCCCCCGATGATCTGCCACTGCCGGAGGGGCGAGACCAGCATCGTCTCCATCGTGCCCGTCTCCTTCTCCCGCGCTACGGAGATCGACGTCATGAGCGCGGAGACCAGGATGAGGATGAACGCCAGCAGGCCCGGCACGAAGAAATAGGCCGACTCCAGGGTCGGGTTGTAGCGGGCACGCGATCGAACGTGGAAGGGCGGCGCCCGCGACCCGTCGTTGAGGGCTCGCTCGTACTCGCCGAGCACGGCCTGGGCGTAGTCCTGCTGAATGCGCCCGATGTTTGGGTTGATGGCGTCGGTGAGGAGAAGCGTCTGGGCGCCGGAAGGGGCGTGGAGGGCCGCTGCAAAGCCGGATTCAACGACGAGGGCCTGGTCGATCGTGCCGCGTTGGAAGAGGGACTCGAGCGGCTCGGTGCTCCGGAGGACGCGGTTTACGTGGAAGCGATTGGACGCCTCCAGCTTCGCCCGAAGCCGATGGGTGGCCTCGTCGGGGGTTGGGGTGACGAGGGCAATGCCGATGTCTTCCACGTCCGTCCGGATGGCAAAGCCGAAAAGCAGCACCTGGATGAGGGGCATCAACAGGAGCACGCCCAGGGTGCGCCGGTCGCGCAGGATGTGGTACGTTTCTTTCCGGACCAGGCCGAAGAAGGCGTTCATGATGCCGTCGAAGATTTGCAGATCCGTTCGAATCGGGGGCCTCTCCCGACTAGCGAAAGCGTGTTTCCAGTATGGGGTATAAGGGGATGTGTGGATGGCGAACCAACGATAGCAGTGATCGTCACGATCGATTTAGGCTTGGGTGCCCCATATTCAGACTCTCCTCCTTTTACCCCCAAACCCCCACACTCACAGATGCGAACCGGCACGTGAGGAGCTCATCTGAAAAGAGATTGCCTCCACTCTACAAATCGCCGCCGCTCGCCACCCGAACGAAGACGTCGTCCATCGTCTCGGCGTCGTAGTCGGCCTTCAGGGCGGCGGGCGTACCGAGGGCGTCGATCGTGCCCTCTACCATGATGGAGACGCGGTCGCAGTACTCGGCCTCGTCCATGTAGTGGGTCGTCACCAGCACCGTGGTGCCGCCGGACGCCGCCTCGTAGATCATCTCCCAAAACTGCCGGCGCGTGACGGGATCGACGCCACTGGTCGGCTCGTCGAGAAAGACGACGGCGGGCTCGTGGAGGAGCGCGACGGAGAAGGCCAGCTTCTGCTTCCATCCGAGGGGGATGGAGCCGACCCGCTCGTCGGCCGCGTGCTCGAACCCGAGGCGCCGGAGGAGCCGGTCGCGGCGGTCGTGTAGGTCCGTGGTCGACAGCCCGTAGATGCCGCCGTAGAGGCGGATGTTTTCGTTGACCGTGAGGTCGTCGTAGAGCGCAAACGACTGGCTCATGTAGCCGATGCGCTGCTTCACCTTCTCCGGCTCGGTGCGCACGTCGCGGCCGGCCACCCGGGCCTCGCCCTCGGTGGGCTCCAGCAGGCCGGTAAGCATCCGGATCGCAGTGGTCTTTCCCGCCCCATTGGCGCCCAGGAAGCCAAAGACCTCGCCTTCCTCGATCTCGAACGAAATGTGATCTACGGCGGTGAAGTCGCCGAACATTCGCGTTAAGTCGTGAGCTTCAATGGCCGGCATGGCGTTCGTTGGGTGTGGGAGTATGCGAGTATGGGAGTTCGGGCGGTTAGCCCATGTACTCCATACTCAAAGGCAGTGAACGGGACACGGCGATCGAGGAACGGCGGGAGCGTCAGGCGGAGGCCTCCTCCTC
>JAZKTD010000173.1:0-7248 GCA_036625705.1 Salinivenus sp.
GCCGCCCTCGAATTTGTGAGGGTCGTCGTGCACGGTCACTGGGCCGGCTGGTCCTCCGTCCCCTCCCCGGCCTGGACGGCGTCCGGGTCCGGGACGTCGTCGGAGACGGCCCAGCGCCGGGCGGGGGTCGATGCGTCGCAGACGTCGCACCGGGCCGTCGGGGCGGCGGCGTCGAACCGCGGCCGCTCTGCGAACGGGCGCAGCGGGTAGTCCTGCGCGAGCCCGTCGCCGCCCACCCGGAGCTGGTTGACGTCCACGGGCAGGCTGAGCTGCGAAATCGTGGCCTCCCCCAGCGCCTCGATGAAGAGCGGGTGCGTGTTGAGGGGAGACGTCACCTCAAAGTGCGTGATGCCGGCGGCCTCCGCCTGCTGCCGCGCGTCGATGTCGAGGCCGTA
The DNA here is from genome assembly GCA_036625705.1 of Salinivenus sp. Taxonomy (GTDB): domain Bacteria; phylum Bacteroidota; class Rhodothermia; order Rhodothermales; family Salinibacteraceae; genus Salinibacter. Next base: position 396 of record JAZKTD010000173.1, read on the forward strand.
GCTGGTGAGGAGGTGGTCGGTGGCAAAAGTGAGGGGCACCGCCAGGACCGAGTCGACGCCGTCTCGGGCGAGTTCCTCGAGGGTCGCGGGCGTCGACGGCGAGAGGCCCTTCCGGAGCCCAATTCGATTCTGGAACCCCGTATGGACCGGCCGGTCGTGGCCCCGGTACTGCATGACCCGCTGGACCGTCGAGTGGACGAGGCAGCAGTACGGATCCCGTTCCCGACGATCCGTGCGGAGAGGGGGGCCGTGGGCACTGAAGAGAAGCTCGACGTCCTCTCGCTGCCCCGTCGGAAACCGCTGCAGCCCTTCGTCGATGCGCTCGGAGAGGGCCTGCACGTACTTCGGATTCGCGGCGTACTCGAGCTGCGCAGTGGTCGGCCAGGAGGGCATCTCCCCCCTCTCGTCGAGTGCCTTCCAGTAGGCGAGCGACGACCCGCTCGTGGCCACCGAATACTGCGGATACAGGGGGAGAAGCACCACCTTGTCCACCTCGTCCTCGGCCATCTGCGCCGCCGCCTCTTCGCTGAACGGGTGCCAGTGGCGCATCGCCACGTAGATGCCGAACTCGATGCCCGTGGGCTCGCCGAAGTGGTCGTTGAGGTACTGCCCGAGGCTCTGGGCCTGCTCGTGGGTGAGGCGCGTGAGGGGGGAGCCCCCACCGATGAGCTCGTACTCCTGCTGTACCGACTCGGCGTAAAACGCGGCGAGGGCCCTGCAGGCCCCGTGCCGAAGGCCCCCGTCCACCGGCAGATCGAGGAGGGCCGGATCCATCAGGAGGTTGTAGAGAAACGCCTCCACATCCTCGAGTGCATCGGGGCCGCCCAGGTTCATGAGCACTACGCCGACCCGATCTCCCTCCTCGACGCCGAGGGGGGTGGTCGGATAGTAGTGGCCCCGAAAGCTCCGCTCGTCGTGCTCGTACCGGCGCAAAAAATCGAGAGGCGTCATGGACGGCGCAGGTGAGCCAAGAGAGGGTGCCCGTAAATGTTACGAAGTTATGCGCTCGGTCGGGCCGAGCGGTTCCGAAACTGCGTTGAACTTTCCCACAAAAGCGGCCCGAATCGGCGTGTGCTAAGCCGTTCCCTCCGGCACGTCGTCGGGCCCGAGTGCGAGCCAGTCACGGGGCGTGAAGTACCACTGTGCGCGGGCCTCGGGCGAGCCGGGCTCCGGATCGTGGTCGTAGGTCCAGCGGACGTGCGGGGGAAGGCTCATCAGGATGCTTTCCGTGCGTCCGTTGGTTTCAAGACCAAATTTCGTGCCGCGGTCGTAGACCAAGTTGAACTCCACGTAGCGGCCTCGCCGCATCAGCTGGTAGGCCCGTTCGCGCTCGCCCCAGTCTTCCTCCAGGCGGCGCTCGACGATCGGCATGTAGGAGCGCAGGAAGGCGCGGCCCGCCTCGCGGCTGAAGAAAAAGGTCCCCTCTGGATCCGACCGCAGGTAGTCGTAGAAGATGCCGCCCACGCCCCGGGCCTCCGAGCGATGCGGGAGGTAGAAATACTCGTCGCATTCCTGCTTGAAGGCGGCGTAATCGGCCACCTCGTCGTGCCGGTCGCACACCTCTTTCCAGACGCGGTGGAAGTGCTGCGCGTCTTCGAGCCGGGGGTAGTGGGGCGTGAGGTCGGCGCCGCCGCCGAACCACTGGTCGTCGGGGCTCATCAGGTCCTCGCCCAGAGCGAAGTACCGGACGTTGGCGTGCGCGGTGGGAACGTACGGCGAGCGCGGGTGGATCACGAGCGACAGCCCGGTCGCGAAAAACGGTTTCGGCTCGACCTCCAGGACCTCAGCCATGCGGTCCGGGAGCGGGCCGTGCACCGCGGAGGTATTGACGCCCGCCTTCTCGAAGACCGCGCCCTCCTCCAGGACGGCCGTGATGCCGCCCCCGCCGTCCTCCTCGCGCTCCCAGCGGTCGACCTGGAAGTCGCCCTCTCGTTCGGTGTCGTCCAACTGCTTGGTGATGCGGATCTGGAGCGCCTCCACGAACCGCTTCATCCGGTGGGCCATCGGGATGTCGTCGCGAGGGTCCTCGCGGAGCGTGTCGACGCGGTCGAACGTGTCGCCCATCGGGAGAGGAACATTGTGGGGGGAAAAGGCAGAGTAGTTGGACAAAGAGACCGGGCGGGCGTTCGGTTCTCGGGGGCCCGGCGCCGAGGTCCTCCCGAAATTTCTCGGAGACTCAACGGAGCGTCGGATTAGTGCCCGGGGTGGGCCTGCGTGAGGGCCCGATCGACGATCGCCTCCATCTCCGCGGTGAGCAGCGGGGCCCAGCCGTCCGGCGGCGGGGCGACGTAGGTTTCCATCCGGGCCCCAGAGGGGTGCTCGACCCGCAGGATGGCGTGGTGGAGGGCAATTCCGGAGCCTGGACCGGGTCCCGTGGCCCCGTAACGGGCGTCTCCCGCCACCGGCCGTCCGCGCTCGGCTGCCTGCAGTCGAATCTGGTGGGGGCGGCCGGTGCGCAGCTGGATTCGAAGGAGGGTGCGGCCGTCGGCACGGCGGAGCGCCTGCCAGTCGAGCGCGGCGGGCTTGCCGTCCGGGTGGTCGGGCCCGACGATGTCTGGGTGGCGCCCCGGCTTGGCGATGTAGTCGCGCCAGGTACCGGCGCCGCGGAGCGTCCCCTCGACGACGGCCAGGTACTCTTTCTGGGCGGTTCGCTCCCGAAACTGCCGGCTCAGCACACGGGCGGCGTCGGAGGTCCGTGCCAGCACCATGATCCCGGACGTCGGTCGGTCGAGGCGGTGCACCAGCCCGACGAAGGAATCGGGCGCCTCCTCCCGATCTTTCGCGAGCGTGAGCACGTCGGGGTCGCCCGTGTGGTCGGGCTGGGCGAGCAGGCCGGACGGCTTGTTCACCACCAGAATCTGATCGTCTTCGTGCAGGACCGTCACGGCAGCGTGGGCGGTGAGGAACGACAGCGGGAGTGAGAGGTCTCTTTACAGTCGTCCAACGGATCCGTCCGCCCCTCGATTCCCCGCGGCTCTTCCCCAGATGGGGCTTGACGTCGCGACGGCTGCGGAGCACTTTGTACCTTCCTCCTCATTCGCTTCTCTACGTCCCTCCCTTCTCGCCATGACCCGCTTCTCCCTGCTTACCGCTCTTCTTCTCAGCCTCGCCGCGTTCGTGTTCGTGCCCTCGGCCGTCGGTCAGACGGAGGGGGTGGGCCTCGGGGCCTCAATCGGCGTGACCAACGGCTCCTCCTTCGTCGACCGCAACCCGATCGGCCTCAACGTAAAGGCCTGGACCTCCGACCGGCAGGCCGTGAGCGCCATGACCTCGTTCTTCGTCGGCGGGACGACGAGCCTCGCTCCGTCCTACTGGCTCCTTCAGGGCGACTACCTCTTCCACAACTTCAACGAGCTGGACGTCGGGGAGGGCTTCCTGGCCCTCTACATCGGGGCGGGCGCACAGTTTACGGTGATCGAGGACACCGACAATCAATTTGCCCTGCGGGCCCCGCTCGGCGTGGACTACATGCTGGGATCCGCGCCCATCGACATCTTCGTGGAGATTGCCCCTGCCCTGCGCGTCACGGAGCCCGCCGCCCTGCGGTTCGACGGCGCCATCGGCTTCCGGTACTTCCTCCCCACCGGCACCGCGTCCGGGGGCGGAAGCGGCTCAGAGAGCCGGTAACGGGTCGGTCGGAGGCCCCGCGGCGGCCGGTCGAGGGTCCGTTTCTCTTCCAACCCCCAGTTCGTATGATGTGGGCCTGAGTCGCGTCCTCCGAGCGCCCCTCGACCTCGCACCATGCTCAACTACATCTGGTCCGGGCTCATCATCTTCAGCATGGTCTTCGCCCTGACCACCGACACCCAGGAGCTGGTCGAGAATCGGTTCCGCAACGACGCTTCTCTCCCCGTCGCCGTCGAGTTTCCGGAGGGCTACGCCCCGGACGCGCGACGCCAGCCGGTCACCATCCGGATCGACTCGTCGACATATCAGCAGTTTTTCGGGGTCGACACCGCGCCGCAGCCGACCTACGAGGGGACCCTGCTCCAGACGCAGGACGGCCGCCAGCTTCAGTTTTCCGACGAGGCCGCTCTGCCCCAGCCGCTGGAGACGATCCGCGCCTTCCACGAGAGCGACGAGAACACGGCACTGCGCGGGACCCTCGCGTCCCTTCCCTCCGCCGTGGGCACCGGGACCCAGCGCGTGAACGCGGCGGTGCAGTTCGAGCCGGTCCGCTTCCGGAAGCTCAACGCCATCGCGCAGGCGGCGCTCAACTTCGCCGAGACGGCCGCCTCCCTCGCCCTCGGGCTCATCGGCATCCTCGGGCTCATGCTGGGGCTCGTCAAGATCGGAGAGGAGGCCGGGCTCGTCCACGCCCTCGCCGGGGTCGTGCGGCCGCTGCTGAGCCCCCTCTTCCCCAACGTGCCGGAGGGGCACCCGGCCCTCGCCAACATCACGCTGAACCTGCTGGCCAACGTCTTCGGCCTCGGCAACGCCGCCACGCCTCTTGGCATCAAGGCGATGGAGGACCTGCAGGACCTGAACCCCGACGACGACACGGCCTCCGACGGCATGGTGATGCTCCTGGCCCTCAACACGTCGAGCGTCCAGCTGGTGCCGCCCTCCCTCCTGGTCGCCATCATGGGGCTGCAGATCAACCAGCTCATCTTTTCGATCACGCTGGCGACCCTCTTCTCGTCGATTGCGGGCATCGTGGGGGCCCTCGTCCTCAGCAAGCTGCCGTGGTTCCGGGCCACCGCGCCCCACCGCCTTGCGGACGAGGACCCTGCGGACGAGGACTGACCCATAGGCAGCCGTCCCTCGCCCCACGCCTCTCTCCTCTACACGACGACGCCCCACCATGCTCGAAACGATCCGCTCCATCGTCAGCATCCTGTCGTACTTCGTCCTGCCGAGCCTGATCGTGGGCTTTCCCCTCTACGGCCTCATCAAGGGCGTCCCCGTCTACGAGGTCTTCGTGGAGGGCGCGAAGGAGGGCTTCGACGTGGCGGTCACGATCATTCCGTACCTCATCGCGATCCTGTTCGCGATCGGGATGTTTCGGGCCTCCGGGGCGATGGACTTTCTCGTCGACGCCCTCGATCCGGTGCTGAGCGCGATCGGTGTGCCCGCCGAGGTGGTACCGATGGGCATCGTGCGGCCGCTCACCGGCTCCGGCTCGGCCGGCATTGTCGCCGACATGATTAACCAGTACGGCGAGGACTCCCTCGTCGTGAAGATGGCGGCCACGATGTTCGGGTCGACGGAAACGACCTTCTACGTCATCGCAGTCTACTTCGGCGCGGTCAACATCCGCGACACGCGCCACGCCGTCCCCGCCGGGCTCTTCGCGGACTTCGTCGGCTTCCTCGCCTCGGTGTACGTAGTGCGCCTGCTGTTCGGGTAGCGACGGGAACGGCGCCCAAGACGCGGCCCGCTGCGGTCCGCTCACCGTCTCCGGCCGGCGAGGTCGCGGGAGACGCGAATCCGGTCGAGGACGTAGATTCCGTTCGGCACGTAGCGGGGGTGCGAGACCAGATGGGACGCGCCGGCCCGAAATGTGAGGTCCACCTGTCCGGCGGCCAGCGAATGCCGATTCCCGGTCGAAGGATCCCAGAGACGGATCTGCAGCGTGTCCCCCGGTGCCAGCGCCTCCTCGACGGCCGCCCTGTCCGGCATCCCGGCCGATTCTCCCTCCTCGGCGGTTCCCCAGGCCACGAGGGCCGTGGCCTCCCCGGCCCAGGTCGTCGCGCCGACGCACGTGCCCCGGGCCGTAAAGACGCCCACCTGCACCCGCCCCGTGACCGCCGCGCCGTCCACTACGATCTCCAGGTCGGACGGGAGGATGATAGACGCGTTCGAGGGAGTGCGACTGACGCAGGGCGCGCCGTCGAACTGAGCCCGTGCGTGGACGGGCCCCCAGACCAGCACGACGACCAGGATTAGAAGCACCAGCCCCGACGACGGTCGGCGGGACGAGGAGCCAGATCGATGCGTCGGGGACATACGGCCGGACCGGCACTGTTTCGGGACGTGCGAATGGGGTCCCGAATGTGCCACTCCACTGGTTGTCCGTCCGTGCGGAACGGAGCATCCCCCTCCCCTCCCTGGATCAGATTGTCGTAATCGGGTCGTCCTTTCTTCTGTGCGCGTCCGCCGGGCGGTGGGGCCCGGCGACTCCGCTGTGCCTCTATGCAACACTGCGTCCTCGACCCCGGAGGAACGCTGCCCTGCGTTCGTTTCCCACGGCTCAGTTTGGCGACAATCCGACGGAGGTTTCCTGCCGGTGAAGGCGTCGAAGCGTAGATTCGAGGTCACCGGCCTGACGCCGAAGACACCGGAGGTCGGCCAGCGCGTCCCCAACGTCAATGTCGTCGAAGCGCCGCAGCGGCCCCCGCCCGTCGGTCGGCCTCAGCAGGTCCAGTTCCTGTCGCGTATCGTGAAGCATGACGCATAGGCAATCTTGACGACGTGCCGCCGATCTCTCCCCGGCGTCGGGGACAGAGATTTCGGTCGAAATGGGTCGTTGTCCTCGTTTCTTCTACGGCTCCTCTTTCTGCGACCGGACGTAGTTGGCCTCGAGCAGGCGGTCGAGCAGTTCGTCAATTTTCTCGCGAACGGCCCTGGCGTTGCAGCGAATGTCCGGGGGCGTCTCGTAGAGCAACCGACGGTTTCGCTCAAGGGCGCGGAGGACGGTTTCCGGCGCCTCCCCAAAGTCGAAGGGCTCTAGTTTGGTCGGGGTGTCCTCGATTTCTCGTCCCGGATAGGGGCTCTCGTCTGGCTCTGAATCGATCATATCTGTACTTCCTCGATGCGGGTGTTGGCGAGCAGCGCGTTGCGGTGCCGGACCTGCGTCTCCTGTGCCGGGCCGTCTCGGCGGCTCAATCGAGTACGTGTATGTGCGTATCTA
>JAZKTD010000174.1:0-7226 GCA_036625705.1 Salinivenus sp.
GAGCCCGGCACGCGGGTCGTCTCCCACGGGTTCGACATGGACGAGTGGGAGCCCGACCGGGTGGTCCAGGTCGACAACACCTACCTCTACCTCTGGACCATACCGGAGGAGATTCCCGACGCCCTCCGGCCGGAGTAGCGGGCTGCTCCCCCGAGTTCCTGCCAGCATCGTCACGATCCGCGGCGGCCCGGATGCGTATCACTCCTGTTATGATATTCCCAACATGCGTTCCTCCCTGCCTCGTCTGCCGTCTGTCTCCATGTCCACCCTGCTCCGCAGCGTCGGGGGCCTCCTCGCTCTCTCCCTGTTCCTGACCGGGTGCGGCGCCTCCGACGACGGCTCGTCGGATCGCCGAGGCCGGGGCGGCGACTCCGGTAGCCCCCCCTCCGTCGAGGCGGTGAAGGCACGCTACGGGTCTCTGCCCCTCCAGGAGCGGATGAGCGGGACCGTCCGCGCCCGCAACCAGGTCGCCATCTACGCGGAGGTCAACGCGCCGGTCGTGGCCGTCGAGGCCCAGACGGGGGACTACGTGACGGAGGGCGCCCCCCTGGTCCGCCTGAAGGACGATGTCTACCAGGAGCGCGTGCGGCAGGCCGAGGCGTCCCTCCGCATTGCCCAGGCCGACGTGAGCAGCGCGGAGGCGACCCTAAACCAGCTCCGGGCCGAGCTCAAGCGGGCCGAGCGCCTGGCCGAGCAGGACTTCCAGAGCCAACAGGAGCTCGAGTCCCTTCGGGCCGAGGTGGAAGGGGCGGAGGCCGCCCTGCAGCGCGCGCAGGCCGAGGTGGAGCAGGCCCAGGCCACCCTCGACGAGCGGGAGGCCGACCTCCGCCGAACGGTCGTGCGCGCTCCGATTAGCGGCTACGTCGGGGCCCGCAACGCGGAAGTGGGCCAGCGGGTGGACGGCAGCACGCGCCTCTACACGATGGGCGACCTCGACCGGGTGAAGGTCACGGTCCAGGTGACCGACCGGATGTACGGCCAGATCCAGCAGGGCCAGACCGCCCGCGTCCGCGTTCCGTCGAAGGACACGACCCTCACGGCCTCGGTCACGCGCATTTCGCCGTTCTTGAGCAGTGACTCCTACAGCGCTGAGGCCGAGGTTATCATCTCCAACGAGGAGCGCGTGCTCACGCCCGGAATGTTTGTCGAGGTGGACGTGGCGTACGGGGAGAGCCAGCAGGCCACCATCATTCCGCTGAGTGCTATCTACGAGAATCCCACGACCGGGGCCCGCGGCGTCTTCGTGGCCCCCACCCTGGGCACCGAGGTGCCCGTCCAGATGCCGGATTCCTACAGCGTCGACGACCCGCCCCCCCTCACCCAGCCGACCCCCACCACGTTCCGGGAGGTCGAAATCCTCGCCGAGGGGCAGCAGACCGCCGGCGTACGGGGCATTCAGCCGGGCGACTGGGTCGTCACCGTGGGGCAAAATCAGATCAGCTCCGCCGGGCAGGACCGGGTCGACGCTCGCGTCCGCCCCATGTCCTGGTCCCGGCTGATGGCGCTGCAGCGGCTCCAGGATACCGACCTGCTCTACGACATCCTCGAGCGGCAGCAAAAAATCGCGGAGGAACGCTTCGGGGGCGCGGACTCGACCACCGGCGACTCCACAGCGTCGTCCGACGCGAGGACGGCCGAGCCGGTCCCGGACAGCACCACCACCTCGGACGCACAGCCCTCGCCTGGGGGCTGATCCTTCCCCTCCGCCCACGCGCTTTTTCCCTCCACTCCTTCCTTCCATGGCTCTCTACGATACCTCCATTCGGCGCCCCGTCGCGACGGCGATGTCCTTCCTCGTCGTGATCGTCGTCGGGGCCGTGAGCTTCTACTACCTTCCGGTGGACCTGCTGCCCGAAATTGAGTACCCACGGGTATCGGTCAACACCAGTTACCCGAATGTGGGGCCGGAGGAAATGGAGCAGATTATCACCGACCCGGTCGCGAACGCCGTCTCGAGCGTCTCGAACGTCGAGCGGATCACCTCCCAGTCCTCGGAGGGCGGGAGTCGCGTGAACCTGGAGTTTGCCCAGGGCACCGACCTGAACGCTGCCGCCAACGACGTGCGGGCCGCCCTGGACCGCATACGCGACGACCTGCCGGTGGAGGCCGAGCCGCCCAGCATCCGGAAGTTTGACCCCAACAGTCAGGAGATTGTCTCCATCTCCGTCGAGTCGCGCCGCGACCTGTCGTCGCTGACCCGGCTGCTGGAGCGGAACCTCAGCAAACAGTTCGAGCAGATCCCCGGGGTCGGGACGATCAACGTGCAGGGGGGCATCTACCGACAGATCCAGGTGAACGTGAACCGCGATCGGCTGGCGTCCTATGACCTCTCGGCCGCGCAGGTCCAGCAGGCCATCGCCACGTCCAACGTGGCGCTCCCGGGCGGGAACGTGAAGGAGGGCCTGAAGGACCTCTACGTGCGAACCCAGGGGGAGTACGAGTCCCTGGACCAGATCCGAGGCACCGTCGTGACCACGATCGACGGGACGCCCGTGCAGGTGCAGGACGTGGCCGAGGTCGTCGACGGCTACGAGGACCTCGGCCGGATCGCGGAACTGAACGGGATACCGGTGCTCCGGCTCGACATCCAGAAGCAGAGCGGCGCCAACACCGTGAGCGTCGCCAATCGGGTCCGCGCGGAGGTTGAGCGCGTCAACCAGACCCGCTCGGACGTCCGCCTCACAGTCGTGAGCGACCAGAGCCAGTTCATCCGGAAGTCGATCAACAACGTGCAGAACTCGGCCATCTGGGGCTCCCTGCTGGCCATTTTGGTGCTCTACCTGTTTCTGCGGAACGGGTCGACGACCTTCATCATCGCGCTGTCGATCCCGATCTCGATCATCGCCACGTTCGGGCTTCTCTTCTTCAACGACCTGACGCTGAACCAGATGACGTTCGGCGGGCTGGCCCTGGGGGTGGGCCTGATCGTCGACAACGCGATTGTGGTCTTAGAGAACATCATTCGACAACGGGAGGAGAACGGGTTATCGCTGAAGGAGGCTGCCTCGGTGGGGACCCGCGAGGTGGCGGGGGCCATCCTGGCCTCGACGGTCACCACCTCGGTGATCTTCCTCCCTCTCGTGTTCGCCCGCACGACGACGGCCTCCCTCTTCCAGTCCCTCGCGCTGGTCGTGGTCTTCGCCCTGGTCTGCTCGCTGCTGGTGGCGCTCACGCTGGTGCCGATGATGGCCAGCCGCTTCCTCACCGTCGCCGCCGGCGAGGGCGACGCCACCGACGACGCGTCGAAGTCCTGGTTCCAGCGCGCGTTCGCGACGCTGGAGAACAAATACTCCGACGCGATCCGGTCCGCGCTGCGGCGCCGCTGGCTGGTCTTCGGGGCGACGGGCGTCTTGCTGGTCGGGGCCCTGGTGCTCTGGCCCTACGTCTCCGTCGAGCTGGCGCCGCAGACCGACGCCAACGAGATCGACGTGGACCTGCAGATGGCACAGGGCACCAACATCGCCGTGGTCATGGAGTACCTCGAGGAGCTGGAACAGCGGGTCAAGCCGATGCTTCCGGAGGGCGAGGTTGAGAACTTTGCCAAGCAGGTGCAGCCCTGGGGTGCCGAGGTGGAGGTGCAGCTCAAGTCGGCCGGGGAGCGCTCGATCAACACCTTTGCGCTGGCCGACAGCATCCGGTCGGAGGTGGTCGGGAAAGTGCCGGGGGCCGACGTCCGCGTGAGCGCCCAGTCGGGCCTCTGGATCCTGCGGCGCGTCTTCAGCGTGGGGGGCGGCAACGAGGCCCTCCGTGTTCAGCTGCGCGGGTACGACCTCGACCAGGCCCAGAAGCTTGCCCAGCGCATCAAAGAGGAGCTCAAGACCGTCGAGGGCGTGGCCGGGGCCCGCAGCGGGAGGCGCGAGGGCCGGCCCGAGCAAAACATCCGCTTCCTGCGCGACAAGATTTCGTCGCTCGGCCTCTCGACGCAGGAGGTGGCGCGGGCCGTCCAGACAAATCTCGGCGGCAGCCGGGCCGCCTCCTACCGCACCGGCGGCGAGCAATTCCCCATCACGGTTCGCCTGCGGCCCGAGGACCGGCTCTCCGTGCAGGACCTGGACAACGTATCGATCCAGACGCCGGAGGGGAACTCGGTCCCGCTCTCGACGCTCGTCACGACCCAGCGCGGCCGCGGCCCGACCGAGATCCAGCGCATCAACGGGCAGCGCGTCACCTACATTTCGGCCAACCTCACCAGCGACGCCGTTCTGGGCGAGGTGGTCGATCGGGCCCGGCAAAAGATCTCGACCCTCTCCCTTCCCGAGGGCTTCTCGGTTACCTTCGGGGGGCAGTACCGCGAGCAGCAAAAGGCCCAGACCGACTTCATGATCGCCATCATCATGGCCCTCGTGCTCATCTACATGGTGATGGCCGGGCAGTTCGAGCGCTTCCTGGACCCGCTCATCGTCATGTTCAGCGTACCGCTCGTGCTGGTGGGCGTGCTGCCCACGCTCGTCTTCACCGGCACCACCGTCAACATTCAGAGCGTGATGGGCTTCGTGATGCTGATCGGCATCGTAGTCAACAACGCCATCGTGCTCGTCGACTACATCAACCTGATGCGGCGCGAGCGGGGCCTGCCCCTGATGGAAGCCGTGGCCGAGGCCGGACGCCTGCGCCTGCGCCCGATTCTCATGACGACGCTCACGACGATTCTGGGGCTCGTGCCGCTGGCACTGGGCATTGGCGCCGGTGCGGAGATCCAGGCCGCCCTGGCCCGGGTCGTGATCGGGGGGCTCACGGCCTCGACGCTCATCACCCTGCTTCTCATCCCGGTCGCCTACGTCAGCGCCGACCTGCTGGCCGACAAGGTGCGGAGCGCACTGCCGGACTGGCACTGGCTGCCGGATCCCGGCGTGCAGCCCCGCAAGGCGTGACCCGAACGCCGCATGGGCCGTTGTGTGGAGGTCCGGAAAGTGTGGATGTATGGACGTATTTCACCTCCATGCCTCCACACCTCCTGACAACCAGACCCGAATCCTGCAACCAGGAGTCGGGCTTACCCCTGGATTTCGGTCACGAGTTGGATCTCCTTGAGCACGCTCTGCACCTCGAAGCACTCCTCGAAGGTGCCCTCGTAGACAGTGGCCTTGCCCTCGTTGTGGACGGTCCAGGCCAGGTCTTCGGCTTCTCCCCGGCTGCAGCCGGTCGCCTTCACGAGTTGCCCGATGACCTCCTCGAAGGTGTGCACCTCGTCGTTGAAGAGCACGACGAACCACGGGTCGTCGGAGCCGGAGCCGTCGTCCTCCTTCTCCAGCTCCTCGACGTCCGGCGGAACGGGCTCGACGTCGGGTTCGGCGGGGGCACCGAGCGTGTAGGACTGTCGGGGCATGGGTACGCAGTACAACGTCTCTTGAATGGCAACGGTCGGGAGCCGGCGGGCCTACGTCGCGGCGTCCTCGGCCTCCTCCGCGGAGGCCGGCTCCAGGGTGATCTCGAAGTTCTCGGTGACGGGATTGGCCAGCAGCTTCTCGCAGGCCTCGCGGGCCACGGCGCGGGCCGCAGCCTCGTCGTCCTCGTCGATCCACACCTCGGCCCGCTTGCCCATGCGAACCCGGTCGATCTGGTCGTAGCCCAGGTTTTCGAGGGCGTGGTGAATTGTCTGTCCCTCCGGGTCGAGGATCGAAGAGCGAAGCGTGATGGAAATCGTGGCTTTGTACATGGGCACGGTCGGGAACGGTGGAGAAAACAATGCGGAGACGCGGAACGGCACTAATCGGCGGCCCCGTCCGGGGCGGGGGTAGCAAGGGCCTCAACGAGCTGGTAGAGGGCCCGCCCGACGCCGTAGCTCAGGTAGACCGCGAGGACGATCACGAGCCCGATCTCCTGCAGGCCCAGGATGAGCAGGCCGGCCAGGACGTAGGCGGTCGTTGCCTTCGGGTGGGCCCGCGCGTGTCGGAGCGTGGGGGTGGGAAGGGTCTCAAACCGAATGCTGGACACCATGAGGCCGGAGAGCACCACGACGAGGGGCAGCAGGACCTGCAGGCTGTCGAGGGCGAGGTAGCCCCCCCACTCCGAGTTTTCGGCCGCCAGGATGAGGGCAACCATCGCGACGGCCTGCCCGGGAATGGGAAGCCCCTCGAAGCCGTCGATGTCGTCGGTCTCCTTGTTCATGTTGTACCGGGCCAGCCGCACGCTCCCGCAGAGCGCCGGCAGCGCGGACACGATCAGCCCGACCGGCCCGGAGGCGTTGAGGGCGTAGGCGTAGACGAGGAACGACGGGGCCACCCCGAACGACACCATGTCACTCAACGAGTCGAGCTGCACGCCGAAGGGGCTGTCGGCCTCGGTGAGGCGGGCCATCATGCCGTCCATCAGGTCGAAGAAGCCGGCCAGCACGATGAGCCAGCACGCCATCACGAACGCCCCCTCCAGCACCTGCGTGAGCGACAGGAAGCCGCAGAACAGGTTCATGAGGGTAAAGAAGGAGGGGAAGACGACGCGGGGCGGCGGCCGGTCGCTCCGGAGGCGACGGCGGGCCTCCCGGTAGGCACTGAGCCGGCGGCGGATCCGGCCCTGGCGGGGCGGGGGGTCGTCGGGCGGAGCCGACTTGCTGGTGTGGAGAAGGGGCAGGACGTCGAGCATCGACCGTGACGGTGCGTCCAGGGGGTGAACAAACAGACTCACGGAGCCGCGGGGGCGTCCGAGGCCTCCGCCGCGTGCGTCTCCGACGCTGCCTCCGGCCCGGCGGGCGGCAGCCATCCGATCACCGTCTCCCCGGCGCGCACACGCTGTCCTTTCTCGAGGCGGAGGTCCACGTGGGGCGGGACGAGGACGTCCATTCGCGACCCAAACTTCACGATGCCGAAGCGCTGGCCCGCCGACACGGTGTCGCCCTCGCCGATGTGGTAGACAATACGGCGCGCCACCGCCCCGGCAATCTGCTTGAAGAGCACCTTCGTGCCGCCCGGATGCCGCACGCCGATCTCCGACCGCTCGTTCTGTTCGCTGGCCTTGGGGTGCCACGCCACCAGGTAGTCGCCCGGGCGGTACCGCTCGTGCTCGACCACGCCGCGGGCCGGCACGCGGTTGACGTGCACGTCGAGCGGGGACAGGAAGATGGAAACGCGCTGGGCCGGCCCCTCGAGGTAGAGCGAGTCGGTCTCCTCGACGATCTCGACCACGCGCCCGTCGGCGGGGGCGAGCAGGCCGTTGTCGCGGGCCTCCGGCGGCGGGGTCCGGGTCGGGTCCCGAAAGAAGTAGAGCGTGAAGGCCAGCCCCCCGACGGCCAC
>JAZKTD010000175.1:0-7212 GCA_036625705.1 Salinivenus sp.
CCTTGACCGTGTCGAAGGCGTGCCAGAGCCAGTGGTCCTCCTCCTCGTTGCCGAGCGCCGCGGCAATGCCCCCCTGTGCGGCCCCGGTGTGGGACCGAAGCGGGTGGAGCTTCGAGACGACCCCCACGTCGGCGCCCCCTTCCCGGGCGTAGAGGGCGGCCATGAGGCCGGACCCGCCCGCGCCGACGACAACGACGTCATGTTCGAAAGTCATAGTGTTCGTGTTGCGTATTTCGTATTGCGTATTCCGTGCTGCGTATTCCGTATTGCGTGGAGAGATTGACCGTCAATGTCCCCAATACGCAATACGCACTACGCAATAACCATCCCTCACCATCCCGCCGTGATCACCGAGTAGAGCCCGATGATCAGCAGGACGAGGGCCATGGTCCACGAGAGCGAGCGAGCAATCAGGCGGCCCATGGGATTCCGGATGTAGTCGGTCAGTACGTTATTGAGCCCGTAGAAGCCGTGGTGGAGGGCCACGATGAGGAAGAGGATGTTGAATCCCTTCCAGAGCACCGCGTACACCGGATCGGCGAGGCGCTGCATGACGACCTGGTAGGGCGTCGCCTCGGCGTCGGGCCCGAACCGCGCCTTCACTCCTTCCTTCGCCGCCTCGGGATAGTCCGGCATCTCGCCCGTCTCCGTCACGACCTCGTGGGTCACCGAGGCGACCTGGTGGTCGTAGTGCTGCACCCAGAAGTGGGTGATCAGCATGAAGATCAGGAAGGTCCCCGTGATGCGGTGCAGAAACCAGTTCAGTGCGTTCGACTGTGCGGCAGCCATGTCGTGGGGGGAGGACTAAGGGCGAGTGGGATCGATCGGGGGAGCCGCTCGGCGTCAGAGAAAGAGCGATGGCATCGAGCCGGGGCCGAAGACCCACTCTCCCAGCGAGTAGATCGAGGGCCATCCGCCCACGAGAATGATCACCGCCGTGACGATGCCGAGCGTAACGAAGAGCTTTTTCTGTTTCGGGCTCCACCCAAGAAGATCGATGAGGACGATGCGCAGCCCGTTCATCGCGTGGTAGGCCACCGCCACGAGCAGCCCAAACTCGCCGACCTTGAAGATCGGGCTGTGGTACTTGGCAATCAGCGCGTTGAACGTTTCCGGGTCGCTCAGGGACTTCAGGCCCCAGATGTGGATGATGAGGTATACGACCAGCCCCACCCCGGTGAGGCGGTGCATCAGCCAGGCAAACATCCCGGTCCGGATCCGGTAGCGCTGGACGCGGCTGTCCTGCTCGGCGGTCGGGGCGGCGTTCTGGGCCGTCGCCGAGGGACGATCTTCGGTGTCAACAGCCATGACGAGAGGGGATGGTGGTGCGCAAAAGGGAAACGGCCAGACGGGAAAAAAGGGCACGCGACAGCCGACCGTCCGTTCCGAAAAACGGGGTGGATGGAACGCCCTTGTTACGGGGACGCCGCGTGCGTCTCGGAAGCGCCGCGTGTCGGCGCACGTGCTCCATTCTCGCCCGGCGCACGCGCCCCATTGGTCCGGCAGGATGTGCGGCCGCCGTGATCTACCGCTGATCGATCGGCACGAACGTCCGGTCGCGCTTCCCGACGTACTCGGCCCGTGGGCGGATGAGCCGGTTGTCGGCCCACTGCTCAAGGAGGTGGGCCGTCCAGCCCGCCGTGCGGCTCAGGGCAAAGATCGGGGTGAAGAGATCCGGGTCGATGCCGAGCTGGTAGTAGGTGGAGGCGCTGAAGAAGTCGACGTTCGGGTCAATTCCCTTCTCGTCGCGCATCGTCTCCAGGATGGCCATGCTGTACTCGTACCACTTCATGGCTCCCTCTTTCTCGCTCAACTCCTGCACCATGTCGCGGAGGATGGCGGCGCGGGGATCCATGGTCCGGTAGACGCGGTGGCCAAAGCCCATCACCCGCTCGCCGGCCGCAAGCTTCTCCCTGACGTACTCGGCGGGGTCGGCGCCCTGCTCGTCGATCTCGAGGAGCATCCGCATGACCTCCCGGTTGGCGCCGCCGTGGAGGGGGCCCTTGAGCGCCCCGACCGCCCCGGGGATGGCGGAGTACATGTCCGACATCGTGGAGCCGATGACCCGGTTGGTGAACGTCGAGGCGTTGAGGCCGTGGTCGGCGTGGAGCACAAGGCATACATCGAATGTGCGCTCGGCGGCCTCGCCGGGCTCCTCGCCGTTCAGCATGTAGAGGAAGTTGTGGGCCATGCTGCCGTCTTCGAGGGGGGGAATGGGCTCGAGCCCCTTCCGAAGCCGGTCGAACGCCGCGATGATCGCCGGGATCTGGGCGAGAATGCGTACGGCCTTCCGCCGGTTGGAGGCCTCGTCCATCGCGTTGGCCTCATCGTCGTAGAGGCCCAGGGCCGAGACGACGGTCTGGAGCACCGCCATTGGGTGGGCGTCGTCGGGGATGTTGCGCAGAAACTCCATCACCGGAGTCGGGAGGGTCCGTTCGGCCCGGAGCTGCTGCTGTAGATCGTCGAGCTGGTCCTGAGTGGGCAGCTCGCCGTTCGATAGCAGATACACGACCTCCTCAAACGAGGCGCCCTCGGCCAAATCGTTGATGTCGTAGCCCCGGTAAATGAGCTTTCCCTCCTGGCCGTCGATGGAGGAGAGCTCGGACTCGAGTGCAATGACGCCTTCGAGCCCGCGCGCCTTGATCGGCGCGTCGTCAGTTGTCAACTCTTTCACGTTTTGGTCAGGCATAAGTGCGTAGTCCGGTCGGTGTCGGAACTGAGTGTAGAAGATGCGTGCCGTGCCGGGTGGGCGCGTCGCCCTTCGGCGGCGACAGGCGAAGACGAGGGGCGGCCTCGTCGACGGAAAACCGCTTCCGGCGTCGTCCCTCCCGCGAGGAGGAGACCTCCGCGGTCGGGGCCGAGTGCCGGGAAGATTCTACGTTCTACTAGGGAAAAGCTTGACCCCGGCATGGGTTTCCTCTCACGGGGCGCCACAGCCGGCCCGGCGACCCGTGCTGGGCTCACAGGCGGACCGTCGCCGTTCTTTGCGTCGTCTTCGACGCGTGCCCTCCGTCTACGGCCTTCGGCTTCGTGCAGATACGGCCAGTTCCGTTTCACCCGAACACGGACAGAACCGTCCGCAGTGGGGGGCCTGAACGGTCGGCTCCCCTGTACGCTCCGCTCTCCCCCATAGGCACCAGAATTTCCGTCCCTCGCTCGGGGGATCGGCGCGGCGAGTCGCGGGGCTGGGGCCGAGGCCCGGCGGGCGAACCTTCGGGGGCCGGGATCATTTGCGTCCGGAAGCCAATATCCCCTATGGAATTTTACACACTACTTTTGCACAGGTGGGAGGCCGTTCCGGACGGCCCACGACCTGGCCGCAGGTGCTCCCGGCGCTCCCGCCGGCACGGACCGATCGCCCTGCACTGCAGACGCGCGGTCCGTCCCTCCGCGGCCGAGGCTCGACGCCCGACCGCTTCGGCAATACGAGTGGTCGCCGTCCACCGGCCTCCCGCCACACGGCCACCCACGACCGGGTGGCTCCCGCTCGCACTCAATGCTCACGACTCAACGCGTGCCTGAACGTTTCGGCACCGCCGCCGGTGCACGGTTGGGGTTCCGCACAGCGGAACCGCTGTCCGACCGTCCTCCGGCCCGGGGCCGCCCTGCCCCCCGACGTCTTCCGCGACGAGCAGGGCATCGTCCTCGTTCGACCGCGCTCGTTTGACGCGCCGGTCGCGCCTGCGACGTCCGGGCTGGCCCCCGGTGCCCGCGCCGCACGCCCACCCCCCACATATGTCCAAAGAAATAGTCGTTAATGTCGGCGAGTCCCAGACCCGAATCGCAATCGTCGAGGACGGAAAGCTCGCCGAGCTGTACATCGAAGACGCCGAAAACAAGCGCACCATCGGCAACCTGTGCCTCGGGCGCATCCGCAAGGTGATGCCCAGCATCCAGGCTGCCTTCGTCGACATCGGGCAGGAGCAGGACGCATTTCTCCACTTCTCGGACCTGTCCGACAACCTGCCCTATCTGATCAAGTACCTCCAGCTCGACACCCCCAAGGTCGAGGCGATCGACGTGCCGAGGGGAGGGAAGGACTGGGACAAGCGGCCCTCCGATCTGCTCAATCGGGGCGAGGAGATTCTCGTCCAGATCACGAAGGAGCCGATCTCGAACAAGGGCAGCCGCATCTCCACGGACCTGTCGCTGGCCGGCCGGTTTCTGGTGCTGGTGCCCCTTCAGAACTACGTCGCCGTCTCGCGCAAGATTACCGAGGAGCAGGAGCGGCGGCGCCTCCAGGCGCTGGCCGGCAGCCTGGTGCCCGACAACTTTGGGGTGATCGTCCGCACCGTGGCCGAGGACCGCGACGCCAAGTCGCTGGACAAGGACCTGAAACTGCTCATGGAGCGGTGGCGCCGGGTCGAGAACCGGTTGCAGGAGAAGCCCAGTGCCCCGGCCCTCGTGCACGAGGACGTCGACATGGCCTCCTCGATCATCCGCGACCAGTTCTCGGAGGAGTACGACCGCCTGCTCGTCGACCACGAGTCGCTCTTCCACAGCATACGAAGCTACGTGCGGGCCGTGGCCCCGGCCATGGTCGACCGGGTGGAGCTGCACGACGGCGACGCCCCGATCTTTGAGGCGGCCGGCATCCAGCAGGGGGCCGACCGCGCCTTCAAGGACCGGGTGGAACTGCCCTCCGGTGGGTACCTCTTCATCGAGCAGACCGAGGCGATGCACGTCGTGGACGTGAACTCCGGCCGCTCGGGGAAGGGCAAGTCGCAGGCCGAAAACTCCCTGAACGTGAACCTGGAGGCGGCCCGCGTCATCGCGCGCCAGATCCGGCTTCGCGACCTCGGGGGCATCATCGTGGTCGACTTCATCGACCTGGAGCGCGACACGGACAAGAAGAAGGTCTACGATGAACTCGAGGATGGCTTTGCCGACGACCGGGCCATCACGAAGGTGCTGCCGATGAGCGACTTTGGCCTCGTCGAGATTACCCGGCAGCGCCTGCGCCCGAGCATCACGACCACCTTTTCCTCGGCCGACGGCTCGTCCTCGCACGAGGACGACGGCGGGGAGGACCCCGAGAAGCTGCGACGGGCCGAGCGCAAGATTCAACGACTCGAGCAAAAGGTCGAGCAGCGGGAGCAGGAGGTCGAGCGCCTGAAGGAGGAGACCGGCGAGGAGACGGCGCCGGAGGAGGTCGAGCGCCTTCGGGAAAAGATTCGCGCGCTGGAGCAGCAGGTGGAGGAGGCCCGCGCCCAGGCCCAAAGCGCCAAGCAGGAGCAGCAGGCCCCGCCCGCCGGCGACCCCCCGCCCGCCGGCGACGGAGAGGCCTCCGCGCCTCGCGCCTCCGTGGAGCCCGCGGCCGACACGGTCTCGCCCCATGCGTTCGTGGAGACTGTCGAGCAGTGGATTACCGACCATCGTGACCGGCACCGGTCCATCACGCTGCGGGTTCACCCCTTCACGGCGGCCTTCCTGCAACGCCCGGTCCCGAGCTATCCGACGCGCTGGTTCATGGACCACCTCGTGCGTGTCCATCTCGAGCCGGACGACGACCTCGAACCGATGACATTCCGGGTCGTGGACGAGCAGGGCGAGGTGCTTTCGGACGGATAGCGGCCGCCGCCTCTCGGCCCGGAACAACCGACCGGGGACGACGGAATGAGGGGAAGACCGACGCCGCCCGCGGCCCGCCGGACCAGCTTCTGATCGCCCGAACATGGACACGACCACCATCATCGAAGAGCTCGAGGACGTGGCCCGCCGTCTCGGGCTTGAGGTGCGCGCCGAGAAGGGCAACTTCCGGGGCGGACGCTGTGTGGTGGGGGACGAGGAGCTCATCATGCTCAACAAGCGCCACCAGCCCGAAACGCAGCTCGTCGTGATGGCGGAGGCGCTCCGAGAGGCCCCCCTCGACACCATTTACCTGAAGCCGGCCGTGCGTCAAGCCCTCGAAGAGACCTGGGCCGCCACCGACGCCGCGGCGGAGGCCCCTCATGCCGACCAGTAACGACGAGTCCTCCTCCTTCGACGCCGGCACCGTCGTGGCCGGGGCCTCACCCGGGCGCCACACGTCGACGCCGCCCCTCACGGTGACCCTCCTCGGCACCGGCACGTCCACGGGCGTCCCCGTCCTCGGCTGCGGGTGCGAGGTCTGCACCTCCGACGATCCCCGCGACACCCGGACCCGCTGTGCCTGCTACGTGCGGGTCGGCGACATGGGCCTCCTCGTCGACACGGGCCCGGACTTCCGGCAGCAGGCGCTCCGCGAGGACGTCGACCGCATCGACGCGGTCTGCTACACGCACCACCACTTCGACCACGTCGTCGGCCTCGACGACCTGCGGCCCTTCTTCTTCGACAACAGGCGGACGATGCCGTGCTACACGCACCCGGACACGGCCGCCGTGCTGCGCCGCAACTACGACTACATCTTTGGGAGCGACCCCTACCCCGGCGCCGCCAACGTATCGATCCGGGTCGTGGACGGCCCGTTCGAGGTCCCGAGCCGATATGACGACGCCGCTCCGGTCCCCGTCGACCCGATCCTGCTCTACCACGGCGAGATGCCGGTCTACGGCTACCGCATCGGCGGCTTTGCGTACCTGACCGACGTGAGCCGGATCCCCGAGCCCAGCTACGAGGGCCTGCAGGACGTCGACGTGCTCGTGCTCGACGCCCTGCGCCCCCGGTCTCACCCCACGCATTTCTCGTTCGAGGAGGCCGTGGCAACGGCCCGCCGCGTCGGGGCGCGGGAGACCTACTTCGTGCACATGACCCACAGCGTGCGCCACGCCGAGGCCAACGCCCGCCTTCCCGACGACATCCAGCTGGCCTACGATGGGCTCACGGTGGAGGTGCCCGCCCTCGAGGCGTCCGGGTCGGCCCCGTAGGCGACCCGGTAGGGATTGCATGCTTCGTTGAAGGATGGACGCGAGGACGTGTGGAGGGGTGGACGTTCCGTCGTCCCTTCATCCGTCGATCCGTCCCTCCTTCCCTGCCCGACTCCTGCGGGCGGATTCGGCCTCAGGCGGATCGGCCGCCGCGGGGCCACGGTCCCGTAATGGCCAGCGTGAGGCCCTCATGCTGGATGTTCGTGAAGAGGGTGCTCCCGTCCAGGGAAAAGACGGCCCCGGCCAGCTCCGAGTCGCTCATGGCGTTGCGGCCGAGCGTGTAGAAGCGCCCGTCCGGCGTGATGCCGACGAGCGTGTCGGTCCCCGATCCGTCCTCGCAGGCAATCACGTCCCCCCACGGCGC
>JAZKTD010000176.1:0-7171 GCA_036625705.1 Salinivenus sp.
TGCTGTTCTTCTTCCTGCTGCGGGTGGCCGACGAGTTCAAGGACCTCGAGAAGGACCGCCGGTACCGCCCGGAGCGCCCCGTGCCGCGGGGGCTGATCGGTCTCCGGGAGCTCGGAGCCGCAGGGGCGGCGGCCGCGGCCGTTCAGCTTGGACTGGCGGCGTGGGTCGACGCGACGCTCCTCCTCGTGCTGCTGGGAACGTGGGCCTGGTTCGGGCTCATGTGCGTCGAGTTTTTCGTGCCCGACTGGCTCGATGAGCGCCCCACGCTCTACATGCTCTCGCACATGGTCATCATGCCCGGCATTGCGCTCCTCGCCGCCGGGGCCGACTGGGCCGCGGCGGGCGCCGTGCCCCCGGTGAGCTTCGCCTGGTTTCTCGGCGCGAGCTTTGGCGGAGGCCTCGTCTTCGAGATCGGGCGCAAGATCCGCGCGCCGGACGGGGAGCGGACGGGCGTGGAGACCTACAGCAAGGTGTGGGGCCGCCCCCGTGCGGTGTCGGCGTGGCTCCTCGCGATGCTCCTGGCCAGCGGGCTGGCGGTCGGGGCGGCGGGGGCCGTGGGGCGAGCGCCGACGGGAGCGGGCATTCTGGGGGTCGCCCTGGTCGGGGCCGTCGTCGTCGCCCTGCGGTTCCTGCGGCGCCCGACGCCGGACCGGGCCGAGTCCGTCGAGCAGATCTCCGGAATCTGGCTTCTGCTCCTCTACGGCAGCGTGGGGTTGCTTCCGGTGATGACGTAGACCGCCGAGGACGCGGATGCATTGCGCCGACATGCTTTTCCCAACGACTCCGCACAGGCCGATGAGCAGACCAACGACCTCGACCGCACCGCCGAAGTCCGACTACCTCGTCGCGCCGTCCGAGGCGTCCGCGTCGGACCGAATTGGGGGCAAGGCCCGGGCCCTCGCCGGGCTCCACGAGGCCGACCTCCCGGTGCCCGAGTGGATCGTCCTCGCGCCGGGGGCCTGCACCGAGAGCCTCACCGACGCCCAGCGCCGCCGGCTCGACGAGGGGCCGCCGCTCGACGGCGCGCTGGACGACCTGACGCCGTCGGCGGCCGTCCGGCGGGCGCTCTCGGCCGCGGTCGACACGCTGTTCGACGACGGGACGCCGCCCGACGAGCGGCGCGTCGCGGTGCGATCGTCGGCCCTCGACGAGGACGCCGCCGAGCACTCATTTGCGGGGCAGCTGGAGAGCTTCCTCTTCGTCCCGCCGGCGAAGGTGCCCGCCCGCGTGGCCGACGTGTGGCGCTCGGCGTTCCGGCCGTCCGTCCTCGACTACCGCCGCGCGCAGGGGCTGCCGCCCGTGCCGACGCCCCCGGCCGTCCTCCTTCAGCGCATGGTGCGCCCCGACCGGGCCGGCGTGGCCTTCAGCGCCGATCCGTCGTCCGGACGGCGGGGTGTAGCCGTCGTGTCGGCCGTCCAGGGGGTGGGGACCGCCCTCGTCGACGGGGACGTGGACGGGGACACCTACCGCGTGGACCGGACGGGCGCGATCCGGGACCGCTCGGTTCGTCCACAGTCTCGGGCCGCCCGTCCCGCGCCGACCGCAGAGGGGGGGCTCCGGTGGGAGACGCTCGACAAGGGGGCCCGTCCCGTGCTGAGCGACGATGAGGCCCGCGCCGTGGCCGACCTCGCGCGCCGGGCCGAACGCCACTTCGGCCGCCCGCAGGACATCGAGTGGGCGTGGGCCGACGACACGCTCTACCTGCTCCAGTCGCGTCCCGTCACTCGGCTGGCCGGGCGGCCCGACCCCGACGGCCCCGTCCGCGTGTGGGACAACAGCAACATCGCCGAGAGCTACAGCGGCGTCACGACCCCGCTCACCTTCTCCTTCGCCCGCCACGCCTACGAGCAGGTCTACCGCGGCTTCTACCGCGTGATGGGCGTGCCGCAGTCCACGATTGAGGAACGGGCCGACACGTTCCGCACCATGATCGGCCTCGTCCGGGGGCGCATCTACTACAACCTGCTCAGCTGGTACGACTCCCTCTCGCTGCTGCCGGGCTTCCAGTTCAACCGGGCGTTCATGGAGGACATGATGGGCGTGGACGAGCGCCTGTCGGACGACCTGCTGCCGGACGACGAGCCGGCGTCGTGGGCCGAGTGGCTCACCGACGGGGCCACCCTGCTCCGCTCGGCGGGGCGCCTACTCCTCCAGCACCGGCGGCTGCCCCGACGCATCGAGCAGTTCTTCGATCACCTCGACGAGGTGCTGGCCCCGCCCGAGCCGGGCCTCGCCCAGATGCGACTCGACGAGCTGGCCGACTACTACCGCGACCTGGAGGAGCAGCTGCTGGCGCAGTGGGACGTGCCGATCGCGAACGACTTCTTCGCCATGATCTTCCACGGCCTCTCGAAGCGCATCGTGGAGGCGTGGACCGACGTCGACGACCCGGTGAACCTCCACAACAACCTGCTCACCGGCCACGCCGAGGTGGTGAGCACCGAGCCGGCCCGGCGCATGCGCGAGATGGCCGAACAGGCGGCTGGACACGAGGTGCTCGTCGAGACGCTACGCAGCGGACCGCGCTCGGCCATTCGACGCCGTCTCGACGCGCACCCGGACCTTAAAGCCGCGTTCGAGGCCTATCTCGACCGCTTCAGTGACCGATGCCTCGACGAGTTGAAACTGGAAAGCCCCACCCTCCGCGACGACCCGATGCCGCTGTATCGGGGCGTGGGGCGGCTGGCGCGGCGGCTGCAGGAGACCGACCCGCCCCCGGTGGGCGCCACGGAGGAGCGGCTGCGCAAAGAAGCGGAGGAGCGGCTTCAGGACGAACTTGCGGGCCGTCCGCTGCGGCGATGGGTGGCGCAGTGGGTGCTCGGGCACGCCCGGCAGCGCGTGGCGGACCGCGAAAACCTCCGGTTCGAGCGCACCCGCGTCTTCGGCGTGTGCCGTCGGATCTTCGTGGAGATGGGCCGCCGATTGCACGCGGAGGGCCTGCTCGACGCCCCGCGGGACGTGTTTTACCTGGAGGTGGACGAGATCCTGGGCGTTGTGGAGGGCACGGCGTCGACGACCGACCTGCAGGCCCTCGTGGAGGCCCGGCGGGCCGAGTTTGAGCGCTACCGCGAGGAGGCGCCGCCCCCGCCGGATCGGTTCCGGACACGGGGGGCGGTGCACGCCCACGACCTCATCGAGCCGGAACGTGAGACGCCCGACGACGACGCATCGGCCCACCGGACGGGGCTGGGCTGCTGCCCGGGGACGGTAGAGGGACCGGTGCGCGTGGTGGAGACGCCCCGCGACGTAACGCTCGACGGCGACGAGATCCTGGTGGCCAAGCGCACGGACCCGGGCTGGATCACCCTCTTCGCCGCGTGCCGGGGGCTCCTCGTCGAGCAGGGGAACCTCCTGTCCCACGCCGCCATCGTGGCCCGCGAGATGGGGCTGCCGGCGGTCGTGTCCCTGCCCGGCCTCACGGAGTGGCTCGACGACGGCGACGTGGTGCGGCTCGACGGGACGAGCGGCGTCGTGGAGCGGGTGTCGGAGGGTCGGTCCGAGGACAGCCCGCTCGCATGACCGGCTCCCGCCCGCCCCTGTGACCGCGGTCCGCCGTCGGCCGTCCGCGGTCGTGCTGGGCCGCGGCAGACGACGGCATCCTCTCCGACTTTGCTGATCGCCATGGAACGGAACGCATCGACATCCGAGCGAATCGCCGGCGGGCTCTACGACTGGCGCTGGGCCGCCCTGGGCGCGTGTCTGCTCCTGGCGGCCGCGGCGGTCGTCCCCGCGCTCCGCGTCTCCGTCGACAACTCGATCCAGCGCTGGTTTGTGGAGGGCGACCCGGCCCTCACGACGTACCGGTCGTTCCAGGAGACCTACGGCAACGACGAGACGGTCCTGATTGCCCTGCGGCGCGAGGAGGGCATGCTCACGCCGAGGGGGCTGGAGATTCTGAAAGAGGCCACCCGCGCGCTCCGCTCGGTGGAGGGCGTCGCGTCGGTGCAGTCCCTCGCGACGATGACGCGCGTTCGGGTGGGGCTGGCCGGGCCGCAGCCGGTGGCCCTGGTGCCGGACGGGCGGCTCTCCGCCGAGCAGGCGCGGTCGCTTCGCGCCCACATCCTGGACGCCGACTCGACGCTCTACGCCCGGTTCGTCAACGACGACGGCACGATGGCGGCGGTGCTCGCCCGGATGCGGCCGAACGACCAGATCGACGGGCGGCGCGACGTAATCCTCGGGCGGATCGAGGAGACCCTCGACCGGACGCTGCGGGACACCGACGTCCGTCGACACCGCGCCGGGGTCGGGGTCATCCTGCGTGCGCTCAACCAGGCCTCGACGCAGGACTCGATGCTCGTTCTTCTGGCGGCGAACGCGCTCATCTTCCTGCTGCTCTGGGGCTTCTTCCGGCGGGTGGCCCCGGTGCTGCTCACGCTCGGGGTCGTCGGGGTGGCGACCGTCTGGCTGATGGGGGCCTACGGATGGGCGGGCCTCGCCATCAACACGGTGACCCTCGTGATGCCGACCCTCGTGCTGGTCATCTGCACGGCCGACTGCGTGCACCTCCTCCGCCACGCCGCCGAGCTGCCCGACGCCCTGTCGCCCCGCGAGCGGGCGGTGCGCACCGTGGGCTTTCTGCTGCGGCCCTGCGGCGTCACGACGCTCACCACCGCCCTCGGCTTCGCCGTGCTCGGGGCCAGCCCGATGCCGGTGGTGCGGCACCTCGGCCTCTTCTCGGCGCTGGGCCTGCTCTTCGGGCTCCTCGCGGCCCTGGTCGGGTGCACGTGGGGACTGGCCTACGAGGCGGTGCTCCCCGTGTCGTCCGACCGCCGGGGACTGCGGCAGCTGATCGACGCGACGGTCGGAGCGAGCCTCCACCACTCCCGGGTCGTGCTCGGGGGCGCCGTCCTGCTCACCCTCGCCGCCGGGTGGGGCGTCTCCCGCATCACAGTCGACACGAACTCGATCGGGTACCTCCCCCGCGACCACACGGTGCGGCAGGACGCGCGCCTCATCGAACGGGAACTGGGACCGTACGCGCCGCTGGAGTTCGTGGTGCACGCCGACTCGGCCCCCGGCGGCCCGGCGACCGTGCTTGCGCCGCGCGTGTTCGAGGCGGTGCAGGACTGGGAGCGAGCGGCGGTCGAGACCGGGGCGGTGGGGTGGAGCTACTCGGCGGTCGACGGCCTCCGTCGACTCCACGGCGCCGCGGCCGGGCGCGGCCCGACGATCCCGAAGCGCCCGGAACGGATCGAAACGCTGACGCAGCTCGGCGCAGGCGAGGTGCCGTACGTCGAGGACCTGGCGGCGCACCCCGATCAGCTGCGCGTCACGTTCGGGGTGCCCATGCAGTCGGCCGACGGCCTCGGCCGCGCGATCCGGGCCGTGACCGAGGCGGCGGCCCTGCCCGACGGGGTGTCCGTGGAGGCCACCGGCTACCTGCCGCTCTACGTGCGCATCATGACGCTCGTGGTCCAGTCGCAGCTCTGGACGTTCGGCCTGGCCCTCGCCGTGATCCTCCTCGCCATCGGGGGGCTGTTCCGCTCCGTGCGGGCGGCCCTGCTGGCGATCGTCCCCAACGTGCTCCCCGTGCTCCTGACGCTGGGCGTGATGGGCGGGGTCGGCCTCCCGCTCGACGTGGCCACCGTCACCATCGCGGCGGTCCTCTTCGGGCTCGTGGTCGACGACACCGTGCACCTGCTGCACCGCTACACCGTCGGGCGGGACCAGGGGCTCGCGGCGGCGTCCGCCATCCGACGGGCCGCCCGGACCGGCGGCCCCATGCTCGTGACGACCACCTGCGTGATTGGAGGCGGCGTGCTCGTGCTCATGCTCGCCCAGGTCAAGTCCGTGGTCTGGTTCGGGGGCCTGACGGCGCTTGGCATTGGCCTGGCACTGGCCGTGGATCTGACGGTTTTTCCTGCCCTCATTGCTCGTCTCGGGGCGCGTGAGGCCTGAAGAGTGATGCGTGAAGGCGTGAGAAGTGAAGCGCGAGGCTTTTCGCTGTTCGGTTTCGAATGCGACGCTCGACTCGGATTTTCCCTCAGTCGAAACTGCAGTTGAAAATGCAGCCGGCCCGCTCCCCAACTGATCCAACGACATCAGTCATGAATGAGACAGAAACGATTACTCCTGTCGACGAGGCCCGCGACGCCTCCCCGCCCGACCCCGACGGCCTCCGGTACGCGCAGTGCTGGGAGGACGCCGACGTACTGGTGGAGGGGCTCGACGTGCAGCCGGGCGACACCTGCCTCTCGATCGCCTCGGCGGGCGACAACGCGCTGGCGCTGCTGACGCAGGATCCGGCCCGCGTGGTCGCGATCGACACGAGCGCCGCGCAACTGGCGTGCCTGGCGCTACGGGTGGCGGCGTACCGGCGGCTGACGCACGGCGAACTCCTCGAGTTGATCGGGTCCCGCCCCAGCGATCGTCGCGCCGCGCTCTACGACCGGTGCCGGGCCGCCATGGACGCGGGGGCGCGGCGCTTCTGGGACGCACACCCGGAGTGGATCGAGCGCGGGATCGGGGCCGCCGGGCAGTTCGAGCAGTATTTCCGGCTCTTCCGCCGGTGGGTGCTCCCGTGGATCCAGTCGGACGAGACGGTCCGGCGCCTCCTGGCGGGCGGCCCACCGGAGGAGCGGCGGCGCTTCTACGACGAACGGTGGGACCACTGGCGGTGGCGGGCGGCCTTCCGGGTCTTCTTCTCCCGCTTCGTGATGAGCCGCCTGGGTCGCGAGCCCGACTTTTTCGCGCACGTGGAGGGCCGCGTCGCCGACCGCCTCCTCGACCGGGCCCGATACGCCCTGACGGAGCTCGATCCGGCGGACAATCCCTACCTGCAGTGGATCCTGACGGGGCGCCACCGAACTGCGCGGCCGCGGGCCCTCCGCCGCGAGCACTTCGAGACGATCCGGAACCGCCTCGACCGCCTCACCTGGGTCCACGCCTCCCTGGAGGACTCCCTGGAGCAGCAGGACGCGAACACGATCGATCGCTTCAATCTGAGCGACGTGTTCGAGTACGTCGCCGAGCAGGACTACCACCGGATGCTCGATCACCTGGTGCGGGTCGGGCGGCCGGGCGGCCGGCTGGCGTACTGGAACCTGTTCGTCCCGCGGTCGCGGCCGGCCTCGATGGCGGACCGTCTGGTGCCCCGACCGGAGCGGGCGAATGCCCTCCACGCCCGGGACCGGGCCTTCTTCTACGGCAACTTTGTGCTCGAGGACGT
>JAZKTD010000177.1:0-7169 GCA_036625705.1 Salinivenus sp.
GCCCCCGGCAGGCGCACCGTGGTGGCCCCGGAGAAGGGGACGACGAGCCGGCCCTGCTCGGCGTCGTACTCGTAGGCGGACGCCGGGAGCGGCTCGCCGTCGCGGATGACCGTCTCGACGTCCTCGGCGTAGATCTCGAGGCGTCCGTCGTGGTCGAGGGCCTCGAACGACACCTCGAGGCCCTCCTCCGTGACGCGGCTGGTGAGGGTGCGCACCTGCTCGCCGGTGTAGTAGTCGAACGTCGTCGTCTCCGAGCGGGCCGGAAAGACCTCGATGCGCAGCGCGGGCTGCCAGTCCTCGAGCCAGCGCTGGTTGGCCTCCAGGATGTTGCCGCGCGGGATGATGGCCCCTTCCGGCACGAACCGGGGGACCGTGCCGAGCGGGGCCGGCTCGGTCACCGTGCGGCCGCCCCGCTCCACGGTCGTTCGGTCGTTGTAGTTCAGCCACCGCCCCTCGGGCAGGTACACCTCTCGCTCCTGCACGCCCGGCCGGGAGACCGGGGCGACGAGCAGGTGGGGGCCGTAGAAGAACTGATCCCACATGTCCACCACCCTCGGGTCCTGTGGCGCCTCCAGCAGCATGGCCCGCATCACCGGCACGCCCGTCCGGTGCGCCCGGTGGAGCGCCGACCGGGTGTAGGGGATGAGGTCGTGGTGGGTCTGCGTGGCCTCGCGCGTCACCTCGAGGACCTGAGCGTCGCCGCCGTAATACCACTGGTCGCGGCCGTCCAGCATGAACTCCATCATCGGCGAGTAGGTGCTGAACCCGATCCACCGCAGGAGGAGCTCCTTGCTCGGGTTCTTGTCGTAGCTGCCGGTGTCCGAGCCCCACATCGGCACGTTCAGGAGGCCGGAGCGGAGGCCGTTTTTGATCGAAGTGCGAAGCCCCTGGAAGGTGTCGCGCGGGTCGCCGTTCCAGTGGGCGACCCAGCGGCGGCTCTTGTCGTGCAGGCTCCGGGCGAAGATGAAGAAGTTCTCTCCCGACAGCCGTCGGGACTGCATCTGCTCGTGGGCCGCGCGGTTGAAGAGGGTCACCTGCCGGTTGATCAACGAGTCCGGCATCTCGTCCTCCCCGCCGCGATCGATCTTGTAGCCGTACACCCCGGTCTCGCCGGACGGCAGCTGCACGTCGCCGGCCAGGCTGTCGAGAAAGTCCTTGTAGTGAAGATACACGTCCGTCTGGCGCAGGTCGCCGGAGGGGTGGTCGGTGTAGCCCCGAAAGAGGCCGCCCTGCTCGGCGATCCCATCCCTGAGCTCGTGGGCCGTGCGGCCGGTGATCCAGTAGAGCAGGTGCATCCCGTTCTCCCGCAGGGTCTGGGCCATGGCGTCCGGATCGGGGAAGGAGGGCCCGAACTCCTTTCCGCCCCAGCCCCACTCGCCGGTCGTGAACGGCCGGTCGATCCACATCGTCGACGCCGGGAACCGCTGCTCTTGAAGGAACGCTACGTCGCGCTCGAGGAGGGCCTGGGCGTTGGCGACGTCGACCTGCGGGGGGATGTTGTGATGATCGTCCCGCCACCAGATCGAACTCATCGCCCAGAGCGGCGGCATCTCGGGCGGCCCCGCCAGCCGGTTGTACTCGCGGAGGATGCGCTTGTAGGAGGGGCCGTAGAGGAGGTGGTACGTGAGGCTGCCGGTCTGAAACCGGAGCCGGGTCGTGTCGGCACGGGCGACGGCGTAGTGCCCGGAGGCCTGCGTCTCGGCGTAGACGCCCAGGCCGTTGGACATCATGTAGAAGGGGGCGCGGACGGAGGCGGCGTACACCTGGTCGTGCTGGTAGTCCTTCCCCACGAGGGCGTGGGCCACGCCGCGGTTGTCGAGCCCGCCGCCGTGGGCGTGCTCCCAGAGGCCGTAGTAGTGCTGGCCGTCGTCCTCGAAGGCGACGCGCACCGACGCGTCGGGCGCGGGGTGGTCCAGCGTGAGGGTGGCCCGGCGGTCCCGGGTCAGGGAGAGCCGCAGGGTGGCGGGCCGCGCCAGCTGGGTCAGGGCCAGCTTGGCCGTCAGGCGCCGCCCGTCCACCTCGACGTCGTAGGCCTCGGTCACGCGCTGCGACAGGACGCCCTGCCGGAACGCCGTCTCGGCGTGGGTCAGGAGGACGTCTCCGCTCTCGGCCGCCCGCACCTCGAAGCCGTAGGGCTCCTCGGTGAGCGTGATCGCCAGGTGCTCGGACTGCAGGGTGTGGGACTGCGCCGCCGCGGGGCCCCGCGGCGCGACGAGCAGGCAGACGAGAAGGAGCGTGAAAGCGCTTCGAAGCAGGGTCATGGCGCCGGCAGGGGACGTGACGAAACGGGCGAGTCGGGGCGGACACGAGCCAACCTGTCGACGCGCCGGACAAGATGCAACGTCGGCGAGTGCACCGTCAGGGACCGGCGCCTCACTCCTCGGGCAGGGTCGTGCCGACCGAGTCGGCAAACGCCTCCATCCGGGCCCGCATCGCCTCCACACGCTCGGGATGGCCCGAGGCCCGGTTGAAGCGCTCGGCCGGGTCGTTCTGCAGGTCGAAGAGCTGGGTCGTGTCCCCGGCCACCCGCAGCTTCCACCGCCCCTCCCGCATCGCCTCCAACTCGCCGAGAAAGTAGTAGTAGCGCTCGCGTGGGCTCTCCTCGGTCTCCCCCGTCAGAAACGGCATCAGGTTGTGCCCGTCGACGGGGTGGTCGGGCAGCTCCGCCCCCGCCACCTCGACGAGGGTGCGGTAGATGTCGGGGCTCGCCACCATCTGATCGGTGTCGACGCCCGCCTCGACGCGCCCAGGCCAGCGGATCATCGCCGGCACGCGCGCCCCGCCCTCGTAGCTGGTGGCCTTCGCGCCGCGCAACGGCCCCGGCGAGCCGGCGTGCCAGGGCTTGTTGCCTGCCTGCAGCATCCGGTCCGGCAGGTTCAGCCACGGGCCGTTGTCGGAGGCAAAGAACACGATCGTGTTGTCGGCCACGCCCTGCGCCTCCAGGGCCGACAGCACCTGCCCGACGCTCCAGTCGATCGTCTCGATGACGTCCCCGTAGAGGCCCGCCTCGGACTGCCCCCGGAACCGCTCGGTCGTGTGGATCGGGAGGTGCGGCATGTTGTAGGCCAGGTAGAAGAAGAAGGGCTGCTCCCCGCCGGCCTCCTCCTCGATGAAGGAGACCGCCTCCTCGGTGTAGCGGGTGGTGAGGGTGTTCTGGTTGATCGGATGCTCGACGATCTCGGTGCCCCGGTACAGGGCGAGGGGCTCCTCGGTCTGCACCCACGGCTTCCGGTAGTCGTTCGAGTAGGGGAGCCCGAACCAGGAGTCGAAGCCCTGATTCGGGGGCAGAAAGCGGTCCTCCTGGTACCCGAGGTGCCACTTGCCGGCCATGCCGGTCGCGTAGCCGGCCTCATTCAGCGCCTCCGCGAGGGTGACCTCCGAGTCCGGCAGGCCGCCCTCTCCGTCGGACCCGGTCCCGCCCCCGAAGTCGACGCGCGGCATGTAGCGGCCGGTCAGCAGCTGGGTGCGGGAGGGGACGCACCAGGCGCCGGTCGTAAACGCGGTGAAGCGGGTGCCCTCCTCGGCGAGCGCGTCGATGTTCGGCGTCTCGATCGTCGGGTGGCCGTAGCTGCTGAGGTCGCCGTAGCCCTGGTCGTCGGTGAAGAGGATGACGACGTTCGGGGGCGCGTCCGCTGTCTGGGCCTTCAGTGTGGACGCACTCGCGGCGATGCCGACGAGCAGGACGAGAACGAGGAGCGGGGAGCGGGACCACGAGCCCCCCGTCGGACGGGCACAGAGAGACATGGGGTGACGGAGACCGTTTGGGAAGACCGGAGTGTTGAACCCATGCCTCCAATGTCCGGGCGAGCCGGCCCCAAACGCAAGGACGCCGCCGACCGCCCCGACTGAAAGGAGGAAGTATCCCGACCGCTGTCGGCGTGCGCCCATTCGTCCTTTCGTTCCGAGCACCGTCGGAACGGAGAGGGCCCGTGCGCCTCTATCGCTCGCTTCAGCCCCCAAGATACAGTTGCCCTGTCACCCGGACGGGACGTCTTTGGCGCACCGCACGCCGACGTGAAAGAGCGACGTCTCGGGGGTCGAGTGCGAGCGGGCGAAGACGTGGTAGCCGCCGCACTCGTGGCA
The DNA here is from genome assembly GCA_036625705.1 of Salinivenus sp. Lineage (GTDB taxonomy): Bacteria > Bacteroidota > Rhodothermia > Rhodothermales > Salinibacteraceae > Salinibacter. The sequence goes on from JAZKTD010000177.1 coordinate 4,084, forward strand.
GAGGAAGGAGCCGCCCCGTTGCACGCGCTCTCGCTTCTCCTTCGAGGTGGGGGGCACGTTGCGACGACTGTAGGGCCGGTACCAGCTCGAGGTCCACTCCCACACGTTTCCGGCCATGCCCGTGAGCCCCAGCGCGGTGGTGTCGAAGGCCCCGACCGGGGCGGTGTAGCGGTAGCCGTCGGCCTCGGTGTTGCGGGTCGGGTAGCGCCCCTGCCACGTGTTGGCGTTTGCAATCCGGTTCTCTCGGCTACAGTCTCCGCCCCAGGGGCAGTAGCTTCGGTCGTTCCGGGCGTCCCGGGCGGCGTGCTCCCACTCGACCTCGGTCGGCAGGCGCTTGCCCGCCCACTCGCAGTAGGCCTGGGCGTCGTTCCACGAGACCTGCGTGACGGGGTGGTCGTCCGTCGCCGGGGGGGCGTCGGGGCCGCGGGGGCGTCGCCAGGTCGCGCCGTCCACGAGCCGCCACCGCCCGGCGTCGGTGTCGAGCACGCCGCCGTTCCCGAAGCGCTCCGCCTGGGTCGTGTAGTCGGTCGCCTCCACGAACCGCCGAAACTGCGCCACGGTCACGGGGTGCACGTCGAGGAAGAAGGCCTCCACCGCGGCGGTAAAGGGCGGCGTGGCCGCCCGCCCCCACATCGGACGGGGCCCGGCGGGGCGGTCCGACGAAATCTGCCGGAGGGCTGTTCGCTCGACGCCGATGCGCGTGGAGCCGCCCGGCACGTGGACCATGCCCTCGGGCGGCGCGGCCCGAGCCCGGGCAGCCGTATCGGGGGACGTGGCAACGTTCGGGGCACTCGCTTCGGTCCCGGTCGGCGGGGCGGAGGGCGCCTCGCCGCTCCAGAACCACGCCCCGATCCCGAGGCCCCCAATGACCGTGACGACGGCGAGAAGCAGTACCCAGCGCGGCGGCGAACCCATGGTGTCGCAGGTTTTGGAGTGCGGTCACGACCGGAGACGGGCCGTCGGCCCTCTCCTCCAGGGACTGAACGGAGGCCCCGACCGGTTCAGTTCCCCCGCCCGGGTTACTCGGTTATTTCCATCGCCTCGTCGAACTCGACGCCCACGAGCTTCGAGACGCCCTGCTCCTCCATCGTGACGCCGTACATCCGGTCCGAGAGCGCCATCGTGCGCTGGTTGTGCGTGACGAGCACGAACTGCGTGTCGTCCTCGAAGCGCCGGACGAGGCTCATGAAGCGCTCCACGTTGGCGTCGTCGAGGGGGGCGTCCACCTCGTCGAGCACGCAGAACGGGCTGGGCTTGACGAGGTAAATCGCGAAGAGCAGGGCCGTGGCCGTGAGGGCCTTCTCGCCGCTGGAGAGCTGGTCGAGCGTCACGGGGCGCTTGCCGCGCGGCTTGGCGATGATTTCGATGGGCGAGTCGATCGGATCGTCCGGGTCCTCGAGCTGGAGCTCCGCCGTGGCCCCTTCCCCGAAGAGCTCGGTGAAGATGTCGCCGAAGCTGTCCTTGATCTGGTCGAAGGTCTCGAAGAAGCGCTCCGCGGCGGTCGTGTTGATCTCCTCGATGGTCTCGAGCAGGGTCTCTTCCGCCTCCTCCAGGTCCGCCTTCTGTTCCTCCAGAAAGTCGAGGCGCTCCTTCTCCTCCTCGTACTCCTCGAGGGCGAGCGGGTTGACGTCGCCGAGCGCGTTGATTGTGCCGCGGAGGCTCTTGACCTCGGAGCGGGCCGCCTGTTCGTCGAAGTCCTCGGGCACCTCGACGGGGTCGTCGGCGAGGTTGCGGTCGAAGTCCGCGAGCACGCTCTCGGTCACGTCCTGGATGCGGGTCTCGACCTCGGCGAGCTGCACGGCGGCCTCGTTCTTCTGGTTGAGGGCCGCCTCCCGGTCCTGGCGGAGGGACCGGAGCGCGGCCTCGACCTCCGCAATCTCGTCCTTCGTCTCCTGCAGGGCCGCTTCGGCCGTCTCCACCTGCTGGTCGTGCGCCTCGCGCTCCTCGCGGACCGCCTCGATCTGCTCGTCGAGGGCCGTCTGGGCGTCGAGCGCCTCCTCGATCGTGGCCTCGTACTCGTCGATCTTCTGGGCGCGCCGGTCGGTGGCGCGGTCGATCTCGTCGATGCGCTCGCGGGCCCGCTCCAGGTCCTGCTCCAGGTTGTCGAGCCGGTTGCGGGCCTCGACGGCCGCCACCTGGGCGTCGCTGAAGGCGTCGACGGCGTCCCGCTCCCGCGCCTCGGCCTCCTCGAGGGCCTCCTCCGCCTCGGCCCGCTCCTGTCGGAGGGACTCGACCGTCTCCCGGCCCGCCTCCACCTCCGCCCGAAGGGCCTCGGCCTGCGCCTCGTGGTCGGCACGCTCGCCCTGAATCTCGTCGGCGCGCGCCCGGAGCTCATCGCGCCGCTCCGCAATCGACTCCTGCTCGTAGCGGAACCGCTCGAGGGCCGTCTCGGCCTCGGACAGGGCCGCCTCCGCCTCCTGCACGGCCGTCCGGCGCGCCTCGCGGTCGACGGCGTCCCGGGCCCGGCGCGCCTCCGCCACCGTCTCCTCCTGCTCCTCGCAGGCCCGGCGGAGCGCCGCCAGCTGCTCGCGGGCCTGCTCCAGCTGCTCGCGGCGCCCCAGCCGGCTGGCGGCGGGGGAGACGGCGTCCGAGCGGCTCCCCCCCTTGACGACCCCGCGCCCGTCGACCCACTCGCCGGTGCGGGCAAAGACGCGGGCCGACCCGTCGCCCTGCTCGGCGGCGGCCTCGGCCGCCTCAAGCGTGTCGGTGAGGTAGCAGTCGCGCAGCAGCGCGTCGGCGAGGCCATCGTAGGCCGGGTCCGTGGTGCGCACCGCGGCACGGAGGGGCGTGGCGTCGCCGGGGACCTGCCCGTTCGACGCCGGGGCCGGCAGATGGTCGAGCACGAGGAAGGCGGCCTGTCCCTTCTCCGCGTCGCGGAGCCGGTCGATGGCGGCGCGGGCCGCCTGGGCCGTGGGTACGACGACGCAGGAGGCGAGGTCGCCGAGAGCCGCGTCGAGGGCCACCCGCACCTCGTCGTCGCACCCGAGCACGTCGGCCACGGTCTTCAGGTCGTCGAGCCCTCCCTCCGTGGCGAGGTACTGCACGGCGTCCGACAGCTCGTCGTAGCTCGAGACGAGCCCCTCCAG
>JAZKTD010000178.1:0-7152 GCA_036625705.1 Salinivenus sp.
GTCCCGTCTCCCCATCGGGACTACTGGGGCGACGAGTCGTCCTCGACCCCCGAGGCGGTTTCCAGCGGCAGGCGCGCCCCGTCCTCGAACGTCTCGGCCAGCTGGTCCTCGCGCGGGTCGAGGGTCTCGCGGTGCCGCTCGAGCAGTGCCCGAATCTCCGCGATCACCTCGGGGTGCTCGTCGGCCTTGTTGAACCGCTCGCGGGGGTCGCGCTCGAGGTGGTACAGAAGCGGCGGGTCGTGCCGCCGGCGGTCGTCGGCGTAGCCGGACTGGGACGTGAAGTGGGCCTTCCACGGCCCCTGCCGCACCGCAAACACCTGATCGCCCCGATAGAAGAACACGTGGTCCCGGCCCTCCGCCTCCGGATTCAAAAACACCGGCAGCAGGCTCTCCCCGTCGATCACCCGGTCGTCAGGAATTTCCGCCCCGGCCAGCTCGAGGGCCGTCGGAAACAGGTCCATCGTCGAGCCGACCGCGTCGCTCGTGGTCCCGCCCTCGATCGTGCCCGGCCACCAGGCGAGGGTCGGCGCCCGCATCCCGCCCTCCCAGGTCGAGCCCTTCCCGCCGCGGAGGAGGCCCGAGGTGCCGCCCTCCTCGTCCATGATGAGCCACGGGCCGTTGTCGCTCGTGAAGACGACCAGGGTGTTCTCAGCCAACTCTCGCTCGCGGAGCATGCTCAGAATCTGCCCGACGCTCCAGTCGATCTCCTCGACCACGTCGCCGTAGAGGCCGCGGGCACTGGTGCCTTCAAACTCCTCGGAGGCGTAGAGCGGCACGTGCGGGAAGGTGTAGGGCAGGTACAGGAAGAAGGGCTGCTCCCCGCTCTCCTCGATGAAGGAGAGGGCCTCCTCGGTGTATCGCTTCGTCAGGGTGCGCTGGGAGGCCGGGTGCTCGACGACGGTCTTGTTGCGGACGAGCGGCACCCCCTCGGCGCCGTCCTCGTCGGTGTCCATGTCGTTGGAGTAGGGCACCCCGAAGTAGCGGTCGAAGCCGTGCTCGGGGGGGAGGTGCTCGGGCAGGTGGCCGAGGTGCCACTTCCCGATGGCCGCGGTGGCGTAGCCCTCCTCTTTGAGGGCCTCGGCGATGGTGATCTCCGCGTCGGGAAGGCCGCCGGGGGAGTCGGGGAAGAGGACGCGCCGCTCGCTGCTGGCCATGCCGCTGCGGACCGGCAGGCGACCGGTGAGGAGCCCCGCCCGGCTCGGGGTGCAGACCGAGGCGGCGGCGTAGAACTGCGTGAGCCGCATGCCCTCCCGCGCCATGCGGTTGAGGTGCGGGGTGTCGATGGTCGGGTGGCCGAAGGGGCCGATGTCGCCGTACCCGAGGTCGTCGGCGAAGAGGACGACGATGTTCGGAGAGTGCTCCTGGGCGTGGGCCTCCGGGAGAAGCGTTCCGACCCCGATGAGACTCGCAAGGAGGAGAAGCGCGGCCTGCACGATGCGCGTCATGGCTAATGGGCAACTTGAGAAGGGAGGAGGTGAAAGGCGTGGGCGCGGTGTCCCCGTCCCGTGCTGGTAGAAAGTGTAACAGACGCGGTCGGGGCACGCAACGTCCCTGTCGACAGGGCCGACGCAGCCGACGGCCGCGCCCCGACTACCGGGTGATGGGTAGGGGGGAGCAGGCAGCGCCCACGACGCCGTGCACGGAATCTTTGCATAACTCCGTCGTGCTTGCTTTTCTGTACGTTCCTTCTCCCTCCGTCTCCTATCGCCGACACTGCGCCATGAGTGGTCGGGCCTCCCTCTTGCTTCTCGTCCTTTCGCTCTCGCTTCTGCTCGGGGGCTGTACCTCGGAGGCGCCCTCCTCGTCGCCGGCGCCAAACGTCGTCGTAATCCTGGCCGACGACATGGGCTACGGGGACGTCGGGGGCTTCAATCCGGACGCGAAGATTCCGACGCCCCACCTCGACCGGCTGGCGGAGCAGGGCATGATGCTTCGGGACGCCCATTCGCCGGGCACGGTGTGCATGCCGACGCGCTACGGCCTCCTGACCGGACGGCATCCTCATCGGGAGCGCACCGGCGAGTGGCGAACCCGTCCTCTCATCGACGCCGACCGGACCACGCTCGCCTCTCTGCTCGGCGGGCGCGGGTACGCGACCTACATGGTGGGCAAGTGGCACCTCGGGTTCGAGGGCGGGGAGAGCTACGACTGCTCCCAGCCGCTCCGGGGCGGGCCCGTCGACCGGGGCTTCGACCACTACTTCGGGATTCCGGCGTCGCTCGACATCCCGCCCTACTTCTATATCCGCGACGACCGGTGCGTCGCCGCTCCGACCGACTCCGTCGAGGCCAACTACAGCGACAAAGAGATCTGGACCGACATTCAGGGCCCGTTCTGGCGGGCGGGGAAGATGGCTCCGGGGTTCCGGCACGAGCAGGTCCTGCCCCGCCTGACGGACGAGACCCTTGCGTACCTGGACGAGCACGAGGCGCAGCGCGCCGGGCAGCCCTTCTTCCTGTATTTTGCGCTTCCGGCTCCGCACACCCCGTGGCTGCCCCCCGATTCGCTGCGGGGCGCCAGCGGAGCGGGGCTGTACGGCGACTTCGTGGCGCAGGTCGACCGGGCAATCGGGCGGGTCCTCGATCGGCTGGAGCGGATGGGCGCCCGTGAGAATACGCTCGTCGTCTTTACAAGCGACAACGGCCCGGTCTGGTACGACGAAGACGACCGCCGCTTCGGGCACCGCGCAGCCCACGTCTACCGCGGCATGAAGGGCGACGCCTGGGAGGGCGGCCACCGCGTGCCCCTGGTGGCCCGCTGGCCCGGACACGTTCCGGCGGGCACCAGCAGCGACCAGTTGCTCACGCTCACCGACCTGTTGCCGACGATCGCCGCCCTCACCGGCCCGGCCCTGGCCCCCGACTCGACCGACGGCACGAACCTGGGGCCCGTTATCACGGCCGACCGGGACTCCGTCGCCGACGACGAGGCCGTGATCCAGTCCCTCCAGTACCTGGCGGTGCGGGACGGGCCGTGGAAGCTCATCCCGGGGCTCGGGAGCGGCGGGTTCTCGTCTCCGGCCACCCGGACGCCCGGCGCCGACGAGCCGACCGGGCAGCTTTATCACCTGGGGCGGGACCCGGCCGAGCAGAACAATCTCTACGACGAGCGGCCCGAGGTGGTGGAGCGTCTCACCAAGCAGCTGCGCCGGTACCGCCGGCAGCGCCCCGGGGCGTCCGCCGCCGAGTAGAGAGGCCCGACAGCCGCCTCTCCCTCGTCTTCAGGGCAGCAGAGAGGCCCACACGTCCACGCACCCCCAAATTCGCGCCTTGCTATGTCCACCGTTCAACAGAGGCCCCTTCTCCTGTGCGCATCGCTCGTTCTGGTCGGTCTCCTCTGTGCGAGGGGGCAGCCGTCCCGTGCTCAGTCGGGCCCGGACCGCCCGAACATCGTCTTCATCTTCAGCGACGACCACGCGGTCCAGGCCCTCGGCGCCTACGAGGACCGTCTCTCGCACCTCGACCCGACCCCCGAGATCGACCGCCTCGCGGAGGAGGGAATGCTCCTCCGCAACGCGTTCGTCGCCAACTCGATCTGTGCCCCGAGCCGCGCGACGATCCTCAGCGGCCAGCACAGCCACATCAACGGCGTCCGGACGAACGGCCGCGGCGACAGCCTCGCCGCGTCGGTGCAGACGTTTCCGGAGCTTCTCCGGGACGCCGAGTACCAGACGGCCATGATCGGGAAGTGGCATTTGAAAAGCGACCCGCAGGGCTTCGACTACTGGGAGGTGCTTCCGGGGCAGGGGGTGTATTACAACCCCACGTTCCTCCGGGCGTCGGACACCACGCAGTACACCGGGTACGTATCGGAGATCATCACCGACCGGGCCGTCCGCTGGCTGCGAGAGGGCCGGAGCGAAGAGTCGCCCTTTCTGCTGATGTACCAGCACAAGGCCCCCCACCGCAACTGGCAGCCGGGCCCCGACCACCTCACGACCTACGACAGCGTGAAGGTGCCGGCCCCCCGCACCCTGTTCTACGACTACACCGGGCTCTCGGCACCCGCGGTGATGCAGGAGATGGAGATTTCCACCGATCTGCGATGGGGGTGGGACCTGAAGCTGCGGGTCGCGCCGGAGAGCGGGGACTCGACCGCCTGGCAGGACCGCCTCACCGACCGCTTCACCCCCGAGCAGCGCGCCGCCTGGACCGCGGCGTACGGGCCGAAGAACGAGGCCTTCCACGAGGACTACCGCAACGACAACCTGCAGGGGCGGGACCTGACGCGCTGGAAGTACCAGCGCTACATCAAGGACTACCTCCGCTCCATCCGGTCGATGGACGACCAGATCGGTCGGCTCCTCGACGAACTCGACCGGCAGGGCCTCTCGGACGAGACCATCGTGGTCTACGCCTCCGACCAGGGCTTCTTTCTCGGGGAGAAGGGCTGGTTCGACAAGCGCTGGATGTACGAGGAGTCCCTCCAGATGCCGCTTTTGGTGCGGTGGCCCGGCGTCGTGGAACCGGGATCGGAGAGCACGGCGCTGGTGCAGAACCTGGACCTCGCGCAGACCTTCCTGGACGCGGCCGGGGTGGAGGCCCCCGACACCATGCAGGGCCGCAGCCTGACGCCGCTTCTCCGGGGCGCCCGGCCCGACGACTGGCGCGAGTCGATCTACTATCACTACTACGAGTACCCGGCGGTCCACAGCGTGATGCGGCACGAGGGCATTCGCACCGAGCGCTACAAGCTCATCAACCACTACTGGGCCGATCAGTGGGCCCTCTTCGACCTCCGGAACGATCCGCGTGAGCTCAACAACGTGTACGGCCACCCCGACTACGCCGAGGTGACCCAGCGCCTCAAGCGCGAGCTCCAGCAGCTCAAGACCCAGTACGACGTGCCGGCGGCCGCGACCGAGGCCGGGCCCTCGCAGTAGAGGGGGGAGCGGGCCACCTGTCGGGCCGCTCGTCAGGACCGCGGTGCTTCTCGGCGTCGGGCCCACCGGAACCCGAAGTACACCACAACCCCGAGCGACAGGAGGCCCACCCCAATGCCGGCGCTGAGGGGGTTCATCGAGGCAATCGTGCTCACGACCACGAAGATCGACGCCGCGATGAAGAGAAGGGGCAGCAGCGGGTAGCCGATCATTCGGAAGGTGTCGGGGGGCTCCTCGTCGGGGTCGCGGCGACGATAGACGAAGAGGGTCCCGACGATGAGGGCGAAGAGAATCCAGTCGCCAAACACGACGTAGTTGAGGAGCTGACCGAACGTGCCCGACACGGCGAGCACCGTGGCCCAGCCCGCCTGGAAGAGAATGGCCCAGCTCGGGGTCCGATACTCGGGGTGGAGCCGGGCGAAGGGGCGGAAGAACAGGTCGTCCTCGGCCATCGCCTGGGTCACCCGCGGCGCCGCCATGATGATGAGGTTCAGGATGCCGAAGACGGAGACCATCACGCCGATGCCGATGAGCGTCCCGCCCGTGTTTCCGAGAAGTGCCTGCATGGCGTCGCTCGCCGGGGCGTCGCTCTGGGCCAGCCCCTCGACCCCCAGGGCGTAGAGGTAGGCGTAGTTGGCCAGCAGGTACGAGCCCACCACGGCGCCGACTCCGATCAGCAGGGACAGGGGCAGGTTTCGGTTGGGGCGATGGATCTCGGCGGCAAGGTGGTTGGCGTGCTGCCAGCCCCCGTGCGCGAACAGCACCGGCGTCAGGGCCGCGCCGAAGGCCGCGATGACGCCCCAGGGCCCTTCCGTGGCCCACACGGACTGGGCGGCGGTGTCGGGGGTGGTGAGCTCGCCGGCGCCGAGCCAGAGGCCCGTGGCCACGAGCCCCGCGAGGGCGCCGAGCTTGAGCACCGTGAAGATGTTCTGCGTGAGGCTGCCGAACCGAACCCCGAAATAGTTCACCCCTGAGAGGAAGACGATGGACGCGATCGCGATGGGAAGCGACCACGAGCCCGCGAGGCCGAAGAGGTCGACCGCGTAGTCGGCGAAGGTAATTGCGAGGGCCGCAATGGCCCCGGTCGCACTGATGAAGATCAGCTTCCATCCGTACAGGAAGCCGAACAGGGGCCCGAAGGCCTCTCGCAGGTACACGTACCCCCCGCCCGCCTCGGGGCGCCGCGCCCCGAGCTCGGCGAAGCAGAGCGCTCCGATCAGGGCGATGGTGCCGCCCACGGCCCACGCCGCCATGATCAGTTCGGGCGTGTCGACCCGCTCGGCCACGACGTCGGGCCCCCGAAAAATGCCCGATCCGATGATGCCCCCGGCCACCACCATGATGCCGTCGAAGAGCGAGAGCTCGCGGGCGTAGGAGCCCTCGTCGGAGGCCGTCTGCGTCGGAGCGGAGGCGCTGGAGTCGGAGGAGGGAGGCACGGAACGGGTGGGTCAGTTCGGGGGCACGAGGGCGTCGGAAGGCACGGGGGCGTCGGCGGCCCTGCAACCGGCCGGGACGGCCGCCATCATCCGTCTCTGCTCAGCGTGAACTCTTCTCCGTTGAAGTCTGCGGGGCCCCCGATGATCGTAACGGTCATGGTGGTGAGGTCGTCCGCGACCGTGCCGTTCATCCGCCCCGGGCGGGCGGCGTCGTACTGCTGCGGCAGCGACACGTCGTTCGAGGAGGGGACGAAAGAGCCGTTGTCCACGGAAAACGCGAAGGGTTCCGCCTCCGTACTCAGCTCTCCGTCTCCGGTCACAAGCGCGCTCGCCTGACTGGTCTCGCTCTGGCGAAGATCGACGACCACGGTATATTCCGTCCCCTGTCGGTCGACGGTGCCGCGCCAGGTCCCCGAAATCCCGTCGGGGGACATTTCTGCGCCGGAGTCACAGGCCGGAAGTACGGTTGCGAGGGCCAGGAGGAGCCCGCACGTCAAGAGCCGAGGCATGGCAGAGCATCCGCGAAGATCAGAAGGACGCGACTGTGGGGGGCGCCCGGAGCCGCCGAGGTGCGAGCACCGGGCCGGAGAGGGCGGAGGGCAACGTTCCGGTGCGGCTTCGCGTCGGGGCGTGACCAGGAGTCGAGGACGGGCCTCCCGGCCTCATTGCTCGTCGCCCGGAATCTCCCGGACGACGCGAAACCCAAGCTGGGGAGCCCTGGACCCCGGTCGCGCCCATCCGCGGTTTGCGGAGCGGAGCGACGACTTGACCCCAAACCATCCCCCGCCCCGGATTACCCGGGGGCTCCTCCCGCGGCCGGTATTCAGGGGGTCC
>JAZKTD010000179.1:0-7111 GCA_036625705.1 Salinivenus sp.
TCGTCGAGCCAGCCGTTCTGGGCGGCGGCCTTGATCATGGCGTACTCGCCGCTCACGTTGTAGGCGGCCACCGGGACGTCGCTGCGCGCCTGCACGCGGTGGATGACGTCGAGGTAGGGAAGGGCGGGCTTCACCATCACCATGTCGGCCCCTTCGTCGAGGTCGAGCATCAGCTCGCGGACGGCCTCCTCGCCGTTGGCCGGGTCCATCTGGTAGGTGTCCTTGTTGTCCGGAATCTCCTTGTCCGGGGTCGCGGCCTTCTCCTCGGGGGCCGAGTCGAGTGCGTCGCGGAACGGGCCGTAGAAGTTCGACGAGTACTTGGCGGTGTACGAGAGAATCGCCACGTCCGTGTGGCCGGCGTCGTCGAGGGCCTCGCGGATCAGCCCGACGCGGCCGTCCATCATGTCGGAGGGGGCGACGATGTCGGCGCCGGCCTCGGCGTGGAGCACCGCCATCTCGCGCATGACCTCGATCGTGGCGTCGTTCTGGACCTCCCCGTCGCGCACGAGGCCGTCGTGCCCGTCGGCGTTGTAGGGGTCGAGGGCCGTGTCGGTGATCACCATCAGGTCCGGCACCGCGTCCTTGAGGGCGCGGACCGCGTTGGGGTACAGGTGATCCGGCTCCAGGGCATGGGCGGCGTCCGGCGTCTTCTTCTCGTCCGGAATGGCGGGGAAGAGGGCCACGGCGGGCACCCCGAGGGCGTCGAGCGTCTCGGCCTCGTCGACCAGCCGGTCGATCGTGTGGCGGTACGTGTCCGGCATCGACGAGACCTCCTCCCGGTCGTTCTCGCCGGGCATCACGAACAGCGGCGCGATGAGGTGGTCGGTCGAGAGCCGCGTCTCCCGCGCCATGCGGCGAATGTTCTTGGTCCGGCGCAGGCGTCGGGGGCGGAGGGGGAGGTCGTACTTGGCGGAAGAAGCCATAAGGAAAGAACGTATTGCGTATTTCGTATCGTGCGGGGCCCTGCGTCCTCGCGTATTGCGGAAAGGAACCTCCTCGCGTCCTCTCTTCAGGTCGGTTGCTCAAAGGAGGCGACTCCCGGATACGCAATACGCACTACGCAACACGGGTCACAGCTCATCCTTCCGGCGCCACTCGGTCCCGTCGGGCCGGTCCATCACCTCGATGCCGAGCGCCTCGAGCGTGTCGCGGATGGCGTCGGCGCGGGCGTACTCGCCCTCGTCCCGGGCGGCCTCGCGCTGCGCCAGGAGCTCGTCGATCGACGCGTCGAAGTGATCGGCCCGGAGGACGTGGTCGTCCGCATCCGACGCGGCGGTCTCCTGGTCGTGCTCCGGCTCGACGATGCCGAGCAGGGCGTTCGTCTGGTCGAGCCAGAAGCGGGCGCTGTGGGCCGCGGCGCCGCTCAGCGTGTCCATGTTCTCGATCGCTTTCACGCCCTCCAGCGCGGCGGCGGTGGCGGCCGGCGTGTTGAGGTCGTCGCACATGGCGGCGAGGGTGCGCTCGTAGATGTCGCCGAGCTCGGGTCCGAGCGGATCCGGGCCGTCGACGTCCGCCTCGAGGGCCTCGTCCACCCGCTCGGCCGCCTCCCGGTAGCGCCGGACGTGGCGGGCGGCGGTGCGCAGGGTGTCGAGCGTAAAGTTGAACGGCTTGCGGTACTGCCCCTGCATGAGCGTGTAGCGGAGCGCCAGCGGGTTCACCCCGCCCCGCCGGCGGATGGGGGCGGGCACGTGGTCGTTGTCCCGACTGCTGTCGGGATTGATGAGGTCGCGGACGGTGTAGAAGTTGCCCGCCGACTTCGACATCTTCTCCCCCTCGACCTGCAGGAAGCGGGTGTGGACCCAGGTGTTGACGACCCGGTGGCCGGCCAGGGACTGGTTCTGGGCGATCTCGCACTCGTGGTGCGGAAAGATCAGGTCCTCGCCGCCGGTGTGCAGGTCGAAGCGGTCGCCGAGGTAGCGCATGCCCATCACCGAGCACTCGATGTGCCACCCCGGGTACCCCCAGCCCCACGGGCTGTGCCAGTGCATCAGGTGGTCGGGGTCGTGCTTCCAGAGGGCGAAGTCGCGCGGGTCGCGCTTGTCGGGGTCCTCGACGGTATCGCGCTCGGTGGCCCGCAGCTGCTGGGCCTCGGTGTTGCCGCTGAGGTGGCCGTAGTCCTCGGCGCTCTCGACGCGGAAGTACACGCCCTGGTCGGTCGTGTAGGCGTGATCCTTCTCCACCAGCTCGATGACGGCCTCCAGCTGGTCGGTGACGTGCTCGGTGGCGCGGGGCTGCACCTCCGGCTCCCGCAGGTTCAGGGCCCGCCAGTCCTCGAGGAAGGCGTCGGTGTAGTGGCGGGCGAGGTCGTAGATGTTGGCAAAGCGCTCGCCCTCCCGCTCCAGGGCCTGCTGCATCTTGTCCTCGCCGCCCGGGTCCACGAGGTCGTCCTGGGTGAGGTGGCCGACGTCCGTGATGTTGCTCACGTTGGTCACGGTCCACCCCAGCGCCTCGGCCGTGCGACGGATGAGGTCGGCCGTGAGGAACGAGCGAAAGTTGCCGATGTGGGCGTAGGTGTAGACGGTGGGCCCGCAGCTGTAGAAGCGGAGGTGCTCCTCCTCGATCGGCTCGACCGGCTCCGTTTCGTGCGTCAGCGTGTTGTAGAGGCGAAACGTGGGGGACGACATGCGACGCAGGCGACGCCTGTGGAGGATCAGGGCGAAAAACCGTTCGCCTGTACCTTCCCGGCCGGGGATTGTGCCGTGACTTCTCCGTGCACAGCGTTCGGTGCACAGCGTGCGTGCCCCGCCGGCGGGCAGCCCGTTGACCGGGAGGCGCCCGGGCGGACGGACAGGTGAGCCCCTTCGCCGGAGCAGTGTGCCCTGGACACGGGCCGACGGCATAAACAAAAAAGGCCGAAGCCGTCAGGAGAACCTGACAGCCTCGGCCGTGTAGCGGCGGCTGGATTCGAACCAGCGACCTTCAGGATATGAGCCTGACGAGCTACCACTGCTCTACGCCGCGATATTTGTACCTCAATACACACGCTGAAAACGGCAAAGTTCCCACGTGTGAATTTGAAAGTTCAAAGAAGAGGGGGCGGGAGACGTCGGGACAGGGGGCCGTCACGCCGCGCTCGTCGCCGACTTCGTGTAGATCCCGTCGTCGCTCATGTGGCCGACGTAGCGGCCGAGGATCGTGACCTCCTCGAAGACGTCGGGCTGAATGTGGATGTCGTCGTACTCGGGGTTGCAGGGCTCGAGCCGCAGGCCGTTTTCGTCGTGGTAGACCCGCTTCAGTGACGTTTCGTCGTTGTAGAGCACCGCTCCGATGCCGCCCTCGGGAATGTCCTCGTCGATGAGGAGCACGTAGTCGCCGTCGTGAATGTCGGCGCCCCGCATCGACTGCCCCGACACGCGAATGGCGAAGATGCGGTCGAGGTTGGGGAAGAGCATATCGAGCGTGATGGTGCCCAGGTCCGCCTCGACGGCCTCCTGCAGCGTCCCGGCCGAGATCACGCCCTTGATCGGGATGCCGGGCTCGTTGCCCTCCTCGTAGCGGGGGGCAAGGTGGTAGCCCTCGTCGTCGTGGGTAAGGTGGCCCTTCCGGTGGAGGGCTTTCAGGTTCTGGGTGACGCTGTTCGGTGAGTTGTAGCCGAAGTGATCGATGATCTCGCGGTAGGTCGGCCACACGCCCGTCTCCTTCGTGTGGTTGATCAGGAACTGCAGAAACTCGTGCTGCTTGGCGGTGAGTTTTTTCCGACCCATGGCGTAGGCGACCCCTGTGTGTGGCGAGCGAATCGGATGCCCCTGTGGAAACAGTGGCACATATTCCACACAGTAAGGGTACTCAGGCGTCGGCGGAAGGTCAAGCGTCCGAGGCGAGGGGCGATAGAGGAGGGGCGTGGCGGTCTGCTACTCCGACCGGGGCGGGCGGCGGGAGGAAGTGGCGGGGCCGGTCGGCGGACGCTCGAGCTGGGCGATCACCTCCTGGCTGCGGTGGGGGTACGCGTCTTCGACGTGGTAGCGCAGGAAGTCGCGGACCAGGGCCTCCACCTCGCGCCGCACGTCCGGCGCCAGCTCCATCCGCATCACGGTGTCGAGGTCGGCGCGGGCGAAGACGGCGTACGCCCGCAGGGCGGCCCGGGAGGCGCGGAGCGGGGCCTCCGGGGTCGCGTCGGCCGGGTACACCCCCCCATTGCCGCGGGAGAGCAGCCCCTCCTCCTCGACGGCCTCGACGTTTGCGCGCTCGATGGACGGGGCGATCCCCAGGAGCCGGGCCAGGCGCAGCTGCACGTACGGCCACAGGTTGGCGGCCCGCGCCTCGGTCCGATCCAGCCGCCGGAGGGCCTGCACCGTCATAGCAAACACCTCCGGCTGCGGGTCTTCTTCCTCCGTCAGCGCGTCGACGAGCTCGACAATGCGGAGCCCGATCGTGATCGACTGCAGGGACCGCCGGAGGTGGTGGAACGACTCGACGTGGCTGCTCTCGCTGAGGACCTGCAGGTCGCGGGTGGGCTTGTAGTAGTAGACGATCTGCGTGTAGGCCATTGGCTGGAGGCTCGAGCCGAACGAGCTCTTTATGCGGCGGGCCCCCTTGGCGATCACCCCGAGCTTGCCCGCTTCGGGGGTCAGGAGGGTCACGATCTGACTGGTCTCGCCGTAGTCGAGGCTCCGGAGCACCACAGCCTCCGTCCGAATGATGTCCCGCTGTGCCATGCCGATCTATGTAGAAGTCTCAAGACGTTCTCGCGAGAGCGGAGGACCGTGCATGATCTGAGCAGTATCGATCATCACAGGCCGGTCACTAGTCCCGAAAGCAGATTCGGACGCGAAGCGACGGGGTCTTCGGGGGGGAAGGCGTCCATGGCCCACATGAACGCCGACAGGCACGGGATCGCTCCGCGAAGAGCGAGGACGGTTAGATTTAAGGTGTGAGCGTGTCTTTATGGTGCACGCTCTGGTCCCGTACACCCGTCGATCCATGATCTGGCTGTATCGTCTCCAGCAGCGACTCTCCATCACCCGGCAGGAGGGCCTCGCCGTGATCACGCTCGCGGCGCTTCTCCTCATCGGCCTCGGCGTTCGGCACGTCCAGGAGCAGCGGGTGCCGCCCGCTGCAGTCGATTCGCTCGTCGCACGCGCCGGCGCGCCGGAGGCCACCGACTCCACACGAGGGGCCCCGGCCGGCCCCGCGCCGCCCAGCCCCGAGCACCCCGTTCACCTTAACAGCGCGTCGCGGGAGCGGCTCCAGGCCCTCGACGGCATCGGGCCCGCGCTGTCGGAGCGCATCGTGCAGTACCGGTCGAAGCGCCCCTTCCAGCAGGTGTCCGAGCTGCGGCGGGTCCGCGGCATCGGGCCCAAGACGCTGGCCGACCTCCGTCCCGTGGTTGCGGTGACCGACGATGGCAACTGAGGCGCCCTACTCGGCCGCGCCGTCGGCGTCGTCCGCGGCGGACTCGACGGACTCGGCGTCGGACGGCGTCCCGTTGGTCGCGGTGGTTTCCTGCTCCTGCATCCGCTCGGCCAGGGCCTCTGGGGTCCACTCCTGCGCCACCTTCCGCTCCCGCTCGAGGAATCGGTATACCGGCACGAGGAGAATGGCGGCCAGAAGCCCGAACCCCACGAGGGTCCCCACGATAATCGGGAGGTATTCCAGGTCGAAGAGCAGCGAAAAATCCATGGAAGCAGAAAAGAGGAGTCGCAACGGCCGGTACGGGCCCCGGGGCGCATCTTTCTCCCGTGGCATGTATGTAACCCGCGGTCGGAGGCACCGTTCGGCGGGTTCGATGAGACGCACGTGAGAACGAAGCGGCCGCCCCGTCCCATCAGTCCGACGACGTCCCGAGCCGGAGCCGCTCGCGCAGGAGGGCGTCGAGGCGGTCGTGGGTGTCCTTGTCGAGAATGTTGAGGGCGGGGCGGTCGGTGAGCTGCTCGAGCAGCGCGACGCCGGCCGCGGTGTTCGTGGCGACGCCCGTGACGAGGTCGGGGGAGAGCATGTCGAACGCGGCCTCCACCCCGAGGACGGCGTAGGGGTCAGAGGTGCAGAGGATCGTCATGGCCAGGGCGTCCTGCATCTCCTCGAGCGCGACGGAGCCGTTGTAGGGCTCGAGGGGGGAGGCCCCAATCTCGACGACGGCCACATCGGCCGGCGGCGCCGCCATTCGGGACAGGAGCTGGCGCACGGCGGTCCGGTACTCGTCCTCGGGGACCACGGTGGAGGGCAGGCCCACGTCCACGAAGTCGAAGCCCCAGCCCGCCCCTGCGTCCTGGATCGAGAGCATGTCGCGGTAGCGGCCGGCCCCGCTGACCTTGGCCCCGAGCACGTCCAGCCCCATCCGCGTGAGGCGCCGGGTCACGATGCGGGCGGCGGTGGTCTTGCCGGCCGACATGGAGGTGCCGACAAAGAGGATCGTCGGGGTGGTGAAGGGCCGCTCCTCGGCCGTCGGGGCGGCGCCGCGCATCGTCACCTTGGCGCCGTCGCGGGTCACGTGCCCGTGGTACCGAAGCTCGAGGGGCTGCTGCACGAGGGTCGAGCGGGACTCCGCCCGGCCGAAGAGGCCGGCCCGCGTGAGGGCGTGCATCGTGCGGTCGTCCTCGATGGCGCGCCAGGACCCCGTAATCTCCAGGGTGGCCGCCCGCGTCCCGAACGCCCCCACTACGGCGTCGCCCTCGGCCACCTCCATGTCGCGGCCGTTGGGGAGCTCAATCGTCCGGTAGCCCGACGTGTCGGTGACGATTCCCACCACGTAGTCGCCGGTGTCCCACTCGCCACGGGGACGGGACTCGACGTTGAACGTCGTGGTCGGAAGATCGGTGATGCGCGTCATCGAGCCGAAGGTGCAGCGGTCGAAGATGGGGGAGGGCACCATGGGGCGGAAAGAGGTTCGGGAGAGGGCGAGACGAAGAGACCGTCTGAGTTTTAGATCGTCGGGGATGCCGACGTCGTTCCGTCTCGACTGCGGGGGATCATGGAGCGGGCACACGAAAAGAGTGTTCGGGGAGCGAGAAGTCTCCGGGCGGAATGGCAGAGACGGAAGAGGTCCGGCGGGTTCGCTGGTCTTAGAGACTGTTTTGATTTCACACGTTGAGGGCAGAGCGTCACGTGACGATTGCAGATCGGTTGATCTCGAGCGTTCCGCTCGGCCTCACACCTCGCGCCCCCCTCAGACGGA
>JAZKTD010000180.1:0-7040 GCA_036625705.1 Salinivenus sp.
GCTGCTGCCCGGCCCCGGCGCTCACGGTCACGGGCCGGCGCCAGAGCCAGCCGCCTATCAGCACCAGGGCCAGCAGCGCCGCGGCGGCGGTCCAGATCCAGCGCCGCCGTCTCCGCCGGTCGGGGGGCGCCGGGCGTCGGTCGGACGAAGGCTCCGCGTCCGGGGGGCGGCCGTTCGGGGACGGGGCGGGTGCCTCCGTCTCCGAATCGATGTCCGGTCGCCGGGCCCGGAGCGCGTTCCACTCGGTCTGGGGATCGGGCGTGTCGTCCTGGAGCCGGTCCATCGCCCCGAGACGCTGCCACACCGCCTCGAGGGCGGCCCGCTCCTCGGCCGCTTCGTCCCGGAGGCGATCGCGCAACGGGGGCGGAATGTCGGGGGAGCGGTCACTGCTCATCGCGGTTGAGGAGGGTCGGTTTGTGGTCCTGGATGCGGCGGCGGAGCCGCTTCAGCGCCCGTACGATATGATTGTTCACCGTTCGGGGGGCGATGTCCATCACCTGGGCGATCTGGTCGTGGCTCAGGCCCTCGAAGCGGCTCAGGACGAGGGCCTCGCGCTGACGGTCCGGGAGGTCGGCAATCCAGCTCCGCAGCGCCGTCTCGAACCGCTCGCCCTCCACCGCCACGTCCGGCGGGGTCGGGGCGGCGGGGCGAGCGTTCGAGTGGTGCCGCACGTCGTCTTCCTTCTCGGTCTTCGTCTCCCGGTTCCGCTCGTGGTTGTAGGCCCGGTTGCGGGCCGTGCGGTAGAGGTAGGCCTTCAGCGACTGAGAGGGGTCCAGCCGATCGCGCACGTCCCAGAGGCGCACGAACACGTCCTGGGTCACGTCGCGGGCCGCGGCCGCGTCCTTCGTGATGGACCGGACGTACCGGAAGAGCGGGTCGTAGAGCGCTTCGAAGACCTCGGCGTAGGCGTCCCGGTCCGACGCCGCGAGGCGTCGGCACCACTCCGCAAAGTCCTCCGTGTCGGGCATCGGGATGACGGCGCGTTGGCATCGGGCCTGGATGCGTGTGCTCCCCGCTCACATCCTACTACACGCGAGTCGGGAATTGTGACCAGTGCGCCCCAGCGGCGCAGTCCAGGGTCCGATTCTCGCTCCCACTAAGTAGAACCGGGAAAACACATTTGTAAGAAGCGGTCATTCCGACTGCCGCGACCGCTGTCGGGGGAGTCGAAGAATCTCCAGACGGGATGGCAGAGACGGGAGAGACCGGGCGTTTCCGCTGCTTTCAAGAAGATGCTTCGACTCCCTCCTCCCTTCGTTCGTGGCCATCTGGATGGCCTCGGTCGCTCAGAATGACTGCCGGTAGCGTGCTTTTTTAGACCTACTTAGGAGGCATCGGAGGCCGTCTCCGCCGCCGGATTCCGCATCGTCTCGACGAACTGCTTCAGCGTCGTTCGGACGTTGCTGCCCAGACTTAGGCTGTTGCTGCCCAGCCGGCCGGAGAGCGACGACGCGTTTGCGATCTCCGAGAGGGCGGAGAGCGGAAGCGTAAGGCTGGCAATCCGGCCCTGCGACATTCGAATGTCTTCCTGACTCTTCCAGTTGACCGCGTCTCGACGAGCGTATTCTTTCCCGTCGGCCACGAGTGAGACGGAGCGATTCGAGATGGCGACATCGGAGGACGAGCCCTGCAGCAGGAAGGAGAGGCGCGCACGTTCGGGGGTGCAGTTCTGCCCGGAGCACTGGGCCCGGACGCTCAGCAGGACCGACGTGTTGCTCCCGTAGCTGCCCCCTCCGATGCGGCCGACCGTCATGGTTCCCGTCTGGAAGTTCGTCCGGTTGCTCGAGGGCTCGTACGACACCGAGGTGCTCGGGCCGGTGGTGCCGCAGCCGACGACGAGCAGGGAGACGAACAGAAGGGACGTGGCGAGGGAGACGAGTCGAGCGCTCACGGCTCTTTGCATCATGGAGAGACCGATGTTCCTTTGAATGAGGTGTAGGAATGTGTATGGATCCCCACCCTCTAGGATCCGGTGCGAGCGCCCCTCGACCCGAGCACGAACGCGGGCGCCGGGGGCGACTCGGCCCCGAACGACGCCCCGAGCGGCTCGGCGAAGAACGGCCTCATACCGAATCCTGTAGCAGGATTCGGGTCTGAATGTGAGGACGTGTGGAGGTCTGTAGGCAAAATACGTCCATACATCCACCCCGACGGTAGTCGGGACACGCACTTCCAGACTTCCACACCCGAACGGAGCGTGCACTTGGGGAGACCGAGTGCAATCGAGTTCGTATCACTCCGGCTCCTCGGCGGCATCCTCGGTGAGCACGTCCGCCTTCACGGCCTCCAGATAGGTCAGTGCCGCCTCCCGCTCCTCCGGCAGATCCGGGTCTTCGAACACGACCTCCTTGATCGCCCCGAGCGCCCGGTTCTCGGGGCCCTCCAGTCGCTCCTGCATCGTCTCGAAGAGGGCGCCGCGGCGCAGGGCCTCGTCCTTGATGGCCATGAGGTAGTCGAACGCCGCGTCGTGCTCGTTCTGGATCTCGCCCTCGAGGATGGCCTCGCGGATCCAGGTCTTGGCAATGCCGACGGCCACTCCCTCCTCGATGCCGAGGGTCTCCATGATTTCGTAGCCGTCGACCGGCGGCTCGAAGTTGCGGAGGCGGTCCTTCTGCTCGACCCGTCGCATCTTTTCCTCGACGCGGTCGAAGGCGCGGAGGTAGCGGCGGCGCCGGCGCGGGTTGCCGGAGGTGACGTCCGAGCGGACGAGGGTCATCAGGTCGTCGACGTCGTCCCCGGCCTCGTAGAGAAGGCGGCGCACGGCGGAGTCTGTGACGTCGTCGTCGACCAGTGCAATGGGGCGATGATGCAGACGCACCAGCTTGCGGACGTAGCGCATCCGCTCGTCGGTGGGCAGGCGCCACTTGCGAAAGAGGTCCGGAACCTTGCGCGCGCCCTTGTCCTCGTGGCCGTGGAAGGTCCAGCCGTCGGCGGGGTGGTATCGCTTCGTCTCCGGCTTGGCGATGTCGTGCAGGAGGGCCGCCCAGCGGAGCCAGCGCGTCTCCCGGCCGGGCCGGTCGGCGGTGCGCTCGGCCACGTTGTCGAGCACCTGCAGGGTGTGGTAGAAGTTGTCCTTGTGGTCGCGGCCGTCGACCTCGTCGACGCCCTTCAGCGTCTGCAGCTCCGGCATCATGTGGGCGAGGACGCCGGCGGCCTCCAGCATCTTGAACCCGATCGAGGGCGTATCCGCCTCGAGCATCTTGTGGAGCTCCTCGGTAATGCGCTCCTGGCTGAGGATCTCGACCCGCTCGGCCTGGGTCCGCATCCCGTCGAAGACGCGGTCGGACACCCGAAACTCGAGCTGCGTGGCGAAGCGGGCCGCGCGGATCATGCGAAGCGGATCGTCGGCGAACGTCTCCTCGGGGTCGAGGGGCGTGTCGATCGTCTCGCGGGCCAGGTCGCGCCGCCCCTCGAACGGGTCGATGAGATCGCCGAACCGATCCGGGGCGAGGTGAATCGCCATGGCGTTCACCGTGAAGTCGCGCCGGTACTGATCGTCCTCGAGCGTCCCGTCCTCGACGATCGGTTTGCGCGAATCGGACCGGTAGCTCTCCGTCCGGGCCGCGACGAACTCGAGGACGAGGGCGTCGTCGGCGTGCTCCTGGCCGTCGCCGGGAGGGCCCTCCCCGTCGGGGCCGTGGTCCCGACTCCCATCGGGGAGGCGGATGGCGGCGGTGCCGAACTTTGGGTAGACGTGGGCGGTGTGCCCGCCCAGCTCCTCGGCCACCGCCTCGGCCAGTTCGATGCCGGTGCCGGGGCCCACCGTCACGAAGTCGAGGTCGGTCGTGGAGCGGCCCAGGAGCACGTCCCGCACCATGCCGCCCACGGCGTAGGCCTCGATGTCCTCGCGCTCGGCGACGCGGCCGATCGTCCGCAGGATGGGCTCGTACGGCACCTCGCGGAGCCGGTCGGCCAGGGAATCGACCTCGTGGTACGGGGGGACCTCCGTCATGTTACCGGAACGGCAGAGCTGTAGGATCTCGCGACGCGATGTGTACAGACGCCGCGCCGCTCCGGTTCGTTCGACGTCCCCGGGGTTTTCGCCCGCATTTTGCGGGACGTCCCTCCCGGTTGGCGACCCCGCACAACGACTCTGACAGGGTTTACGAGTCCGCCGCTTCGTCGTCGCGGCGGCGCTTCTCCGGGCCGCAAACGGCGACGGCCCCATTGCCCGCCGGGGAGGCAACCGCCGACCGCGTCGCGGGACTCTGCCGCATCTGTCGAGTCAGTTATGCAAGCCCACTAAGCCGCCACGAAGGCCCGGATCCGCTCGTCGGCGGCCTCGCGGGTGGGCACGAAGCACACCTGATCGGTGAGGCCAATCTGCTTGATGAAGGCCCGGAGGCCGGGGTGCGGAGACGCCCCGGCGTCCACGAAGACGCAGAAGCCGGGCTCGGCGTCGAAGAGGTGGGTGACGAAGTAAAAGAGGGGCCCGACGGCATCCGCTTCGAAGAGGACGACGTCCGGGTAGGCAATCCGTACGACGAAGTCAGGGGGGAGAGAGGACAGGGTCTCCGGCAGGTCGGCGAACGCCTCGCGCACCGCGGATCCCGACACCCGCCCCTCCAATCCGATGACGAGGTGCGGGGCTCGCTCCTGGGTGCGGTAGCGAACCACGGACGGGGACTTTTCGACAGGGGACGGAGACATGCTATCGCACAACGGAGCGTGTCGATTACGGCGAGTAGACCGGAGGAATATGGATCCCCGCTCGCCCATTGGCCCCACCTTCCCGCGCAACTGCGGGTGCGTCGGAGGCGCAATGGCGCGTGATGTCCCGGCGAGGGACATCTGCAGGTCGAGGTGGGGGGCTACAGGGTGAGGGAATAGACACGGCATCCGAATACGCAGTCTCCCGTAGACGCACGCGGCCGATCGGGGGGACCTTTGGATGCACGCGTTGATGGCAGTCCCCCCTCAACGACTGCAGGACCCCTCGAATCCGGACGGGTCCCTTCCATGCTCTCTGCCTGCTTTCCCCGACGGCGAACCGGGGCGGCGTCAACGGCGAGCGACATCCAAAATAACAGCGGTCTCTCAGGCGCCCCGGGCCACGGGCCAGGTATCGACGACCGTCGTGCCGTCCACGACGTGGAGGCGGGCCTGAGTGGCGATGCACACGCAGGCGTGGTTCGGGACAATGCGCAGCCGTTCGCCCACGGACAGGGCAGCGGCGTCCGGCCCGTCCAGCCACCCGTGCTCCTCGGAGAGACGAACCACCCGGAGGTCGGAGCGGGGATTCATCGTGGCCGCGTCCCGTAGGACGACGCCGTGCCCGTCGGTATCGTAGCCGGTGTCGGTGGTGAAGACCTTCTTTCCGGCGTCGACGAAGGCGCGGTCGGGGCCGTCCGGGCGCTCCTTGACGCTGACGACGGTGGTGAGGACCGTGAGGGCGCAGTCGGCCAGCGACGCGGCCCCGAGGCCCACCTGCATGGCGTCGTGCACCACGTAGTTGCCGGGCCGAATTTCGGTGATGCGGAAGCCGGCGTGCTCGGCGTTCTCGAAGGCGGCCATCGACGGCGTGGAGCCGACGCTGATCTCGAAGTCGTCGCGCGCCACGCCGGGCACGCCGGCCTCGGCGAGGCCCGCGGCCACCGCCAGCATGCGGTCCCGCTCGTGCCGGGCCACGCGCCGCAGGGCCGCCGCCTCGGACTCGTCGCCGGCGGGGCCGTCGTAGGCCTGTCCGGCGTGGGTGAGAAGGCCGACGAGCCGCAGGCCCGGCAGGTCCACGATCCGGCGGGCCAGCCGTGTGGCGGCCGTCGCGTCGGTCCACGGCACTCCGCAGCGGCCGTGCCCCACGTCCACCTCCATCAGGACGTTGAGGGGCCGGTCGTGCACCGAGTGGACGGCCGCGGCCTGCTCGGCGCCGGCCGCCGTGTCGACGGTGCACGAGAGGTGAGCCCGGTCTCGGAGGGCGGCCAGTTGCTCGTGCTTGTCGCGGCCCGTGACCGGGTAGGCCACCCGCACGTCCTCCGCACCCGCTTCCACGAACGCCGCCGCCTCGTCGACGGTCGCGACGGTGAGCCCGGCCGCCCCCCGCTCCCGCTGCCGCCGGGCGAGGGCGACGGACTTGTGGGTCTTTATGTGGGGGCGCAGCGCCACGTCGTTTGCGTCGGCCGTCTCCTGCATGCGCGCCAGGTTCCGGCGCAGACGGCCCTGCTCGACCAGGAGGCAGGGCGTGGCAAGGGCGTCGATCGACATGGATGGGAGCCGGGATGCGAACGGAGGAGGGACGAGGCACACTCGTCCTTACCGGGACGGTCCGCTTCTGCTCCGACCGCAGTGGTCGCCTACGCCGGCTGTGCCTCGGCCTGCTCCAGCCGCTTCGACCACTGCTTCTGATTCTCGCGTGCGTTCTGCACGACGGGGGTGTAGCGCAGCAGGGCCAGCACGAGGTCGTTGAACGCGGCCATCGGCTGGCGCATCGGGCGTTTCACGTCGAGGAAGAGGATGGCCCGCTCCCCGCCGGTTGCGTTCCGGACCTCATGGTCGTAGGTGTCGTCGAATACGAGGCTTTCCCCCTCTTCCCAGTGCTCGACCCGGTCGGCCACGCGGATGCGGCACTGCTCGGCGGGCTCGGGCACCTTCAGGCCCAGGTGGTAGCGGAGCACGCCCTTGTAGGGGCCGCGGTGGGGCGGGATGTGTTTTCCCGGCGAGAGGATCGAGAAGAAGGCCGTCGTCATGCCGGGCACCTGCTCGACCAGTTCCGTGGTGCGGGGGCAGCGGGCACAGTTCTCCTTGATCTTTTCGCCGTAGCCGTACAGGAAGAAGGTCTTCCAGTGGTCGTCCTGCGAGATGGTCGAGGCGTCCTCAGCGATGTCGTGGAAGCTGGGCAGCGCCTCGCGGTGCCGGAGAATCTGATCCAGCTCCGTCCGCATCACGGTCCAGTTGTCTTCGAGCAGCGCGGTCCACTCGAAAATGCTGGGGTCGTGAACCGGCCTGTCCCCCACCGTCGAGAAGCGGCCGTACACGCCGTCGAGCGCGTGCATGCCCATCTGGCCGATCCGTCGGAGGAGGGCGTCGTCCCGTTCCTGAAAGGT
>JAZKTD010000181.1:0-7028 GCA_036625705.1 Salinivenus sp.
CGAGGCTCAGGCCCGCGGTCGACGAGGAGGGGAACCATCGGGCGTGGAGCACTAGCGTGTTCCGGCCGAATCCATACTTCGGCCAAAGCCAGCTTGAGCGAAACGACCAGCGGCGACAGGTGCGCGGCTTTGCCACGGCGCGCTACAGCTTTACGGAGGGGATCTCGCTTCAGGCGCGGGTCGGGACGGACTGGTACACGCTCGATGCGACGAGGGCCACGCCGTCCGGAACGCCCTGGAACACAGACGGAGGAATCTCCGAGTCGACGACGCGCCGGCGGGAGGACAACTTCGACGCCCTCTTCCAATTCGATCAGAACCTAACGGAGTCCTTGACGCTCGACGCGACGCTCGGCGGAAACGTCCGCTATACGACGAGTGAAAACGTCAGTGCCTCCGGAAGTGACTTCATTCTTCCGAATCTCGTGACGCTGGGGAATACCCGGGGAGACAAACAGGGTGGTGGATACAACTTCAGCGAGCAGCAGGTCAACTCCCTCTTCGGCACCGCCCAGTTCGGCTACAACAATTCTCTCTTCGTCGAGGTCACGGGCCGGAACGACTGGTCCTCGACGCTGCCGGCCGACAACAACTCCTACTTCTACCCCTCGGTCAGTTCGAGCTTCATCTTCAGCGACGTCTTCGACCTGCCCGATGTGATCTCGTTCGGAAAGCTCCGTGCGTCGGCCGGACGCGTCGGGGGCGACACTGGCCCCTACCAGCTCGACGTAACCTACGGACTGATTGGCTCTCACCCCTCCCGGACCGGAGGCACCGTGTCCCGGGGGGCCCTTCAGCAGGGCACGATTCCGCCCCTCAACCTTAAGCCCCAGGAGAAGGAAACCATTGAGGTCGGTACCAACCTCCAGTTTTTCGATGATCGTCTCGGCCTCGACGTGACCTGGTACCGGGAGAACTCCTTCAACCAGATTCTAAACGTCAGCATTTCGAACACCACCGGCTTTGGCAGCCGCCGGATCAACGCCGGGAATATTCGGAACCAGGGTCTGGAGCTACAGCTCCGGGGGGCGATTCTTCAGTCCTCGGCTTACAGCTGGCGCTCAAGGATGAACTTCTCCCGCAACGTAAACGAAGTCGTCGAGCTCGCCGAGAACATCGAATCCTTCGGCCTCGGCAGCAGCCGCTCGCAGCGCACCAGCATTCAGGCCAGGGTGGGAGAACCGTACGGACAGATCGTCGGTCCCTCCTTCAAGCGCACCGAGGACGGCGAGATCATTCACAACCCCGATGGCCTCCCCGTCGTGGGCGACAACGAGCCCCTCGGAAACCAGGAGCCGTCCTGGACCGCCGGTTTCACCAACACCTTCCGGTGGCAAAACCTCACGCTTGAGGCCCTGATCGACGTAAGTTGGGGGGCCGATCTCTACTCCTTCACCAACGCACAAGCGTACGGCACCGGCCGGCACGAAGACACGCTGCCGGGCCGTGACGCGGGATCCGTCATCGGGAACGGCGTCAAGCAGGCCACCGATGAGAACGGCAATGTCGTCGAGGGCGAGTACGTCGAGAACGACGTGAAGGTCGACCCGCAGGACTACTACGGCTTCATCGCGGGCAACCTCGACGAGCCCTTCGTCTACGACGCATCCTACGTCCGCCTGCGCTCGCTGCGGCTGGGCTACACGCTGCCGGGCTCGTTGCTCGAGGCCCTTCCGGGCCTGAGCTCGGCCCGGGTGTCCGTCATCGGTCGGAATCTGTGGCTCATCCACGACGAGGTGCCGAACGTGGATCCGAGTGGGGGCTACTCAACCGGCACCGACCACGGGCTCGAACACGCAAGCCTCCCGGCGACGCGAACCTTCGGGGTGGACGTGAACCTCCGATTCTAATGGGCGCCCTCTCCCCTATCCTCTCGAGTCAGTCCCCTCGATTACGCAGACCTCCATGTTTCGACGCAACGCACCCTCGCTCGTCTGCCTTCTCCTGCTTTCACTCCTCGTCGTCGGCTGCGACGGGCTTACGGACGTCACGGAGATGAACTCCGACCCGACGTCCGCCACCAGCATGAACCCGAGGCTCCAGTTCGTGAACCTCCCGCTCGCGGTCCACGACGGGCGCTTCGTGAACTGGCGGGCCAACCTCATCCACGCAGAGTGCATCTCGCAGCACCTAGCGAGCCCGTTTCTCGCGTGGTCGGGGTGCCGGTACACGCGGAACGTGGCCTACAATACCGCCTTCTGGGGACGAAACTGGGGGAGTCTCAAGAACTTCGAGGATGTGCTCCAGAAGACCACCCCGGAGGAGAATCCCCAGCTCGTGAACGTCCACGCCATGACGCGCATTCTGCGCGTCTTTCTGATGCACCGCACGACTGACCTCTACGGCAACATCCCGTACGAGCAGGGTGGCGAGGGCCTCACGGAGGGCGTCCAGAAGCCGGAGTACGATCCCCAGGAGGAGATCTATCCCGCCATGATCACGGACCTCCAGGAGGCCCGTGAGCAGCTCGATCCGAGTGTCAACACGCTGGATCCGGCTCGGGATCTCCTGTTCGGCGACAAGTCCAACCGCATCGAGAAGTGGCGCCGGTTCGCAAATTCCCTGATCCTTCGGCTCGGGATGCGCATGTCCGAGGTCGCGCCTGACCAGGCGCAAAGTGCCGTCCAGGACGCCCTCAACAGCGGCGTGATGCAAAGCAACGACGATATCGTCTATACCATGCATGCCGAGTCGAACGGGGTCCGGAATGGCATCGGGGCGGTGTTCAACGACTTCGGCAAGGGGGGGCACGGGTTCCGCATCAGCAAGACCTTCATGGACATCCTGAAGGGCACTGCGGGCCCGAGCTCCATGGTGGATCCTCGGACGTCCATCTTCGCCGCCGAGTACCTGGAGAGTGGCAACCTGGCCTCGAACGATCCGGCCGAGCTGGAAGGCATGCCCAATGGGCTGACCACGGAGCAGATTCCCGACAGCACGGTCCAGTTCGCCATGCCCAACTACGACTTCATGGTGCGGGAGGACTCGCCAGACCTCTGGATGGGCTACGCCGAGGTGAAGTTCCTCGAGGCCGAGGCCGCCCTCCGCGGCTGGCACCCCAACAGCTCAGACGTGCAGGCCCACTACGAGGAGGGCATCCGGGCCGCGATGAAGCACCTGACGATCTACGGGGCGCCGGAGATCTCCGACTCCGCGATCCAGTCGTACATCGACAGCCTCGACCCACTTCCCGCGGACCCGAACGCGACTCTCGAGCGGATTATCGAACAGAAGTGGGTGGCCCTTTTCCTGAACGGCTACGAATCCTGGGCCGAGCTTCGCCGAACGGGGTATCCGGACGACATCACCCCTGTGGACTTCCCCGGTAACGTGACCGGGGGGGAGATCCCGAGCCGCCTGATTTATCCTTCCGGGGAGGCCAACGTCAACGGGGAGAACTTCGAGGGCGGGGCCACCCAGCCGAACGAGATGAAGACTAGTCTCTGGTGGGACACCGACGGCCCGGCGACCATTCAGTAGCCCTGTATCCTCCCCTCGCACACAACCTCAGAGCATTCTGGGCAGCGGCGAACGGCCCCCGTCGCACCCGCCGGTCCCCGCACGACCCGGTTTGGCCGGCCGTCGGAGCACTCCGGCGGCCGGCTTCTGTATATCCCCGCCGCCGACTCCGGCCCGCGGACAATCCTCGATGCCTCCCGCTCGTATAGAGAAGAGCTATAGAAAAAAGCCGCCATCCTGCTGGCCTACTTCTGTGCTCTACCGCCTCCGATGTCGTGCCTGCGTCCCGCTTCTTTGCTCGCTGCCTTCCTTCTCGTCTTCGGCCCCTCTGCACTGGCTCAGCAGGAACCCGAATCGCTGTTTATACAACTTCCGGCCTCCGAGACCGGCATCACGTTCTCCAACGACCTCGACGAGGGGCCCGAGGTGAACGTGCTGTCCTACGAGTACCTCTACAACGGCGGGGGGGTGGCCGTCGGCGACCTCAACGGCGATGATCGCCCCGACCTCTACTTCACCGCCAACCAGACGGCCAACGCCCTCTACCTGAACGAGGGCGACTTTCAGTTCCGGGAGGTGACCGAGGCGGCGGGCGTGGCCGACCGAGACGGCTGGACGACGGGGGTCACGATGGCCGACGTCAACGGCGACGGGCGCCTCGACCTTTACGTGTGCCGGTCCGGGTGGATGGGGCCGGACAAGCGCCGCAACAAGCTCTACGTCCATCAGGGCACCGGCGCCGACGGCGTGCCCCGGTTCGAGGAGCGGGCCGCCGCGTACGGCCTCGCCGACCCGGCCCAGTCGACGCACGCCACCTTCTTCGACTACGACCGCGACGGGGACCTCGACCTCTACCTTCTCAACCACCCGGTGCGGCGGTACATGGGCCGCTCCGAGCTCGACCGGGCCCGCGACACCGACGACCCGATGGCCGGGGATAAGCTCTACCGCAACGATTCCGGGTCGTCCACCGACTCGGACGCCCCGACCTTCGTGGAGGTGACCGCCGAGGCGGGGATCACGAGCAGCGCCCTCGGCTACGGCCTGAGCGCCACCGTCAGCGACATCAACAAGGACGGGTGGCCCGACCTCTACGTGGCCAACGACTACATGGCCGACGACTACCTCTACATCAACCAGGGCGACGGCACCTTCGAGGAGTCGCTCCGCGACTGGATGGACCACACCTCCTACTCCTCGATGGGCAGCGACATCGCCGACGTCACGAACGACGGCCGGCCCGACGTCTTTACGCTCGACATGCTCCCGGAGGGCCAGCGGCGACAGAAACTGCTGAAGGGGCCGGAGGACTTTCAGTTCTACCGGGACCTCCGCTCGCGGGGCTACTACTTCCAGTACATGCGCAACATGCTGCACCGCCACAACGGGAACGGCACCTTCAGCGAGGTCGGGCAGCTGGCGGGCGTCTCGAATACGGACTGGAGCTGGGCGGCCCTCCTCACTGACTTCGACCTCGACGGGCGCAAGGACCTCTACGTCACCAACGGCTACCGCCGCGACTACACGAACCTCGACTTTCTGAACTCGGTGCTCTTCTCGAGCATCGACTACATGAAGTACACCAACGCGGAGAACCCGGCGTCGGTCGACGTGGACCTTTACGGGATGACCCAGCAGATGCCCTCCACGCCGATCCCGAACTACCTCTTCCGGAACGCCGGCCCCCTGCGCTTCGAGAAGGTGAGCGAGGAATGGGGCGTGGCCCAGAAAGGGTTCTCCAACGGGGCCGCCTACGCGGACCTCAACAACGACGGCGCGCCCGACCTCGTCGTCAACAACATCAACCAGGAGGCCTTCGTCTACCGCAACGAGGCCCGCGCCCGGACCGACCACAACTACCTGAGCGTCGAGCTGGTCGGCTCGGGCGGCAACACCTTCGGCGTCGGGGCGAAGGTGGAGCTCACCACGCCGGAGGGACGCACGCTGTACCAGGAGCAGATGCCCGCCCGCGGCTTCCAGTCGTCGGTCGAGCCGGCCCTGCACTTTGGCCTCGGCGCCGCCGACTCGGTGTCCCTGACCGTCACGTGGCCGGACCAGAGCCGGGAGCACCGGACGGGCGTGGCCGCCAACCAGACGCTCACGCTGCGCCGGTCGGACGCCCGCCCCCCCCGCGACGGGCCGTCCCCTGCCTCCGGGCCGCCGCCCCTCCTCGCGTCGACCGCCGCGGAGCGCGGGCTCTCGTTCACCCACCGGGAGAACGACCTCGTCGACTTTCGGGACCAGCCCCTGCTTCCCCACATGCTCTCGCGGGCGGGCCCGGCGCTGGCGAGCGCCGACGTGACGGGCAACGGCCGCGAGGACCTGTTCGTGGGCGGGGCCCGCGGCCAGGCGGCTACGCTCTTCCTTCAGCGGGACGACGGGGCCTTCGAGGCGGCCTCCCCGGACGTCTTTGCGGCCCACCGGCGCCACGAGGACACCGACGCGGTCTTTCTCGACGTCGACGGCGACGGCGATCAGGACCTGTACGTGGTGAGCGGGGGCAAGGCCGGTCGGGGCGGCGGCGACTATCAGGACCGCGTCTACCGGAACGACGGCACCGGCCGGTTCACCCACGCACCCGACGCCCTCCCGACCATCGAGAGCAGCGGCGGCGCGGTGGCTGCCCACGACTACAACGGCGACGGCCGGACCGACCTCTTCGTCGGCGGGCGGGTGTGGCCGGGCGAGTACCCCCTTCCCCCGCGGAGCCACCTTCTCAAGAATACCGGGGGCCAGTTCGAGGACGTGACGACCGAGATCGCCCCCCTGCTCTTCAAGCCCGGCATGGTCACCGACGCCCTCTGGTCGGACCTCGACGGCGACGGCACCACCGAGCTCGTGCTGGCCGGCGAGTGGATGCCGATCCGCGTTTTCGAGTTCGGGGACATTCTCTTCGAGGAGGTCACCGCTCAGCTCGGCTTCGAAGACACGAACGGATGGTGGTACAGCCTCGCCGCCGCGGACCTCACGGGCGACGGCGCCCCGGAGCTGGTGGCCGGGAACCGGGGCCTCAACGCGCAGGTGCAGGCCGCGCCGGACGCCCCCGCCGCCGTCTACGCGGCCGACTTCGCCCGCGACGGCGCGACCGATCCCATCATGACCCATCACCTGGACGGCGGCGAGTACCCGGTGTACTGGCGCGACGACCTCGTGGAGGCCATTCCGCCCTTCAAGAACCGGTTCTCCTCCTACGAGGACTACGCCGGGGCGACGATCGGCGACATCCTCACCGAGCGCGAGCAGGACGCCGCGACCCGCCTTACGGCCACGACCTTCGAGACGAGCGTCTTCCACAGCGAGGGCGGGACGTTCCGGCGCCAGGCCCTCCCCCGGGAGGCGCAGCTCGCACCCATCCACGACCTCGTGGTCCGCGATCTGAACGGCGACGACCGCCCCGACCTCCTGCTGGCCGGCAACGACTTTACGGTGCGCCCGCAGTGGGGCCGGGCCGACGCCGAGAAGGGGACCGTCCTGCTCAACGAGGGCTCGCTCCGGTTCGACGTCCGGCAGAGCCGGGAGAGCGGGTTCTTCGCCCCCAAGGACGTGCGCTCGATGACCCTCGTCGACGG
>JAZKTD010000182.1:0-6995 GCA_036625705.1 Salinivenus sp.
GCGCCCCATCGCTGTAGCTCCCCTGCCCTCGGCCCCCGTCAAACTACCTAGTGCTGTTGCCCCATCGCTGCTGGCTTTCGTGCGGTCCCCTATCGCCGTGGCTCCCTCGGCGCTGGCCTCGGTGTCCTGGCCGAAGGCAACCGAACCAACCCCGACGTTGGTGGCGTCCCATCGGGAGCCGTTCACCTGTCCGGCCCGGAAGGCGGCCTTTTCGGGATACCACATCATCCGTGTACCGGCCCCTTCGGCCGGAATCGAGTCATTGGGGGCACTGTAGTTTGCGGGATCGTCCAACTTGCCCGGCGCAAAGAGGCCGCCGGAATCGTTCACCTCCAGGGTCGTGTCCCCGGCGGCGTTGACAATCGAGGTCACCGCCGTCGGGTGCTGAGCCTGGGCCGAGAACGGACCCGCTGCCCAGAACAGGAGAACGGTGAGAAGAACGGCGAGGGAGCGAAACGGTCGAGCAACCATCGGTCTGGATACGGTAAGTTGAAAAACGACGACGTGAGGCAGCACACGGCCTGAAATGGGGGCGCACAGAGGATCACCGATCCGTCGGGTCCCCCTCTGTGGTCAAATACAGCCTTTTTGCCGCGGTCCCGACACGGTGTCCCCGCACAGAATGAAACAAAGATGTGAACGGATGGTCGCGAAACGCTGGCGGCACTGGTCCCTTCACCTGTATTACAAACGGGTCTCGTCTCCTCGCCAGCGCAGGTCATGGGCTCCTCTTCCGACGCCACGCACCTCCTCGTCGAGGGGCGCCAGGGCCAGAAAGCCGCCGTCGACCAGCTGGTGCCCCAGGTGCATACGGAGCTGCACCGGATTGCCCATCGGCTCCTGCGAAAACGGCCCGCCGGCGGCGTCCTCGACACGACGGAGCTCGTGCACGAGGCGTACCTGAAGCTCATCGACCAGTCGCAGGTCGGGTGGAGTGACAAGACGCACTTCCAGGCTCTTTCCGCCCGCGTGATGCGCCAGATCCTGGTCAATCAATTTCACCGCCAGCAGGCCGAGAAGCGGGGCGGACACCTGGAGGAGGTCACGCTCCGAGAGGGCGAAATTCCGATCGACGACCGCGGGGAGACGCTGCTCGCCCTGGACGAGGCCCTCGACCGGCTGGCCAAGACGGACGCCCGGAAGGCCCAGGTCGTCCAGTACCGCTTTTTCGGGGGCATGACGCACCGCGCCATCGCCGAGGTGCTGGACGTCTCGACCCGCACCGTGCAGCGCGACTGGCGCACGGCCCGGGCCTGGCTCGCGCACACGCTCACGGAGGGCGACGCCCCGGACGCCGACGACCTCGGGGACGCCTAATCTTGTTCACGGTCTTGCTCGTCGCTCCGCTCGCCGCCATGCAGCTCTCCGACGACGAATGGACCCGCATCGATCATCTCCTGCGTGAACTTTGGGACCTGGATCCGGATGAGCGCGCGGCGTTTTTGGACGAGGCCTGCGACGGGGAGCCGGCGATCCGGCAGAAGGTCGAGGCCCTGCTGGCGGCCGAGGACCGGGCGCCCGACTTTCTGGACGGGGATGCCGCCTCGTTCGTGGGCCCGGCCTACGGGGGCGACGGCGTGGGGGCGCCGCCGTCGCATGTGGGCCGTCGGATCGGGGCCTACCGCCTCCTCGAGGAGGTGGGCCGCGGGGGCATGAGCCGCGTCTTTCGGGCCGAGCGGGCGGACGGGGCCTACGAGCAGACCGTCGCCGTCAAGCTCCTCCGGGTGGGGCTCGACACGGAGGCGGCCCGTCAGCGGGTTCGGCTGGAGCGGCAGGTCCTGGCCACCCTCGACCACCCGAACATCGCCGGGCTGCTGGACGGGGGGCTGACCGACGACGACGTGCCGTTTCTCGTGATGGAGTACGTGGAGGGCCGGCCGATTACCGAGTACTGCGACGAGCACCGCTGCTCGGTGGCCGAGCGGCTTCGAATGCTGCGGGCGGTGACCGACGCGCTGAGCTACGCCCACCGCAACATGGTCGTTCACCGCGACCTGAAGCCCTCCAATATTCTCGTCACCGACGACGGCCAGGTGAAGGTGCTGGACTTCGGGATCGCCAAGCTGCTCGACGCGGAGAAGGCGGGGTTTACGACGCCGGCCACGCGGACGGGCGTTCGCCCCATGACCCCGGCCTACGCCGCTCCCGAGCAGGTGCGGGGCGAGGCCATCAGCGCCGCGACCGACGTGTACCAGTGGGGCGTGCTGGCCTACGAGCTCCTCACGGGCCGGCGGCCGTACGAGGCCGGCGAGCGCAGCGCTTTCGAGGTGGAGCAGGCCGTGCTGGAAGAAGATCCCGCGCGCCCGTCAACCGTCGTCGGAATGCCCCCGCCAGCCGCTGCCACGGAACACCGGGCGTCCGATTCGGAGTCCGTCAGTGCGGCGCGGGGGACGACCTCCGAGGCCCTTTCCCGGACGCTAGAGGGCGACCTCGACGCGATTCTCCTGAAGGCGCTCCGCAAGGATCCGGACGCCCGCTACGCGTCTCCCGACCTCCTCCGGGCCGACCTAGAGCGGTACGAGGACGGGCAGCCCGTCCAGGCCCGGTCGATTACGCCCGTATATCGCCTCCGTAAGTTCGCCCGTCGGCATCGAGCGGCGGTGCTCGCCGGGGCCGCAGGCCTGTTTGTGGTCATGGCCTTCGTAGTGACCCTCTTTCATCAGCGGAGTATTGCTCTGGAGGAGCGCGATCGTGCCCGCACCGAAGCGGAGAAGGCCCAGCAGATCTCCGGGTTTCTCGTCGACCTGTTTGAGGCCAGCAATCCGATGGAAGAGACCAACACGTTGACAGCACGGGCGTTGCTACGGCGGGGGGAGCAACGAGTTGCGGCGCTGGAGGACCAGCCGGCCGCGCAGGCACAGCTGCTCGACGCCATGGGGCAGGCCCACACGGGACTCGGCAACTACACCACTGCCGATTCCCTGCTTCGGCGGGCCCTCTCCCTCCGGCGCCGACAGGCGGACGCGTCGGGGCCCAGCATTACGGCCGGGCTCACCCACCGGGCACGAGCCCTTCGTGGCCGTGGACGATACGTCGTCGCCGAGTCGCTGGCTCGCGAAGCGCTCGACATGCGCCGCGCGAGGCTGGGGGCTTCGCACCCGAAACGCGCCGCGGCCCTCAACGAAGTCGGAGAGGCGGTGGAGCGACAGAGCGCATACGATCGTGCGGATTCTCTTTATCGCCGCGCCCTGTCGATATACCGGGCGGACAGCGCCGCCGGTCTGGGTATGGCCGCAGTGCTCGAAAACCGAGGACGCGTCCAACGCGAGAAAGGCAACTACTCGGCCGCGGAATCGCTTCATCGAGAGGCGTTGCAGCTCCGCCGTGCCCGGATGGGACCGGCCCATCCGGAAACAATCGGCAGTCTGGCAAATCTTGCGACGACGCTGGAATGGCAGGGAGACATGGCGGCCGCGGATTCGCTCAAGCGACGGGTCGTGGAGCGGCGTCGCGACGTGCTCGGTTCCGACCATCCCGCCACCGTGGCGGCCCGAAACGGCCTGGGCGTCTTACTCCGGAAAAATGGGCGGTACGCCGAGGCCGGGTCCACTTTCCGAGCCGTGCTCGACCACTACGAGCGTCGTCACGGTCTCGATCATCCCCGCACTGCCGTCACGATGTCCAACCTGGCTCAGACACTGGCGGCCCGGGGACGTTACGCCGCCGCCGACTCCCTGTATCAGAAGGCCCGTGAGTTACACCGCCGACTTTTTGGGGCCGATCACCCCCGGGTGGCATCTCTGCTCAATCGAATTGCTGCACTCAGAGAGAAGCAAGGGGACGACGAGGCCGCCGTCGCTCAGTACCGGGAGGTTCTGGATCGTCTTCGCGGTACGTTCGGCCCAGAGCACGGATACGTCGCGATTACTCTTGGCGACCTTGCACGCGCGGAGGGCCGACGCGGACGGGGCGACCGGGCCGACTCGCTGTTCGACGCGGCTCTCCGGAGGAAACGAACGGCGTTCGGCCCGGAGCATCCCCGGGTTGCGGCCACACTCGTGGACCGAGCTGCGTGGCGGCTACGACAGGGGGACACTACACGGGCGGTCAACCTGCACCAGCAGGCGCTCTCTCTCCGGCGAGACACTTTGGGACTTCGTCATCCGAGAACGGTCGAAAGCATCACGGCACTGGCGGACGTGCGGAAACGGCAGGGGGCGCTCACGGCGGCCGATTCACTCTACCGGAAGGCCCTGGCCCTCTATCGACAGGCCCTTCCCAAAAACGACTGGCGCACTGCTCAGATACAGACCAAGCTCGGCGCCTGTCTCGTAGAGCAGGGCCGCTACGCCACGGCGGAGTCGACCCTGAAGGACGGCCTCCGGGTGCTCCTCGATCAGCGCGGCCCCTCCGACGAACACACGACGGAGACCGTGCGTCACTTGATCGCCCTCTACGAGACCTGGGGGAAGCCTGATTCGGTCTTGACGTACCGACGGCGTCTCGCCGCCACAACGATCCCTGAGTAGCGGCCCGCAGGGCGAAGCCGAACGGTTGCTATTTCTTTCCCCGTCCGAATTCGGGGTGCCCACATTATTGGCCGGTGGTGCTTCCGCTCGGGCGCCACACCGGCCGCCAGTCCTCCTCGGGGTGCTCCGTAATGCGGGTTAGATTGGTCCCGTCGGCGTCCACGACGAAGATGTCGCGGGTAAACCGGAGGTTGTCTCGGTCGGACTCGAAGGCAATCTGGGTGCCGTCCGGCGACCACACGGGCTGGCTGTCGAACTCGGAATTCGTCGTTAATCTCGTCTGTTTCGATCCGTCGTCGTCCATCACGTAGATCTCGATGTTTCCGTCCCGGTCGGAGGCGAACGCAATTTTCCCTCCGTTTGGGGACCAGGCGGGAACGGTGTCGTCGTCGGAGGTGCTGGTCAAATTCGTTTTGTTGGTGCCGTCCGCGTTCACGACGACGATGTCTGTATCTCCCGAGGAGCGTTTGGACTGATAGGCGATTTGTTCGCTGTCGGGCGACCAGGTTGGAAGGGCATCGTTCTGGTCGCGATCGGTCAGCTCCACCACGTTGCTGCCGTCGTCGTCCACGACGAAGAGTTCGAAAGACCCCGGATCGTCGACGATCGCATCGTCGCGGCGGAACGCGATCTTGCTGCCGTCCGGCGACCACCTGGGCTGATCGTCATCCCCGTCGAAATTTGTGAGCCGGGTCTCGTTGGTGCCGTCTGCGTCCATCGCGTACAGCTCATCGTTCCCGTCCCGATTGGAAATGAAGGCGATGCGGCTGCCGTCGGGGGACCAGCGAGGGTGAAAATCGCCCGCTCCGCTGCTGGTCAGTTGCGTTACGTTCGTGCCGTCCGCGTCCATCGCGTAGATGTCGGGCTCGCCCCCGCGGTTGGATTCGAAGGCGATCCGGGTGCCGTCGGGGCTCCAGACGGGATTCTGGTTGGTCTCCTGGGTTTCGGTCAGTCGCGTCAGGTTGGATCCGTCGGCGTTCGCCACGTAGATCTCCCGGACGCCCGCCCCGCCGTCGCGCTCCGAAAAGAAGGCGATCTGATCGTTGGACGTGGACGAGCAGGTGACCGTAAAGAGGGCCGACGCGGTCTCCCCCGCGGTGATGGAAACGGAGACCGGGTTATCGCCCTCGACCGTGCACTTGTCGGCCACGTTCGAAAGTTGGACATCGCGGGGACCTTCCGACAGGCCCGAAAAGGTGATGCTTTCGTTGGGGCCAATTGCCGTGCTCGTGTCCGTCGTCGATACGGCGTATGCGTCATCAAGGTCGGTCCCGCTGGTTTCGGTCGTCACCTCCAGGGCGCCCGTGACCGCTTCCTGTGTCATCACGAGCCCGTAGGGCCGGGTCATCTGCCCGCCGTCCGGCGGCGTCCCGGCCGTCTGGGCGTACACCACGACCAGGCTCTCGCCCGGTCCCACATCGACCTCGGACAGGGCCGCGTCCTCTACGTCGGAAGGTGCCCACTCCGATCCGGGGTCCCAGTTGGTACTGGGGACCCATTTCGATCCCGAAAACCAGTCCTCGCCGGGAATCCACTTCGAGCCAGGTAAGAGCGACTCGCTCAACAGCTCGTTTAACGAGTCGGGAAAGGCAACCGGCTCGCTGCTCGTCCGGTTGACCACCTCTCCGTCTTCCACCTGGAATGAGGAGAGGACAATGTCGCCGCTCCAGTCGGACCCCGGGAGCTTTCGGACCAGCGTCTTGTCGTTGAAGGCCGTCCACGTGAAGTCGCTCGGGGCCTCCTGGATCAGGGTGCTGAGCTCATCGCTCGGCTCGGCCTCAAACTGAACCGACGTCGGCTCGGGCTCCGGCCCGCTGTCGCACGAGACTGTGCCGAATACCACGGTCAACGAAAGAAACGAGAGGAGTAGGAAACGGGTCACTGCGGAATCGATCAGAAATGGGAAGAGATGAATGAAACGGCGGGAACGAACATTAAACGGCGGAAACGGACGAACGCGGTCGCTCCCGGCCTTCCTTCATTTTCGAATACAGGAGAACGCCGGTGGTCCCGACAGTTAATTACCGGCTGAAATGTAACATTGACGTGAGACGAGCAGCATCGACGGGGGCAACCGATCGACTCGCTCTGCGACGTGGCCCTCTGGAGGAAACGAGAAGCCGACGGCCCAGGCGTCCCCGAGTCGCGGCCCCGCCCTCCGCCCGAACCGCGGGGCGGAGTCGGCCCGGGGATACGATAGGGGCGAACGTGTGGAACGGACCGGGCCGCCGCGTCTGCGCGATTGAATGTGAGAAAGCGGGCAAAGCTGTGTCGGCGGGGGAAAGATGCCGGGGAGCATGCGCTTCGAAGAACGGTGTGTTCGTCTCAACGATTGCCGCTCTATGCCGACCTCGTCCGCCCCAGCCGCCCGGGAGACCTGGACGCCCCGCTACCTGGGGCTCGTGGTGGCCCCGATCGCGCTCACCCTTCTCGCCTGGGCCGTCTACATGAGCGTGGAGGGCCGGTGGGGCCTCTTCCGCACGCACGGCTTCATGACGCTCACGATGGTAGCGGGCTCGTTCGTCG
>JAZKTD010000183.1:0-6944 GCA_036625705.1 Salinivenus sp.
CTCCGAGTCCCACGGTCGGATTGGCTACCCGTCGTCGTCCCGGATGATGGAGAGACGCTCCTCGGGGGACAGGGGCTCTTCCTTCGGCATCGCGAACGCGAGCCCGAAGTAGGCCAGCACGAGCGGGCCGAACGAGCTGATGACCCCGATGACGAAGGCGATGCGGACGAGCGTCGGGTCGAGGTTGAGGTACTCCGCGATGCCGCCGCAGACGCCCAGCAGTTTCTTGTCGGTCCGGGAGCGGGTGAGTCGTCCCTTGTCTTTCGTCGTGGGCTCCTCGACGACCTTCGTCTCGCCGGTGTCCGCGTCCACGGCCTTCTTGCGGGTCCGCGAGGCGTCCTCGTCCGAGCCGGAGGGACGCCAGGTGAGGATGCCGAACCCGACGAGGATGACGAACACGCCCACGAGCCACGGGAGGGCGGCACCGAGCCCCAGGAGGGGGGCCGTCCAGACCCCGATCTCCGACAGCAGGTACACGACGCCCGATAGGATCAGGGTCAGCCCGGAGACGGTCTGGAGGTTGAGGAGGGGGGCCCCCTCGCCCTCGTCGTCTTCGAAATAGAGGGATTCGAGCTCCTCCTGCGAAATGTCGTCGAGGTCGAGGGTCGTTTTGCCCGCGTCGAACGCCTCGTGCTGCGACGACGGAGACTCCGACGAGGACGGAGAGCGGGGACGTTCGCGGTTGGCCATGGGGTCGGGGGAGTCTGTCGGAGAACGTGGGCGTCAGCGCGCGGTTGTGATCACGCGCCGTTCGGTGACGACGGTCGTGACGGGCACGTCGTGCGGCTCGGCGGGGAGCGCGTCGACGACGCACGCCTCGTAGGTGAGCAGGATGCGCGGGACGGCGAGGTTCCGCAGGAACGCGTCGTAGTAGCCCGAGCCCTGGCCGAGCCGGGTGCCCCGCGCGTCGGCCCCCAGCGCCGGTACGACCACGGCGTCCAGCGCGTCGGGCGAAACCGGGGCGGTGCCGACGGGCTCGCGGATGCCCCACCGGTTTGTGGACAGGGCACGGGGGCCGTCGTAGCGGCGGTGCGCCATCGTGGGGGCGTCCGGGTCGAAGCTGGTCACCACCGGCAGCGCGACGGTCGCGCCCCATCCCCGCACGGTCTGGATGAGCGGGCGCGTGTCGACCTCGCCCCTGTCGGCGAGCGGCCAGTACAGGTGCAGGCACGCCGCCCGGGCCACGGCCGGCAGGGCGGCGGTGCGGGCGCAGATGAGGGCGCTCTTGGCCCGGTGGGTCGCTGGGGCAAGGCCTCGGCGGTAGGTCCGGAACCGGGTGCGCCACTCGTCCTTGGAGGGCGAGGCGACCGAGGAAGGCATAGGGGCCTTTTCGCTGGGAGTGCACAGAACAAATCTTGAATGATTGGAGAGGATGAAACGATCCCGTGGGCGGGCGCCTATTCACCAGCACCCACTCGGAGAGCGGTCCCTCCCCGCGCCCAGGGGAGCCCAGCCCCCAGCGAATTATGGATGAACACCCCCGCCGGGCGGGATCGATTCCGGGTCATTCCGTCGTATAGATTAGATGTTGATCGCGCCGTTCGGCCGCCCGTGCACGTCCGTGCCGGAGTGGGGGGCGGCTCCTCTTTGCGACACGGGCGGGGGCCGTTGCCCGTCTCGTATCCATCGTTGCACGCAGGTCTATGTTTGAGAATCTGTCCGACAAGCTGGAAAGCGCGCTGCAGTCCGTGACGGGCCAGGGCCGCATCAACGAGGTCAACGTGGCCGAGACGATGCGCGAGATTCGGCGGGCGCTTCTGAACGCGGACGTCAACTACCAGGTCGCCAAGGAGTTTACGAGCAACGTGAAGGAGGCGGCCAGCGGCGACGAGGTGCTCAACTCCGTCACGCCGGGGCAGCAGCTCACCAAGATCGTCTACGACGAGCTCGCGCGGGTCCTCGGCGGGGAGCGCGAGGAGATGGAAATGGCCGAGACGCCGCCGACGGTCATTCTGGTGGCGGGGCTGCAGGGGTCCGGCAAGACG
The DNA here is from genome assembly GCA_036625705.1 of Salinivenus sp. GTDB lineage: Bacteria > Bacteroidota > Rhodothermia > Rhodothermales > Salinibacteraceae > Salinibacter. The sequence goes on from JAZKTD010000183.1 coordinate 1,986, forward strand.
ACCTTCAGCGCCAAGCTGGCGCGCCACCTCCGCAAGGAGGGGCACGCGCCGCTGCTCGCGGCCTCCGACGTCTACCGCCCGGCGGCTGTCGACCAGCTCCAGACGCTGGCCGACCAGGTCAACGTGCCGGTCTACTCGATCCAGGAGGAGGACGGCACGATTGTCGAGGACGCCGTGCGCGTGGCCCGCGAGGCGGTCGAGGAGGCCCGGAAGACGGCCCGCGACGTGGTCATCATCGACACGGCCGGCCGCATGCACATCGACGAGCAGATGATGCAGGAGGTCGCCGACATCAAGGGCGCCGTGGAGCCGAACGAGACGCTCTTCGTCGTCGACAGCATGACGGGCCAGGACGCGGTCAACACCGCCAAGGAGTTCAACGAGCGCCTCGACTACGACGGCGTCGTCCTCACGAAGCTCGACGGCGACACGCGCGGCGGCGCGGCCCTCTCGATCCGCACGGTCGTCGACAAGCCGATCAAGTTTGCGTCGACGGGCGAGAAGCTCGACGCCCTTACGCCGTTCTATCCCGACCGCATGGCCCAGCGCATCCTGGGCATGGGCGACGTCGTGTCGTTCGTCGAGCGGGCCCAGGAAGAGTACGACGAGAAGGAGGCCGAGCGCCTCCAGAAGAAGATCCGCTCCCAGGAGTTCGACCTGCAGGACTTCTACGATCAGCTGCAGCGGATCCAGAACATGGGCTCGATGAAGGAGCTGATGGGCATGATTCCCGGGGTGGGCAACAAGATTCAGGACCTCGACATCGACGACGACGCCTTTCGTCACATCGAGGCGATGATTCAGTCGATGACCCCCGAGGAGCGCTCGAACCCGGAGATCCTGAACGGCATGCGCCGCCGCCGCATCGCCCGCGGCAGCGGCGTCGAGGTTCGGGACGTAAATCAGCTCATCAGCCAGTTCAACGAGATGAAGAAGATGATGAAGACGATGCAGAAGCTGACGAGCCAGGGGCGGGACGTCAGCATGTCGAACCTCATGGATAAGCTGACCGGGGGCGGAGGCGGGCCGAGCCCGAGCCCGCGGTAGCCCGTCCGTCGGCCCGCTGGCCGGCGCCCGCGACAGCCCTTTCCTTTCACGTGTTTTCCCGAACACCCGACCACACACCAACGTGTCCGTCAAACTTCGACTGCGCCGACTTGGGCGCAAGAAAATTCCGGTCTTCTCGATCGTAGCCGCCGACTCGCGCAACGCGCGGGACGGACGCTACATTGAGGACATCGGCCGCTACTACCCGCTTCGGGAGCCCGCCGAGGTGCGTCTCGACGAAGAGCGCGCCCTCTACTGGCTCGACAACGGCGCCCAGCCCAGCGATACGGTGCGCTCCATTCTGTACCGCCGCGGCCTGATGCTCCAGAATCACCTGATCCAGAAGGGCACCTCGCCCGACGAGATCGAGGAGAAGGTGTCCGAGTTCCGCGAGCGGATGGCCCAGAAGGGCGAGGACATCAAGATGGCCGTTCGGCCGCGCGGGGAGGACGCCCTGGAGAGGGAGCGCGAACGCGCCGAGGACCTCGACGAGGAGGCCAAGCTCCGCGCCCAGGCCACGCCCCTGTCCGTCGTGCAGGAAGAGGAAGAGGCCGACGCGGCGGACGCCGAGGCCGAAGCGCCCGCAGACGACACGGCCGACGAGGACGCCGCCGCCAAGTCGGCGGCCGAGGAGCCCGAGGCGGATGCGGACGACGCGGAGGCCGACACCGATACGGAAGCTGACGCCGATACGGAGGCCGACACCGACGCAGAAGCCGACGCGGACGCGTCCGACGACGAATCCGCGGAGGACGACGAGAAGACCGACGAGTAGGCCGACTCCCTGCCCGCAATTCCGTTGAGGCTCCCCGATGCCCCGTCCCTCCGACTCGACGCCCGACTCGCCTTCGCCGACCTACGCGGACGTGGCGCCGGAGGCGATGGTGCAGGTGGGGTTCGTCTTCCGGCCCCACGGGATGGAGGGGGAGCTGAAGGTCAACCCCGAGCACACCGACGACCCCGCACGGTTTGAGGAGCTGGATACGGTCTACCTGGGCCGAAGCCCCCACGCCGTCACGCGTCACGAGATCGCCTCGGTCCGCTACCAGGAAACGAAGCGCGGCACGACGGTTATCCTCGGGCTCGCCGACGTGGCGTCGCGATCGGACGCCGAGGCGGTCATAAAACAGAAAGTGTTCGCCGACGAGGCGGACCTGGAACTGGCCGACGACGAAATTTTCATTCACGACCTCGTGGGGCTCTCGGTCGTCACCGAGGCGGGCGAGACGCTCGGGACGGTGGCCAACTACATGGAGATGCCCGCTCAGGACGTATTCGTGGTGCACCGGCCCGAGGCCGGCGAGGCGATGATCCCCGCGGTCGAGGACTTTATCGTTGACATTGATCTGGACGGCGGGCGTCTCGTGGTGCGTCCCATCGAGGGCCTCCTCGACTGAGGAGCGCTCCCTCGGGACAGGCCGCGACGGAGCCCGATCCACCGACATCCCCGGAGTGCCATGCGCATCGACGTCATCACCGCCCATCCCGGTCTCCTGGACGGGCCCCTGGACTACAGCATCGTGCACCGGGCGCGGGAGGCCGGGGCCGTCGAGATCGGCATCCACGACCTGCGGGACTACGCCGTCGGCAAGCACAACCAGATTGACGACTACCCGTTCGGCGGAGGCGCGGGCATGGTCCTGAAGCCGGAGCCGCTCTTCCGGGCCGTCGAGGCAATCGAAGACGAGGCGGGCGAGGCCGACGAGGTCATCTTCCTGACGCCGGACGGCGAGCGCCTGACCCAGCCGACGGCGAATCGGCTCTCGATGCACGACCACCTCATCCTGATTGCCGGCCACTACAAGGGCATCGACCAGCGCGTCCGGGACGCCCTGGTGACCCGAGAACTGTCCATCGGCGACTTCGTGCTCAGCGGCGGCGAGCTTCCGGCCCTCGTCCTCATCGACGCGGTCGTGCGGCTGCTGCCGGGCGTGCTCGGAGACGCCTCCTCCGCCCTCACCGACTCGTTCCAGGACGACCTGCTCGACGCACCGGTCTACACCCGCCCGGCCGAGTACCGCGGGCGGTCGGTGCCCGAGGTGCTCCGCTCCGGCGATCACCAGCGCGTGGAGGCGTGGCGGGACGAAAAACGACTCGAAAAGACCCGCGAGCGCCGTCCGGACCTGCTCCCCGACGCGTCGTGACCGGCCCCGATTCCCCACTTCCGATTTTTCCCTCACTGAAGAACCGATCCCTAAGCCATGGCTACCGATCTCATGAGCGTCGTCGAGGCCACGCAATTTCGGGATGACATCCCCGACTTTGACGTGGGCGACACCGTCAACGTCCACATCCGCGTGGTCGAGGGCGAGAAAGAACGCATTCAGCAGTTTGAGGGCATTTGCCTCAATCGCCGCGGCTCCGGCTCGAGCGAGACCTTCACGGTCCGCAAGATCTCGGAGGGGACCGGCGTGGAGCGCATTTTTCCGCTGCACTCCCCGCGCATCGCCAAAATTGAGGTGCTCCGCCGCGGCAAGGTGCGCCGCTCGAACCTCTCCTTCCTTCGCGACCGCGTCGGCAAGTCGGCCCGCGTTAAGGAGCAGATCCGCGACAACTAGCCCCGCGCGACCGGCGCCCGCCGCCTTTTCGAACAGATGCCCCCGGGTATGGACCTTGCGATCTGGGACTACCCCCCGGCCGAGTTTCTGGTGTCCGGCTTTACGTCGGGCGCGGTCGACAACCCGTTTGACATCAAGCGGTACCGGCCGGAGGAGTGTGCCGCGCGGTTCGTCGAGGACGACGTGGACGTGGCGCTGCTTCCCACGATGCTGGCCCTGCAGGCCAGCGACGCGATCGACGTGATCCCGAGTGTGGGGCTCGTCTCGTGGGACTACCCCTACGCCCGCCTGGTGTGGGGCGGGGGGCTCCACGACTTTCCGGAGACGATTGCCTACGACCGGCGCGTCGCGCAGGAGCGGGTCACCACCCGGATCGTCCTGCAGGAGCACTACGGCGTCGATCCCACGTTCGTCCCGTACGACGGGCGGGCCCCCACCGAGCTTCTGGACACCGACGAGGACGCCGCGCTCCTGGTGGGGCCGAACGTGCCGTCCCTCCAGACCGAGCCGTTCACGATCGACATCGGGCAGGAGTGGTACGAACTGGTCAACTACCCGATGGTGTGGGGGCTCTTCGTCACGAAGCGCGACCAGGCCACCGACGAGATGATCGAGGCCCTGATCGCCTCCGCCCGCGCGGCCGAGGAGAACCGCGACGTGTGGGTGCAGGCCCAGGAGACTTCCGCGGCCCTCAACGCCTTCTACCGGGAGGACCTGCGGACCGGCCTCGACAAGCTCGCCATCGCGAGCCTCACCGAGTTCCGAAAGTTCCTCTTCTACTACGACGTGACGGAGGACGTCCCCGACCTCCCGCTCGTCTTTCTCGACGAGGACGAAGAAGAGGAAGAAGAAGAACAATGACCCATTGACTCAATGATTCATTGACCATTGCAACTATGGCCGAAGGCATCGAGGTCGTCGAACGCAATAAGAAGGCCCAGTTCGAGTACGACATCGAGGAGACCCTGGAGGCGGGCATCGTCCTGGAGGGCTCCGAGGTGAAGTCGGTGCGGCAGGGCAAGGTGAGCCTCGACGGGGCGTACTGCAAGGTCGACCGCTACGGCGAGATGAAGATCCACGGGATGTACATCAAGCCGTACGAGGAGGCCGGCCCGTTCGGCCACGAGCCCCGGCGCGACCGCAAGCTCCTTCTCCACGATGAGGAGATCCGCAAGTGGGCCGACAAGGCCGAGAAAGAGCGCCGCACGATCGTGCCCCTCAAGCTCTACTTCCGCGACGGATGGGCGAAGCTCAAGATTGGGCTCGCCAAGGGCCGCAAGAAGCACGACAAGCGGCAGGCCATCAAGGAGCGGGAGATGGAGCGCCGCATGGAGCAGACCAAGCGGGAGTACAA
>JAZKTD010000184.1:0-6889 GCA_036625705.1 Salinivenus sp.
CGCATCAAAATACCTTCACGAGCGTCATGTCCTCCAGGTAGCGGGCGGGATTCTCCTGAAAGTCGAGCAGGACGCGATTGGCCCGGGCGGCGGCGGAGTCGAGCTTCGTGTAGAGGCCCGGGTCGTTCACGAGACGGCCGGCGGTGCCGTGGCCGCTGTTGATCTTGGTCGTGATCGTGTCGAGGGTGGCCGACGTCTTCTCAAACGAGGTGAGGCTCCGGTTGAGCCGGGTGAGCGACCGGTTGAGGCGCTGGACCGCCACGTCCAGGGAGTCGCCGTTCTCTTCGGTAAAGGCCTGCAGGTCGCTCGACACGCCCTCCAGGTTTTGGAGGAGGGTGCGAATGGTCTCCTTTTCGGCCTCGGTGATCTGCTCGAGGTCGCCGCTCATCGCCCGCAGTGAGGTCAGAGTCCGGCGGAGGTCGCTGTCCGGGCTTCGGAGCTCCCGGTTCAGGCCGGTGATCGTCGCGTTGGCGCCGGTGAGCACGCTATCGGCCTTCGAGGCGAGGGCGGGGGCCTGTGCCGTGAGCTGCCGAAGGGACGAGCCCTCCGACGGGGCCCGGAGGGTCGAGCCCGGGTCGAGGAGTGGATTGTCGCGCGGGCCGGGGGTCACACTCACGTGCACGCCCCCCAGCGCGCTGATGCCGGACACCTGCGCGCGGGACCCTTCCGGAATCTCGGGGCCGCGCTGCATCTGCAGGCGGACGCGCACGTTCTGGGTTTCCGGGTTGAGCCGGACCTCCTCGACCGACCCCACCTTTACGCCCTTCATGCGCACGGGATTGCCGGGGGTCAGGCCCCCCGCGTCGTCGAACTCGGCGTAGAGGGTGTAGGAGCTGCCGAACAGGGGCACGTTCTGAAAGAAGCGAACCCCGGCGAAGGCGACGACGACCGCGAGGACGATGGCGGCCCCGACTTTCAGTTCGTTGCTGTATTGCATGCGGACACGCGGAGGAGAGGAGAGAGTGAGCTACAGAGCACCGAGCCCGGCGGGCTACGCCGACGACCCCGAGAGGGGGGACGTGGTCGACGGGTCCCCGATCGTGTACTCGCTGGCTTTCACGAACGAGTTGAGGTGCGGGTTCGCGCAGTCGTGGATCTCCTTCACGGGCCCGACCCACTCGAGGTCCTGGCCGTAGAGGAAGGCCACCCGGTCGGCCACCTCCAGCACCGAGTGCATGTCGTGCGTGATCACGACACTCGTGACGTTGAGCTTCTCGGTGAGGTGGTTGATGAGGTCGTTGATCGTGTTGGAGGTCTCCGGGTCCAGGCCGCTGGTCGGCTCGTCGTACAGAATGTATTCCGGCTCCATCGAGATGGCGCGGGCGAGGGCCACCCGCTTGCGCATGCCGCCGGAGAGCTCCGACGGGTTCTTCGGGCCCACGTCCGAGAGGCGGACCAGATCGAGGCACTCCTGCACCCGCTCCTGGATTGCCGCGTCGTCGAGGGACGAAAAGTAGCGCAGCGGGAAGGCAATGTTCTCGAACGTCGACATCGAGTCGAAGAGCGCGCCGCCCTGAAACAGCACGCCGAACCGCTTGCGGAGCTCCCGGAGACGATCGTAGGGCACGCAGCACAGGTCCTGGCCGTCCACGTACACGTGCCCGGTGTCCGGTTTGAGCAGGCCCACGATGTGCTTCATCAGCACGCTCTTGCCGGAGCCGGAGCGGCCGATGATGGCGAGCTTCTCCCCCGTTCGCACGTCCAGGGAGACGTCGTCGAGCACCTCGAGGGAGCCGAAGCTCTTCGATATGTGTTTGACCTCAATCATCGGAGCGAGAAGACCGGGGAGAGACCGACGCGTCCGCCGGCGACCGCGGAGCCGTCGGCGGAAGACGGAGCGAAGGTGGAAGGAGACGGTACAGCCACTATACGGCCAGGGGCGGAGAGCTATCCGGGAGGCCCGCGCGGCGCACGCCTCGTCCGGAGACGTTACAGAAGCAGCACGGCGACCAGGAGGTCGGCGACGAGAATGAAGACGCAGCTCAGCACGGCGGCCTGCGTGGTGCTGTCGCCCACGCCCACGGCGCCCCCGCCGGTGTAGTAGCCCTTGTAGCAGGCGATCGAGGTCACGATGAACCCGAACGTGAGCGACTTTACGAACCCGATGAACGGGTCGAGGAGCTGAAAGAACTGCCGTGCCCCTTCCAGGAACTCGCTCGCGCTCAAAAAGCCCCCGAAGTGGCCGGTTGCGATGCCGGTGCCGATCCCGACGACGCAGGAGACGACGTACAGGACCGGAAACATGATGATGCCGGCCAGGACGCGCGGCAGGATGAGGAAGCCGATCGAGTTGAGGCCCATCACTTCGAGGGCGTCGATTTGCTCGGAGACGCGCATCGTGCCGAGCTCGGCCGCGATGCGGGCGCCCACGCGGCCCGCCAGGATGAAGCCGGCCACCACCACGCCCAGCTCCAGCATGATCGACGGCGCCACGATGGAGCCGATGATCGTCTTCGGGATAAAGGGGGTCTCGAGTTGGTAGGCCGTCTGCACCGTCAGCACCGCCCCGGAGAAGGCAGCGGCCAGGGCCACGATGGGAACCGAGTCGATCCCGATCCGCACCATCTGGATGAAGAGGTTCTTCCAGTACATGCGAAACTCGTCGATCGACGCGAAGGCCCGGCCCATGAGAATGGCGTACTGCCCGAGGGCGCGGAGCGGAGACAGGAGCGAGTCGAGCAACGCAGGCACGACGGGTGTGGGGGGAGAGGGGCGGGGAGGAGGCGGGACCACGTTCGCCCGGGCACGTGTTGGTGATTTTCCCACCGGTAGTGCACATTGGCGGTGCGACGAGGTTCCTCCAACGAGCGCCCTCGACGCGTGATGCTCGGGCGCGGCCGGCCCCCGTGCTTTTCGTGAGAACTGGTCATGCGGGCCCGTCGCGACGGCGCACGAAGGGCGCGCCCTTTCCTTCACTCATCCCCGGATCGGCATGGCCACGTCCAGTCCCCGATACGTCTGTCAGGAGTGCGGACACGAGGCCCACAAGTGGATGGGCAAGTGCGCGGGCTGCGGCGCCTGGAATACGCTCGTCCGCGAGGAGGCCCCGGCCGAGGTGGAGGCGCAGGTGCCCGACCTCACCTCGGGCGCGCAGAGCACCTCGGGCGCTCAGAGCAGCAACGGCACCTCCGGCCACGGGCGTCCCGAGCGCCTCACCGACGTCGAGATGGAGGGCGACGCCCGCCTCGAAACGGGCATCGAGGAGCTCGACCGCGTGATGGGGGGCGGCATCATGCAGGGGTCCTTCAGCCTGATCGCCGGGGACCCGGGCATCGGCAAGAGCACGCTCATGACCGAGCTCGCCGGCTACCTCCCCGAGCACGACATCCTCTACGTCACCGGCGAGGAGTCGAAGCGACAGGTGAAGCTGCGCGCCCAGCGCCTGGGGGTCGACTCCGACAACCTGTACCTGCTGGCCGAGACGAACGTCCAGCAGATCGCCGACGCCGTCGAGGAGGTGGCGCCGGACCTGCTGGTCGTCGACTCGATCCAGACGATCTACCGCCCCGACCTCTCGAGCGCGCCGGGGTCGGTGAGCCAGGTGCGCGAGAGCACCGCCTCGCTGTTGAAGCTGACGAAGGAGCAGGAGTTTTCGACCTTTCTGGTGGGACATGTCACCAAGAAGGGCACCATCGCCGGGCCGCGCGTGCTGGAGCACATGGTCGACACCGTCCTCTACTTCGAGGGCGACCAGCACCACGCCTACAGAATCCTGCGGAGCGTCAAGAACCGGTTCGGCGCCGCCAACGAGATCGGGGTCTTCGAGATGCGGGAGACCGGCCTCCACGAGGTGCCCAACCCCAGCGAACTTTTCCTGTCGGAGCGCGGCTACGGCGTGAGCGGCTCGACGGTCGTCTGCTCACTGGAGGGCACCCGCCCGATCCTGGTGGAGATCCAGGCGCTCGTGACCCCGACGTCCTACAACACCCCGCAGCGCACCGTCACCGGCTTCGCCTCGCAGCGCCTGCAGATGATCCTCGCGGTGCTGGAGAAGCGCTCCGGCCTCGCCTTCAGCGACCACGACGTGTTCGTGAACGTGGCCGGCGGCGTGACCCTCGAGGAGCCGGCCGTGGACCTCGGGGTGGCCCTCGCCGCCGCCTCCTCGTTCCGCGACATCCCGGCCGACACCGGCTCGGTGCTCGTCGGCGAGGTGGGCCTGGGCGGCGAGATCCGCACCGTCAGCCAGATCGAGCCGCGCCTCAAGGAGGCCGCCAAGCTCGGCTTCGAGCGCGCGGTGATCCCCGAAAACAACCTCGAGCGCGTGGCGGGCGACCACGACCTCGACGTCACCGGTGTTGCCCAGCTGAAGGACGTGGTGGACCTGGTGCTGTGAGGGGCGTCTGCGGCGTCGCACGTCGGAGTCGGCGGGCGTACGGGAGGCCGCGAACGAACGGACTGCTGTGTCGAAGGAGGGGCGTTCGTCCGTTGACCGTCACAGGTGCGTCCGCACCTCGTCGATCGTTTCCTCCACGCCGACCTCGGGGACGACCTCGGCCGTGGAGACGAGAAGTTCGCCGCGGTGCCTCAGGATCGACCGGTCCGGAATCGGCCGGAGGACGAGCCGGCCCTCTTCCCGAATGAACGCCCCCTAATCCGGAGCGCAGAGAACCGCCGGACGCGAGACCTGTAGGGCACACGCTTCCGGGCACGGTGCGGTGGCATAATAATCGGGCCTGAGGGCTCGTTATTTTGCTACCATGCCCCTGACACCTTCGGCCGCATTCACGGTACTGGGACATCGCATGCAGCCCTCCGACGAGGACCTGGTGACCGCGTACCTGGAGGACGGCGACGAGCAGGCCTTCCGCCAGCTCGTCGAGCGACACCAGGACCGTATCTTCGGCTACCTGATGGGCATGGTCAAGGACCGGGCGGTGGCCAACGACATCTTTCAGGACACCTTCGTCCGCGTCATCAACGCGATGCAGGACCCGGACGGTGCGTACTCGCACGAGGGGAAATGGCTGAGCTGGGTCATGAGTATCGCCCGCAACGCGGCGATCGACCACATGCGCAAGCAGAAGAAGTGGGCCGACATGCCCCACGACCCGGACGAGGGCCGTTCCTTCTGGGAGACGCTCGAGGACGACGCCCCCGCCGCCGACGAGGAGCTCCACCGCGCCGAACAGCGCGAGTGGCTCGACGAGCACATCGAGCAGCTCGCCCCCGAGCAGCGCGAGGTGCTGCTGCTGCGGCAGGAGACGGATCTCACCTTCCGCGAGATCGCGGAGCTCCAGGACGTGTCGATCAACACGGCCCTGGGCCGCATGCGGTACGCCCTCAAAAACCTGCGGAAGATGATGGAAGACTCCGACAAGACCCCCCTTGCCGGCACGGCCGACTCGTGAGGACGCCCCGACGACGATTTCATGCAGACGATTTTCTGTTGCATCCCATGGACGACTCGCTACGCCTCATTCAGTCCCTCTACGGAGAGGACGTCGACGACCCGGACCTCGCCCGTCGCGTCTCCGAAGATGAAGACCTCCGCCGGGAGCACGAGCGGCTCCAGCAGGTGAAGGACACCCTGGATCGCCGCTCGTCGGCCTCGCCGGACCCGGAGGTGGTGGATCGCGTCGTGGCGCAGGCCGCCGCCGCTCAGGGCGCGGCGACGCCCCCTTCCGACCGGGAGGACGACGCCCCGGCGCCCGACCGCCCGGCCCGCACGCCGGAGCGGGCGTGGGCCCGTCGGCTGCAAGGGGCCGCGGCGGCCCTGCTGGTCGTTCTGCTCGTGGGGCTCGGTTGGTGGCAGCTTCGCCCGAACGGCGCCGCCACGCCCGGCCCCACCGCGGGCGAGGCGGCCCAGCAGCAGTCCCAGTCCGTGGCCGCGGACGGCCCGTCGGCCGCGGCCGACGACATGCCCGAGTGGAACGATCACGACGACCTCGTGCGCCTGCACCGCCGCGTCGAAACGCTCCGGTCGCGCAGCCGCTCGGACAGCTGGGGCACCGACCTGCAGACCGTCGATCAGGTACAACCCTGACCCCCACACCGCTCCACGTCCCCGCCTTCGTTGCTTGCACGACGAGACTCTGATTCCGATGACGAACGTTCTCCGCACCGGCTGTGGCCTTCTCCTCGGCGTGATGCTCTGGGGCGTCGCCGCCCCCCTCGCGGGCGCTCAACAGTCCCGGACCCTCACGATCCGCGACGGCACCATCTTCGTCGACGGCCAGCAGCTTACTCGCGACCAGATGCCCTCGGACCTCGACCTGCAGGGCGTCACGGCGCAGTACCAGTTCGTCGGCATCCAGCGGCCCGTCATCGAGCTCAACGGGCGCCTCTTCGCCGTCAACGACGGGTTGACGCCCGTGTCCGAGGAGGAGGTGAACAGCCAGACCTCGTCCGTCATCCTGCAGGAGATCTCTGCCCGCCCGGAGGGGGCCGGCTCGCAGGCCTCCAGTGACGGGCAGGACCCGCAGCGGCAGTACCTCAACGACGTGCAGAAGGCCAACCGCCAGCTTTACGAGCGCCTCGTCCGGGAGCGCACCATGGAGCAGCAGGCCCAGAACCTCGCGCACATGATCCGCATGCTTCCCGACGACAGCGACGAGCGAGGGGCGAAGGTGGACTCGCTCCGCGCCCTGCTGAACAACATCTTCGAGCTGAAGCAGGAGAACCGCCGCCGCGAGATCGAGCGCCTGCAGCGTCAGATCCAGGAGGTGCAACGGAGCCTCCAGAAGCGCCGGGAGATGCGCGAACGGATGATCGAGCATCGACTCGATCAGCTTCTCGGCTCGGCGACCGATCGGTAGCTGGGGCGGGCCGGCCCGCGGAGGCGGGGCGCGTCGTCGTCTCGACGCCTCTGTCCTGTCTGTCGTCTGTCCCCCCGCACGGCGATCGCATCCTGATGTCCACGGACTGACGCGCGGACGCCGCGGAGCGGGAG
>JAZKTD010000185.1:0-6887 GCA_036625705.1 Salinivenus sp.
CCGATGGGAAATGGTAAGAGTCACGCGTCGTGCTCCTCGTAGGCGGCGATGATTTCGCGGACGAGGCGGTGCCGCACCACGTCCTCGCGCTCGAGGTAGATGAAGTCGATGCCCTCGATGTCCTTGAGGATGTGCTGGACCTGGATGAGGCCGCTGTTGCTCCGGTTGTTGAGGTCGGTCTGCGTGACGTCGCCCGTGATGATCGCCTGGCTCTTCGGGCCCAGCCGCGTCAAGAACATCTTCATCTGGCTGGTGGTCACGTTCTGGGCCTCGTCGAGAATGACGAACGAGGACTTGAGGGTGCGGCCGCGCATGTAGGCGAGGGGCACGACCTCCACCCGGTCCTGCTCCAGGTACTCGGCCATCTGCTCACGGGGCATCATGTCCCCGATCGCGTCGTAGAGGGGCTGGAGGTAGGGGTCGACCTTCTCGTAGAAGTCGCCGGGCAGGAAGCCGAGCTGCTCGCCCGCCTCGACGGCGGGGCGGGACAGGACGATCCGCTTCACCCGGTGGTCGTTGAGGGCCGCCACGGCCATGGCCACGGCCACGTAGGTCTTGCCGGTGCCCGCCGGCCCAATCGCGAAGACGACGTCGTTGGAGCCGGCCGACCGCACGAGGCGCTTCTGGTTCGGGGAGCGCGGCTTGATGACTTCTCCGTCCGGCGTCGTGAGAATGGCCTCGGCGTCGGCGAGCGGGGCCTGGTCCGCGTCCTCGGAGTCGAAGAGGGCGAGGACGGTGTCGACGTCGTCCTCCGTGAGCGTTTCGTTGCGGTCGAGGAGGACCACCATCTCGTTGAAGACCCGCTCGACCTTCTCGAGGTCCTCCTCGTCGCCGCGGAGGTGAATGTCGGTGCCACGGGCGGTGATGTGGGTGTCCGGAAAGGCGCTCTCGATCTTCCGCAGGTAGACGTCGTTGAAGCCAAAGAGCAGGAGGGGATCGGCGCCTTCGATGCTGAGTTGTTTCTCGGGCAACGGTTTGAGAGCTTGTCAGAAAGACGATGGAGCCGAGGCGGACCCGTTCAGGCCCCTCGATGCGCCCTATACGCACCGGCCTTCCGGATCGTGCCGGGGAATCGACGCAAAACCCCAAAAGGACCGATACATCTTCATGAGCCCCTCACTCGTCGTCGAATTCACCAAGATGCACGGGGCGGGAAATGACTTCCTCGTCCTCGACAACCGCTGGTACCGGTTCTCCGACGACGAGTTGTCGGACCTCGCCGCCACGTGGTGCCCCCGCCGCTACGGGGTGGGGGCCGACGGCCTGCTCGCCCTGGCCGACGCGGCGGCCGACGACGCGGCCTACCGCATGCGCTACGTGAACGCCGACGGCTCGTGGGCCACAATGTGCGGCAACGGCGCCCGCTGCCTGGCCCGCTTCGCGATGAACGCCGACTTCGAGGGCCCGGAGCTCGCCTTCGAGACCGACGCGGGCCGCTACCACGCCGCGATCGACGAGGCCCACCCCGACGTGGTGCGGCTCTACGTGCCCCCGATCCGTGCCCTCGAGCGGGACATCACCCTGAAGGGCACGGTGCCGTTCAGCCCGGCGGCCGTGCACTACGCCGACACCGGGACCGGGCACCTCGTTATCTTCGTGCCCGACGTCGAGGCCGTGCCGGTCGGCGAGTGGGCCCCGCCGCTTCGCTCCGACGCGCGGGTCGACCCCCCGGGCGCGAACGTCAACTTCGTAGAGGTGCGGGACGAGGGGCTGCACCTGCGGACCTACGAGAAGGGGGTGGAGGCAGAGACGCTCTCCTGCGGCACCGGCGTCCTGGCCGCCGCGGCCGTCGCCGAGGCCACGGACCGCGCCGACGCAGACCCGCTGACGGTCGAAACCCGGGGCGGGACCTTTCGGGTGGGTACCGCCGACACGAGCCGGGGTCGGGAGCGGTACCTCGAGGGGCCGGTCGTGACGGTCTTCCGGGGGAGCCTCAACGTGACGTAGCCCCCTCGGTCGGGGCCAACTCGCCGGGCCCTACTGAAACTGCTGCCGCATGTCCTCGATCGACGCGTCCTCCTTGAGCGCGGCCAGCCACTGCTTCGACACCTGCTGCTGCCGCTGCTTGAGGAGCTTCTGGCGGATCTGCTGGCGCTCGGTGGCGGTGAGGTCGGCGGGCTCCTGCTTCGCCGTCACGCGGACCACGTACGCGGCGTTCTCGCCCTCGACGACGCCGGAGGTCTCGCCTTCCTCGAGGCCGAAGACCGTGCCGGAGAATGCGGGGTCGCGCCCGATGCCCGGCGCCGTGGCGGTGCCGAAGGTGATATCGGCCTGCGAGCGCATCTGCGTGTTCAGCGCCCCCGGCAGCTGCGTGAAGTCGGCCTGCTGGAGGGCCTGTCGCATGCGGCGGGTCTGGATCTGCCGTTTCTTCTGAAGCGCCACGCGGGGCCGGATCTGCGCCTTCACCTCCTCGAAGGGGCGGTAGCCCTCGGGCTGGACCTCCGAGACCTTCGCCAGCACAAACTTGTCCTGCGTCTCAATCACGTCGCTGACGTCGCCGGTCTGGGCCGACTCCATGAACGAGGTCAGGGCCGGGCTCTGACCGACGCCGGGAACGGTGCTCTGCGTGGCCTGGGCCTGCACCTGCTGGACCGTCAGCTCGCGACGCTGGGCCTCCTGCTCGAAGGAATTGCCCTCCTCCTCCGCGTAGAAGGCCACGTCCTCGAGCGTCGTCTGCTTCTCCGACAGGCTGCTCTGGGTCGGGCTGAGGCTGAAGGCCAGGTCCGCAATCTGGACCGCCCGGTCGGTCCGGTGCGTGACCCGGATGAGGTGGTAGCCAAACTCCGACCGGACCGGCCCGACCAGCTCGCCGGGCGTCGCGTTGAAGGCGGCCTGCTCAAAGGCTTCCGTCATGCGGCCCCGACCGAACCAGCCCAGGTCGCCGCCCTCCGAGGACGACTGATCCTCGGAGTACCGGCGGGCCATTTCGCCGAAGGAGGCCGCCCCGGACGCAATGCTGTCCCGGATCGACGCGAGCCGCTGTCGGAGGGCCGGGTCCTCTTCGTCGGACTGGAGGAGAATGTGGTAGGCGTGGACGTACTCCCCGTCGGCGGGCTGCGTGTCCCGGATTTTGACGAGGTGCGCCAGGCCGCCGCCCGACACGGGCCCCACGATGCGTCCCGGCTCCAGGGTCTCGTAAATGGCGTCGGAAATGGGCTCGTCCAGCTGATCCGGCGTCTGAAAGCTCCGGCTAAAGGTGCGCTCCGAGGCGTTCTGCGCCAGGAAGAGAGAGTCGTTCTGGGCCTCAGAAAAATCCTGGCGGAGGTTCTCCAGGTCCTTCATGATGGCGGCCGTGTCCTCGGCCGTCGGGGTTTTGGAGAGCGCCACGTAGTCGAGCGTCAGCGTTTTCTCGCGCTTGAAGTCCTCCCTGTTCTCCTGGTAGTAGGAACGGAGGTCCGACTCGGTCACGGAGATGGAGTCGTCCGGCACCGACGCGTAGCGGAGCGCGACGTACTGGGCCGAGGCCGTTGCGTTTTGCCGCCAGTAGTACTCCTCGACGTCCTCCTGGGAGACGTGCACCGTTGACTGGATGAGCGAGCCCATCTTCTGCTGGCGCCGCTGCTTCCGCAGGTAGTCCTCCAGCTGGAGGAACTGGGGATTCGCCTGCGGATTCTGGGCCATGTTCTGCAGCAGCTGGTAGTTGATCCGGCCCGTCGAGTCGGCAAACTGCTGTCGGATGATCGGGTGCGGGGTCTCGCCGAAGACCATGTCTTCGATCTCTGCGTCCGTCACGGTGATCCCGAGCCGCTTCATCTCCTGCTCCAGCAGGGCATTGTTGATGAGCTGGTCGTAGGCCCGCTGGCGAACCATGTCCTCCATCTGGCCATTCATCTGCCCGCTCATCTGCTGCTGAATGCGCCGCCGCTGCTGGTCAACGGCGTTGTTGTACTCCTGATTGCTGATCGTGGTGCCATTCACCATCGCCGCGTTCTGGCTCGGCTGGTTCATGGCGTCGAAGACGTTCGAGTCCTGAAGCGTCCAGATAATCCCGAACGACAATACCAGGATCCAGAGGATGACTCCGGTGTTTTCCCGGAGCGTGTTCATCGTACCCATAGAGTCAATCGTCGTGTTCGTTGGGAGGGCTCGCTCGTAGGGGCCGATACGGCCGATGGTAAAAGCTCTGATATGGTACCTTGCAGCCCGCCCAATTGTTCGGGGAACCTCCCGTTAAGGTGAAGACACAGAACGGCGGGGAGCACGGGTCGATTCTCGGGGCGGGCGGGGCACTTCTGCCCTCCGTTCCGCGTTCGGACCCTTCCCAGTTTTCCGCCCCACCAATCTGCACACCACCCTTTCGGGTCGACGTCCGTCCCGGACGGAGCGTCCTTCATGCGCATCCTTCGCCGATCGTCGCTGTGGAGCACGGTCCTGCTCGCCGTCGTCGTGGGCGGAGCCGTCGCCCTCGTGGGCGGTCAGGTCCGCCCCGTCGGAGCATGGGCTGGGCTCGTCCCGGCGGTCCTCATCCTGGGGATCGGTCTTCGTCGGGCCCTGCGCCGGTGGCGCACGGCCCGGGCGCCGATGCCGGACGACTGGCGCCGGTGGCTGACCACCCACGTTCCCCTGTACCGTCGGCTCTCCGAGGAGGCCCGTCGCCGGTTCGACCGCGACGTCCGCTTCGTGCTCGACGAGTACACGTTCGAGGGGGTGAAGGACGCGGAGGTGACCGACGCGCTCCGCCTGAGCGTCGCCGCGGGCGCGGCGCTGCTGCTGCACGGCCGGCCGAGCTGGGAGCTCCCGGGCAGCCGCTCGGTGGTCTTCTACCCGGCGCGCTTCAACGACGACTACTACGACAGCGCGCGGGGAGAGTACGACGGCATGGCCCACCAGCAGGGCCCCATCATCCTCACGGCCCCGGCGGTCGAGGCGAGCTGGGCCCGGCCCGACGACGGGGACAACGTAGTGCTCCACGAGCTCGCCCATCTCTTCGACTTCGACAGCGAAGGGGCGGACGGGGTGCCGTCGCTGGTGGCCCCGGCCACGGCCTCGTCCTGGCAGGCGCTCGTGCGCCGGGAGATGCGCCGCGTGCGGAACGGGCAGTCCATCCTCCGCCCGTACGCGGCCGAGGCGCCGTCCGAGTTCTTCGCCGTGGCCGTCGAGACGTTCTACGAACAGCCGCGTCGGATGGCCGACTACCACGCCGACCTCTTCGAGGCCCTGGTCGCCGTCTTTCAGTTCGATCCCCGAGCGGCGCAGCGGGTCGAGCCGGCGGAGGCCCGCGACGCCACGACGGAGGGACAGGCGGCGTCTCAGGTCACCGGGCCCGGCGACGACACGGACCGCTGACGGTAGGCGCCGGAGGCGAGGGCCGCCTCGATGCGGTCGAAGGTGCGGTCGACCTCCGCGGGGGTATTCCAGAGGAACGGCGCCATCCGCAGGACTTCGTTGCGCCGGCTGTCGGTGTAGATGTTGTGCGTCTTGAGGTGCGCCACCAGCTTCTCGGCCTCGGGCACTTCCAGGACCACCATGGCGCTTCGGGTCGCCCGCGACCGCGGGGAGCGCAGCGCGATGCCGGCCGCATCGGCCCGCTCGATTGCCCGATCCGTCAGCGACAGCGAGCGGGCCCGCACCGCCTCGAGCCCGGAGTCGAGCAGAATCCGCGCCCCCTCGACGGCGTGGTACATCGGCGCCACGGCCGTCGTGCCGCCCAGAAAGCGGCGGCGGACGTCCGGATGGGGGGTGGGATGCTCCCGAAACTCGAACGGGGCGGCGTCGCCGAACCAGCCCGTCAGCTTCGGGGTCAGGTCCAGGCCCTCGCGGACGTAGAGGTAGGTGTTGCCCGAGGACCCGCAGGCCTCCTTCAGCAGGCCGCCGACGTAGAGGTCGCAGCCGAGGTCGATCACGTCGACCGGTGCCGAGCCGGCAGCGTGGTAGCCGTCCAGCAGTAGCAGCGCGTCGTGGGCCGCAGTGCGCTCGGCGAGCCGCCGCAGCGTGTCGTCCGACACGCGGGCCCCGGTGGTAAAGCCGACGTGGCTCAGCGCCACAAGGGCCGTGTCGTCGTCGACGGCGTCGAGGAGCCGCTCCGGGTCGGGAGGGGCAGTCCCGGTGGCCGAGACGACGCGGGGCGACAGGTCGCAGAGGTCCCCCCACTGCTGGGCGCTGTGGAGGAGGGAGGGAAAGGCCGACTCCAGAACGGCGACCTCCGAGCCCCGCGCCTGCACCTCCGGGGCCGAGAGCAGGCACTGCAGCGTCCAGTGCACGTTGGGCTGGAGGATGCAGGTGCCGTCGGGCGCCCCGAGGAGCGGCGCGACGAATTCGTCGCCGAGGTACGTGGGGAGCGTCCACCACCCCACCGCGTCGCCGCTGTCGGGGCGCCAGTGGTTGGGCACCTCGTTCCAGGCGTCGACCCCGAAGCGCCGCCAGTCCTCGGTAAAGTGCTCCATCATGTCGGGGACCGTGGCGGGCTGGAGCCCGTGCGTAAACGCTCGCAGTTCAACGGCGTCCGGCTCGTCCGGAAACCGAAACCGGTCCTGAAGCGAAGAGGCGTCCATGGTCCCGGAGTGTCGTGTTGGAGCGCGAGGGGGACAAAGGGGCACAAATGCAAAAAGCTCCTCTCGCCGGGGGGACGACAGGAGCTCTCTGCGACGTGGACCGGGAGAAGCAGTTACGCCTCTTCCGGAACCACGTGAACGTATTTGCGGTCGCCGCTACGGTTGAACTGGACCGTGCCCTCGGATTTTGCGAAGAGGGTGTCGTCCCCCCCTCGGCCCACATTGTGACCGGGGTGGAACTTCGTGCCGCGCTGGCGGACGATGATGTTTCCGGCGCCCACGAACTCGCCTCCGTAGGCCTTCACGCCGAGATATTTCGGGTTCGAATCGCGTCCGTTCTGGGTCGACCCCATGGCTTTCTTGTGCGCCATAACAACCTCTCAGGTCTTCGTGGTA
>JAZKTD010000186.1:0-6885 GCA_036625705.1 Salinivenus sp.
CCTGGAAAGAGCAGGTGCCGGACTCGATTCAGGACGATCCACTCTGGGGAATGCGAGTCTATCAGCTCAGCCTCTTTGCGTCCGACGTGTGCTGGCGGGATGCCAGGACACTCCGAGACGACGACCGCACAAAGTCTTTAGCCGATCAGTTGTATCGCGCGGTGGGGTCGGTCGGGGCGAATATTGCGGAAGGCTATTCACGGGGGACCGGGAAGGACCGGGCGCGCTTCTACGAGTACGCATTGGGGTCAGCGCGTGAGAGCCGGGACTGGTACTTCAAAGGGCGGTTTGTGCTCGGGGAGGAAGTCACTCGGCATCGTCTGAAGTTCATGACGGAGATCATTCGCCTGCTTCTCACCATCATCCCGGAGCAGCGCGGCGGCGAGCTCCGCGAACCAGATCCGGTATATGGGCGCTCCGAAGAGCAAATGGAGGCTCTACTCGAGGACGTTCCGCTCGCGTCGTGAGGTATTGCGTATCGCGAATTGCGTATCTTCGATTTAGCCCAGGGCGCACGTTTGGGGCACCCCTATAAATACGCAATACGAAATCCGCAATACGGACTCATGGCACACCGTTCGATCAAAGCAGCCTTCTCACGTCGCTCACCTCCCCCTCCACGGCGGCGCCGACCACCATCGCCGGGCTCATGAGCACCGTCCGGCCGTCCTTGCTGCCCTGGCGGCCGATGAAGTTGCGGTTTGAGGAGGAGGCGCAGAGCTCGCGGCCCTGCAGTTGGTCCTCGTTCATGCCGAGGCACATTGAGCACCCGGCGCCGCGCCAGTCGAAGCCGGCGTCGCGGAAGATGTCGGCCAGGCCCTCCTCCTCGGCCTGCCGCTTTACGCCCTGCGAGCCGGGGACCACCATGGCCCGGACGTCGTCGGCCACGGGACGGCCCAGACGCTCGAGGAGCGAGGCGGCCTCGCGGAGGTCCGACATCCGCGCGTTGGTGCAGGAGCCGAGGAACGCCACGTCGACGTCGACGCCCTGCATGGTGCGGCCCGGCTGAAGACCCATGTGGTCGAGCCCCTTCCGGGCCGTCTCTTTCTGGCCGGACGGCAGCGACGCCGGGTCCGGGATCGGATCGCTGATGCCGATGGCCTGCCCCGGCGTGATGCCCCACGTCACCATCGGCTCGATGGCCGAGCCGTCGAACGTCACGTTGTCGTCGTAGGTCGCGTCCGGGTCGGTGCGGATGGACTGCCAGCAGTCGACGGCCCGGCTCCAGGCCGCGCCGGTGGGCGCGTGGGGCCGGTCCTTCAGCCACTCGAACGTCTTGACGTCCGGGTTCACGTAGCCGGCCCGCGCGCCGCCCTCGATGCTCATGTTGCAGATCGACATACGGCCCTCCATGTCGAGGGCCTCGATGGCAGGCCCGCCGTACTCGTAGACGTAGCCGATGCCGCCCTCGACGCCGAGCTCGCCGATGATCTTGAGGATGATGTCCTTGGCGTAGACGCCCTCGCCCAGCGCGCCGTTGACCTGAATGCGCCGCACGTCCTGCTTCTCCATCGCCACGCACTGAGTGGCGAGCACGTCCCGGATCTGGCTCGTGCCGATGCCGAAGCCGAGACAGCCGAACGCGCCGTGCGTGCTGGTGTGCGAGTCGCCGCACACGATCGTCATGCCGGGCTGGGTCAGCCCCTGCTCCGGCCCCACGACGTGCACGATGCCCTGCGCGCCGGAGTCCGGGTCGAAGAACGTGATGTCGTACTTCGCCGTGTTGGACTCCAGGACCTGCAGCATCGTCTCGGCCTGATCGTCGCCGAAGGGGCGCGCCAGGTCGGCCGTCGGGATGATGTGGTCGGTGGTCGCGTACGTGCGCTCCGGGAACGCCACCGACAGGTCGCGCTCCTCGAGCATCCCGAAGGCCTGCGGGCTCGTGACCTCGTGGATCAGGTGCAGGCCCACGAACAGCTGCGTCTCGCCGGTCGGAAGCTCCCGGACGGTGTGCTGGTCCCAGACCTTATCGTAGAGGGTGCCGGTGGACATAGATGAGAGGTATTTGAAGGTGGGGAATCTCAGAAAGCGAGACGGGAGGACGTATTTCGTATTGCGTATCGGGAGCGCCTCGCGACTCACGCAATACGACACACGCAATACGCACTACTCCCCGTTGTACGCGTTCATGATGCCGTTCTGCACGAACTCAAGCGATTCGACGTCGGACCGGGCCGCCGCGAGCCGGTTCAGGGCGTCGACGTAGGCCTCCGCGGAGGCGCGGATCACGTCGGTGTTGCGGGCCCGGCCGGAAAAGTGGTTCTCACCGTACCGGATTCGCACCTCGACCTCGCCCTGCGCGTCGGCCCCCTCCGAGATCGAGCGAATCGAGTACTCGACGAGGGTGTGCGGCTGGTCGACCGCGTGGTCGAGGGCCCGGTAGACCGCCTCGACGGGGCCGTCGCCGGTGGCCGCTTCCTCGCGGGTCGAGCCGTCGGCCCGCTGGAGGCGAAGGCGCACCTGCGGGTCGGCGTCCGTCTCAATCTGAACGGAGAGGTGGGTCAGCCGGTAGGCCGGGGCTGCTACCTCCGACGACCCCCCGTTCGAGAGTTCCTCCGTGAGGGGCGACGCGGGCCCGCCCTCAAAGTCTTCCATCATCCGCTCCAGGTCCTCGTCGAAGATTTCCTTCTTGCGGTCGGCGAGGTCCAGGAACCGCTGGTAGATCTCGGACCGGTGCTCGTCGGGGACGTCGTGGCCGAGGGCCTCCAGCCGGTTGAACAGGCCGTGCCGGCCGGAGTGGCGGCCGAGGCGGATCTGCTCGGTGTCCTGCCCCACGTCGGCGGCCGACATAATTTCGTACGTGGAGCGCTCCTTGAGCACGCCGTGCTGGTGGATGCCGGCCTCGTGGCTGAAGGCGTTGCTCCCGACGATGGCCTTGTTCGGCTGCACCGGAAAGCCCGACGCCGCCGACACCATCTGGCTCGTGCGCGTCAGATGCTTCGACTCGATGCGGGTCTCGGCGTCGAACTGGTCGCTGCGCACCAGGAGGGCCATCACGATTTCTTCCAGGGCGGCGTTGCCGGCCCGCTCCCCGATGCCGTTGATCGTGCACTCGACCTGCCGCGCCCCGGCCTGGACGCCGGACAGCGTGTTGGCGGTGGCGAGGCCGAGGTCGTCGTGGCAGTGGGTCGACAGAATAACCGCCTCCGGGTCCGGCAGGCTCTCGCGGACGCCCGACAGGAGGTCGGCGTACTCGCTCGGGGCGCAGTAGCCGGTGGTGTCGGGAATGTTGATGGTCGTGGCCCCGGCCTCGGCGGCGGCCTGCACGACCTCGCGGAGGAAGCCGGGATCGGTCCGGCCCGCGTCCTCGGCGCTAAACTCAACGTTATCGGTGTAGGTGAGGGCCTGCTCGATCGCCTCGACGGCCCGCTCGATGATGGCCCGCCGCTTCTCGGCCATCGTGTCGCCGAACTTGTCGAACTTGGCCTCGATGTGGACGTCACTCGTCGCGATGAAGGTGTGGACGCGCGTGTCGGCACCGCCCTCGAGGGCCTCGCCGGCGGCGCGGAGGTCCGCTTCGCTGGTGCGGGCCAGGGCGCAGGTGACGGGCCCCTCCACCTCGGCGACGATGCGCTCGACGGCCTCGGTCTGGGCGGGCGACGACACCGGGAAGCCGGCCTCGATCACGTCCACCCCGAGCGTCGCGAGCTGGTGGGCAATCTCGACCTTTTCGGGGACGGTCATGGACGCGCCCGGCGCCTGTTCGCCGTCGCGCAGGGTGGTGTCGAAGATGGTGACGTGGTCAGTCATAGATCAGGAACGCAGTTGAAGTCGGTCTGGGACGCAGAGGAAACAAGTGGGGGCGCGCCCGGAGGGCCGGTCGAGAGGGCCGGGCCGTCCGGACGCCCAATAAGTCGCAGGTGGCTCCGTCCCCGCACGCGTCGATGCTCGACGCCGGTCGGGGCGGGCCGGAGCGCGCGCCACGCAGCAATGGGGGTCATGGGGTCGGGGCGTTCTGAGAGGTTGCTTCGGAGACGGACTCGGCCACGCGGCGGCCGAACGCGGAGGTCGACACGGGCTCCGTGCCGGTCGGGGCGAGGTCCGCGGTGCGGAGCCCGTCGGCGAGGGCCGCGTCGACGGCGTGCCGGACGGCGGCCGCCGCCTCGGGCTCGTCGAGCTCGTCGAGCAACAGGGCCCCGCTGAGGATGGCGGCGATGGGGTTGGCCCGGTCCGTTCCGGCGATGTCGGGGGCGCTGCCGTGCACCGGCTCGAAGAGGCCCACGTCGCCCCCGACGCTGGCGGACGGGAGGAGGCCCAGCGAGCCGGGAAGCGCCGCCGCGAGGTCCGAGAGGATGTCGCCGAACAGGTTGCCGGTGAGCACGACGTCGAACTGCCGCGGGTCCTTGACGACCTGCATCGCGGCGTTGTCGACGTAGAGGTGGCGCAGCTCCACGTCGGGGTAGTGCTCCGTCTGCACCTCGGTCACGACCGAGCGCCACAGCTCCGACACCTCGAGGACGTTGGCCTTGTCGACCGACGTCACGTGCCCGTCGCGGCGCTGTGCCCGCCGGAAGGCCACGTGGGCAATCCGCTCGACCTCGGCCTCGGCGTACGTCATCGTGTTGGCCACGCCGGTCTCGGTCCGGCCCCGGGGCGTCCCGAAGTAGATCCCCCCCGTCAGCTCGCGGACAAAGAGGACGTCGGTCCCGGCCACGCGGTCGGGACGGAGGGGAGAGGCGTCGGCCAGGGGCTCGGGCACGACGACGGGGCGCAGGTTCGCGTATACGCCGAGGGCCTTCCGGAGGGCCAGGAGGCCGCTTTCGGGGCGCTGGTCGCCGGTGTAGTCGGCCCAGGCCGGCCCGCCGACGGCGCCGAGGAGGACGGCGTCGCTGTCGAGGCAGGCTGCACGGGTGGCGTCGGGGAGCGGCCGGCCGGTGGCATCGAGGGCCGTGCCGCCCACGCGGTGCTCCTCGGCGTCGAGGGCGAAGCCGTGGGCCGCGCCCGCCGCCTCCAGCACACGGAGGGCCGCCCGCGTCACGTCGGGCCCGATGCCGTCGCCGGGCAGCCAGGCGATGTCGTATTGAGGAGGGGACATACGAGAAGGAGGGAGCTTCTAAAAGGGGGAGGTATCCCGGCGGGACGCCTTTGCGGCGCCATCGGATCGGGGGGTTAGGCGGATTCCGTCGCCGCTTCCTCAGCGTCGGCGGCTTCGCCGTCGTCGGCGCCGCCGTCTTCGTCGTCGAGCCAGGGCATCATGCCGCGGAGCGTGCGCCCGACCTGCTCGATCGGGTGGTCCTTCAGCGACTCGCGCTCCTGGAGCAGGTTCGGCGCGCCCTTCTCGTACTCCTCGATCCACTCCTCGGCGAACGCGCCGGACTGGACCTCCTCGAGGATGTCCTCCATTTCCTCGCGCACCGCGTCGTCGATGACGCGCGGCCCTCGCGTGTAGTTTCCGTACTCGGCGGTGTCGCTCACCGAGTAGTTCATGTACTCGAGCCCACCTTCGTAGTAGAGGTCGACGATGAGCTTCAGCTCGTGCAGGCACTCGAAGTACGCGAGTTCGGGCGGGTAGCCGGCGTCGACGAGCGTCTCGAAGCTGGCCTTGATGAGAGCCTGGGAGCCGCCGCACAGCACGGCCTGCTCGCCGAAGAGGTCGGTCTCGGTCTCGTCCTTGAACGTGGTCTCAATCACGCCGGCGTGGGTGCCGCCGATCGCGTCGGCGTAGCTGATCGCCAGCGCCATCGCGCCGCCGGAGGCGTCCTGCGCGACGGCCGCCAGGCAGGGCACCCCGCTCCCCTGGGCGTACGTGCGGCGAACCAGGTGACCGGGCGACTTGGGCGCCACCATGAACACGTCCACCCCTTCGGGCGGCTCGATGCGGTCGTAGTGGATGTTGAAGCCGTGCCCGAAGCCCAGGGCCGTCCCGGGCGTCATGTGCGGGGCGAGATGCTCCTCGTAGACGTCCTTCTGGTGCTGGTCGGGGATGAGGAGCATCACGACGTCGCCCCACTCGGCGGCCGCGGCGATGTCCATCACGGTCAGGCCCTGCTCCCGGGCCTTCGACCGGGAGGAAGAGCCGGACCGAAGGCCCACCGCCACCTCGACGCCGCTGTCGTGGAGATTCAGCGCGTGGGCGTGGCCCTGGCTGCCGTAGCCAATGACGGCCACCTGCTTGTCGTGGATGAGAGACGGGTCGGCCTCGTAGTGAACGTCCATAGAGCGAGGGGATGGTTGCGGAGAGGGTGAAGGGCCGGGGGCCGGGTCGGCCCGCCGGCGGAAAAGCGGTTAGGAATCGGCGTTGGGGGCCCCGTCGCCGGCAATTTCCGAGTCGGAGGAAGCGAGGGGGTTGGGGGCCTCGTACTCGAGGGCGCGGTGCATGGCCACCTGTCCGCTGCGGGCCACCGCTTCGATGCCGTGCTCCTGCATCATGCCGATGAACGCGTTGACCTTCTTGTTGGGGCCGGTGACTTCGATGATCATGGTCTCCGGCGTCACGTTGACCACGCGTCCCCGGAATACGTCTTTGATGTCGAGGACCTCCGAGCGCGTCTCGGAGGTGTACTGCACCTTCAAGAGGCAGAGCTCGCGCTCGACGTGCTCGGCGTCGGTCAGGTCCGTGACATCGTAGGTGTTGACGAGGCCGTCGAGCTGCCGGGTGATCTGGGCCACGATGCGGTCGTTCCCGACCGTGACGAGCGTGAGGCGGGCGATGGACGCGTCCTCGGTCTCGCCCACGGCGACGCTCTCGAGGTTGAAGCCCCGGGCCGAGAACAGGTTCGTCACGCGGTTGAGGGCCCCGATCGTATTCTCGAGGGTGACGGCAATGATGTGCCGGTGCTCCTGCTCGGTTTCGTCTTCCTCCTCCGGCAGGATCGGCTCGCCGAACTTGCGCTTGCGACGGATCTGCTGGCGGGTGAGTGCTTCTTCGTCGGACATTGGGGGGCT
>JAZKTD010000187.1:0-6852 GCA_036625705.1 Salinivenus sp.
CGGGCGTGCCCGTCGGTGTCCGCGGCGGCGCGCAGGTGCGGAAGGGCGGCCTCACTGAGGGCGATGGTGCTCATCAGATTGAGCTCGACGGCGGCCCGGTAGTCCTCGAGGTCGACCTCGGTGGCGGCGCCCGACGGCGGGCCGCCCGCGTTGGTCACCAGGACGTGGAGCCCGCCGAAGGTGTCGACGGTATCCTGGATGGCGTCCTCGACCGCGGCCTCCTCGGTGACGTCGCACTCCAGGGGCAGCACGGCGTCGTCGGGCACGTCGGCGGTGGACCGGATGTGCTGGGCGGCGTCGGTGATGCGGTCCCGGCTGCGCGAGCAGATCGCGACCCGGCAGCCTTCTCGGGCCAGCTGCAGGGCGGCGGCCCGCCCCAGTCCACTGCTGGCCCCGGCCACGAAGGCC
This sequence comes from Salinivenus sp., assembly GCA_036625705.1. Classification (GTDB taxonomy): domain Bacteria; phylum Bacteroidota; class Rhodothermia; order Rhodothermales; family Salinibacteraceae; genus Salinibacter. The sequence continues at coordinate 409 of JAZKTD010000187.1, forward strand.
GTCCGATCGGTGAGTCCAAGGTCCATGGCAAGCGTCTGTTAGGTTGGGAAAAAGAGGTCAGCGTGCAGGCGGTCGGCGGGGCCGAGCGCGCGGTCAGCTAGGCGTCGGCGGTCACGAAGTCCACGACGACGTCGGCAAAGGCGTCGGGGGCATCGGCGTGCACCCAGTGGCCCGCGTCGTCGATCGTCACGAGGCAGGCGTTGGGGAAGCGGTCACGAATGCCGGGCAGGTCCGCCTCCGAGACGTAGTCGGATCGGCCGCCCCGCACGACGAGTGTCGGCCCGTCGAAGGAGCCCTCGGCCGGGAGGGCGGCGTTGAGGTCGTCGTAGTGGGCGCGCAGGGCGTCCAGGTTCATCGTCCACCGGTACTGCTCGCCGTCGTAATCGAGATTCTTGAGCAGAAACTGACGGATGGGGCGGGACGGGACGTCGTCCGCCAGCGCCGCGTCGATGTCCTGCCGGCGGTCGTAGGTGGTCGGGTCGATGTCGGCGAGGGCCTCCAGCAGCTCCGCGTGGTGTGGCGGGTAGGCCTTCGGGGCCATGTCGACAACGATGAGGCGGTCCACGACGTCCGGATACGTCAGCGCGGTCTGCATGGCCGTCTTGCCACCCATCGAGTGGCCCAGCAGGTGGGCGGGGGCCAGGTCGTGCCGGTCGATGAAGTCGCGAACGTCGGCCGCCATGTGGGCGTAGTCCATCTCGTCCGTGTGCGGTGAGCGGCCGTGGTTGCGCTGGTCGACGGCGTAGACCCGAGCGACGTCCGAGAAGGCGGTGCGGCTGAGCGTATGCCAGTTGCCGTTGGCCCCGAGCAGGCCGTGCAGGATGATCAGCGGCGGGCCGTCCTGGCCGTAGGAGTTGTAAAAGAGCTCCATACCAGCTTGCTTGGGGGAGGAATGTGGAGAAATGAGACCGGCACGGCCGGGCGCCCGGAGCAGGAGGGTCGGCTGAGATGTCGACTCCTGGGACCGTTCTCACGAAACCGATTTTCTCGGACGAACACAACTCCGTACGTGCACAGGCCGGCCCTCGTTGCCGTCATTATAGTGGTTTTTCTCCTGGGAAGCAGCGGCGACGCCTCGGCCCAGCCGGCCTCCCCCTCGCGAACCGAGCTTGGGGGCTGGGTGGCGCGTACCCTCTCCGGCGGTTCGGTCCTCGGGTCTCTTCCCGGCGGACGCCTCGACCTCCTGGGCCTCCGGTACGCCCGAAGGCTCATCCCGACGGGCGAGCAGGCCGCGTCTCGGTTCGATGGCCCGAGCCTCACGTACACGGCGGACCTCATTCCGGTCGCGCGTCTTCACATTCCCAAAGACGCAACGCCCGACCTGTTCTTCCTCGGCAAAAATCCGCAGGAGAGAGCCCTGTCCACCACCGGCGTCGGGGCGTACCCGCTGGGCCTGCGGGTCACGTTTCGATCTCGTGAACGCGTGCGCCCCTTCATTGCCGGTCACACGGGCGGATTGTATTTTTCCGATCCCGTGCCCGACCTTCGGGGGCGGCGCTTCAACTTCGCCGTAGGCATCGGCGTCGGGGTGCGGGTGGCCCTCCCGCACCGCCTGTCTTTAACCCTCGGATATCGCTACCACCACCTGTCGAATGGCTTTCGTGGATCGATCAACCCCGGACTCGATGCAAACCTGTTGTACCTCGTGGTCGGCACCGGCCTCTGACCGTCCGGTGGGGCCCTGTGCCGCGGCGCGGGGAGCATTCGGGGGAGTAATCCTCATTGCCGCGGCGCTGGCCCTCCTTCTTCCGCTCTCGACCCGGGCCCAGCCGTCGGACGCGCCGTTTCGGGCCTCCGACCTGCTGTCCCTGGAGACGCTGCGGGACGTTCAGCTCTCGCCCTCCGGTCGCAACGTCGCGTACACGGTCCGGCGGGCTGTCTCCTCCCCCGACGGGCCGCCCGTCCACCACACCCGCCTCTACGTGGGCTCGGCCGCCGGTCGCGAGCAGCCCCGGCAGTTGACCCGTGCCGACGGGGGCGCCCGGCAGCCGGCCTGGCACCCGGATGGCTCTCGGCTCGCGTTCGTCCGGGCGGTCGAAGGGACCCCGCAGGTCTTCGTGCTCTCCCTCGGCGGCGGGGAGCCCTACCAGCTCACCGACGCGCCCCACGGCGCCACGCGCCCGCAGTGGAGCCCGAGCGGCGACCGCCTCCTTTACGTCAGCGCCGTTCCGGAGGCGGCGCTGCGTCGACAAACCGGGCGCCCCCCACCCTCCGATCGCCCCGGTCGCTCCCCCGACGACCTCCGGCGTTCCGGCTCCCGCGACACCCTCCTGGTCCTCCGTAAGGAGACGACCCTCGCCCCCCTGGACACGCTCTCAATCGGGCCGGACGGGCTGCGGCGTCCGTCCGACACATCCCGTACCCTCCGGACGCCCGATGTCTCCGCACTTCCGGAGCGGCTGCGGGCCCTCCGCGTCGACAGCCTTCGGGCCCTATCGCCGGATAGTCTCCGCTCGGTATTCGCCCAGCTCCGCCTCCGCCCCGACACGGTCACCGTCGCCGTGGCCCCGGACACCGTCGCCGCTCCGGGCGGCGATCTCCTGCAGGCCCGGCGCTGGTTGGACCAGCGTCCGTCCTCACAGGCACAGGTCGTGACCCGCCCGATGCCGCACACCGACACCGGGCTTACCCCCACGCCCACCTACCGGCACTACTTCGTCGTCGACGTCCCCCAGACCATCACGACCGGCAACCCGCCCCGGCCGCCGGCCCGGCTCGTGACGCGGGGCTACCGATCCCATCGGGGCGGCACCTGGCTCCCCGGCGGCAGCCAGATCATTGTGAGTGCCCCACCACCGGGCCCCCGGCACCCCGACCGCGTTCGAGAGCGGTCCCTCTACGTCGTCGACCTGGCCCCCTACCGCATCGAGCGGCTCCTCCGTCTCGACGGCTACGCCCTCACCGATCCCCAAGTCACGACGGACGGCACGACGCTGGCCTTCCGGGCCGACGCCCTCGACGCCCCCGCCTCCCACCAGGCCGAGATCGGGCTTTTCGAGCTCGACGGCCGCTCGGCGCCACAGCTCATTACCGACGGCTTCGACCGCGACGTGCAGCGCTACCGGTGGTCGCCCGACGGCTGGTACCTGTACGTCACGGCCCCGGCCCAGGCCGGGCGCCCGCTGTACCGGTTTGCACCCTTCGCCCGCGGGGACACCGCCGCGGCCCGCGGCCGAACCTCTCTTCGGGACGACTACGCCACCTCCCGCGACACGTTTGCCCTCGACTCGACGATGGTGCGTACGGCCCCGCACGAGCAAATGCTGGGGGCGGATCGGGTCGTGCAGGCCTTCGACGTCACGGACTCGAACGCGATCTACGCTGCCCTCGGGCCGCAAAACCCGTCGGAGCTCTACGCCAACACGATTAGCTTCAACAACGAGCGGCGCCTCTCCGCCCACAACACCGGATGGACGGCCGAGCGGCCCGTGCCCCGCACCGAGTGGGTCAACGCCTGGAACGGATCCCTGCTCGTCTCCGGCCGGCTCACCCGCCCCACTGCGCCCGACACCTCGGCCGGCGCTCCGCTTGTGGTCGTCCCGCGGGGCGGGCCCGCTCCCCTCGCCGGGACCGATCCGGTGGCCCAGTGGGCCGAGCGGCAGTACCTGGCCGGGCGCGGCTACGCCGTGCTGGAGGTGTGGCCCCGCGGGTCGGTCGGATTTGGGGCGGCCTACCGGCGGGCCAACGCGCAGGACTGGGGCCCCGGGCCCGCTAGCGACGTGCTCACGCTGGCCGACACGGTCGCCGCCCGCGCCGGGGTCGACGACGCACAGCGGGTCCTGGCCGGGCGCTCCTACGGGGCCTCGCTGGTCGCGTGGCTCCTGGGCCACACCGATCAGTTTCGGGCCGCGGTCGCCGAAAGCGGCGTCTACGACCTCCGGGCGTTCTTCGGCGAAAGCCCAGACGGACCGCTGCTGGCCGATGAGCTGGGCGGCCTTCCCTGGGCCGCGTCTCTCCCCGACTCCCTCGCCCGTGCGGAGCGACCGCCCCTTCTCGCGGCCGGGCTGCTTCCCTCAGACGCTGCCCTCGCCCCCCGGGCCGCCCTTCAACGAAGCGCGCCCCTCGCGTCGGTCCCCCAGATTGAAACGCCCCTCCTGCTGCTCCACGGCCGCGATGACTCCCGCGTCGCCCCCCTCCAGTCGCGGCGACTGTACCGCGAATTGAAGGCCCGGGGCCAATCGGTCGAGTACGTCCAGTATCCGGGCGTGGGCCACGCCTTCTCGCGGGCGTCTCCCCATCAGCGAGTGGACCGGCTCCTCCGGCTTCAAGAGTTTTTTGCCCGCTACATCGAGCCCGGCCGATCTCCCGCGTCCGCGCCCTAGCGACGGCGACCGCCCCTCCCACTGCCTGCCCCCTTCGGCCTGCGCCTCATGCTTTCCCTCCAGGACGAGTGGCACCGGCTGCGGACTGCTCTCCGGGCCCTCGACCCCCAGACCACGTTCGTGCTCGTGTTTGCGGCCGTCGCCGTGGTGCTTCAGTTCACGATCGGCGACCGGTCGCTCTTCCGGGTTCACCTGGCCGATGCCCTCCCGCCGTCGTGGCAGGGGATCGGGGCCTGGGGATGGTGGTTTGGGATGCAGGGTCTGCTCGGATTCGTGGTGCCCGTGGTTGCCCTTCGGCTGGTCTTCTCCCAAACCCTGGACGAGATGGGACTCGGGGTGGGCAACTGGCGGCTCGCGGTGGGCCTCGCCGCCCTCTACGTCCCGCTGGTGGCCGTGGGGACGTGGGTCCTCTCCGACGGGGGGGCCTTCCAGCAGCAGTACCCGCACTACCGGCCCGCCACGCGCCAGTGGTCGGTCTTTCTGATCTACGAAGCGCTCTTTCTCTTCTACTGGATCGGCTGGGAGTACCTCTGGCGAGGGTTCATAATTTTCGGGACCGCCCACACGCTGGGGCTCTACGCTATTTTCGTGCAGGCCCTTCCGTTCGCGGCGCTGCACGTCTCGAAGCCGTGGCCGGAGGCGGTTCTATCGATCGTAGGGGGCATCGCGCTGGGGGCGCTCGTCTGGCGCTGCCGCGCCTTCTGGATCGCCGTGCCCATCCACGCCGCCCAAATGATGCTCCTGGACCTGTGGTGCACGCTCCGCGTCCGCACGCAGGTGTCGGGCGTCTCGCCCGACGCGTTCCTCGACCTGATCGGGCGGCTCGGGGGGTAGGACGGGGGCTGGGCCGCGCGCCCCACCGCCCTACAGAAAGATCTCGATCGACCCCACGTTCATGATGGTCCGCACGTTCGGCTCGAGGGCGGCCGCGTAGCTGATGCGCAGGTCCAGTTCGCCGACCTGCTGGCGAAGGTCGAAGCCGGCGCTGGGCTGGAGGCCGTCGATGCCGCGAACCCCGATCCGATCGACCCCGGCGCGAAGCGACAAAATCTCGACGGGCCGGTACGACGCCCCGAGCCGGCCGCGCACCCCGCGGCGCAATACGCCCTCGGGACGCGTTTCCTGACGCGGGCCGCCCGTCGTCGTGACGACGCGGTCCACGATCTGCCGGTCCCGCCCCACGAAGCGGGCCTCTGCCTCCCCCACGAGGCGAAGGCGACCCTCAAGCCCCCGGTAGCTCCCGCCCACCCGCACCCGCACCGGAAAGCGGTCGGTCCGCGAGGCGCCGCCGACCGCGCTCGTGTTCCACTCGTATTTCGCCAGGAGGTCGGTGACGGCCCCGGCCAGCTGCACTCGCGACGAGACGCGGTAGGCCACCCCCAGACCGAGCCCGAAGCCCCGGACGGGATCCGCGTCGGGCACCACGTCGGACTGGTAAAGCGTCAGGCTCGCGCCGACGGCGAGCCGCTCGGCAAACCGGTTGCCAAAGGAGAGCGACAGCGAGAACTCGTCGGTGGAGAGGGTCTCGGTGTGCACCCCGTTGGCGTCCCGCCCGTCGATGTTGCCGACGCCCGCGTGGATGAGGCCCAACCCCACTCCGGCCGTCGGTCCCAGCGGCGTCGTGAACTCGAGGGACTGCAGCTGCCGGTCGTAGGCCAGCAGGGCCGCGGAGCCCGAGAGTCGCTGCCCGGAGGCCTGCGGCAACAGCGCCGGGTTGTAGTACGGGCTCACGTCGGGCGAGGTCGTCGCCACGAGGGCATTGCCCATCGCGATGCCGCGGGCGTCGAAGCCGAGCCGCGAGAAGGCCCCCACGCCAATCTCCTGGGCCGCCGCCGGCCCGACGCCCCCGAGAACCCCGACGAGCACCCCCATAACGAGTCCCGCCGCCCGTCTCCAAGGAGCCGACGACTGTATCCTCCTCCACACTGCACGCATCGAACTGAGTCGTTGGGTCGGGGTAGAACGAGTCGTCTCCGTCGCCGGCGGGCGTCACGGGCCTAGCCTTTCTAGGGGGCTTGCACAATTGAATGGGCGGAGATCGCAGAATCCGCACCGGGGGTGCCCCCTGGGTGCCCCCTGGTTCTCCGTCGACACGGAGGCCCGTCCGCCTGCTCACCGCGGC
>JAZKTD010000188.1:0-6800 GCA_036625705.1 Salinivenus sp.
GCGAAGGAGAAGCAGGCCAAAATCGCGAAATTTGCCGAGGTTCGTCCAGATCATGTCGGGGTGACGAAGCGTGGGAGAGATTGTTTTGTACACCAGACGAGTATAGGGAAAACTGTGGAGTCTGTCGAACGTCGCCGCGACCGGAGCGGAGCGATCGTATGTTGCACGCCCTGTCAAGCGATGGAGGCACAGTAGCCTCTGATCGGGGGCAGGAGCGCACGGGCGAATGGGGGTGGGGGGAGAGCGTGGGGACACCGAGTTTCTGTCCCGGCAGAACGGTGAGAACAGGCTGCCGCCGCGGAGAGGCGAGTGCTGTGCGCGGCCGGGGTGTCCCCGGAGGCGTTCTTCGATGGCACGCCGTACCGGCAGGCCGCGGTCGGTCGTCTGCGGCGGGCGGGAAAGGGAACGCAGGATCCTGCCCCGCCGGACGGGCCCGAACGCGCGCCGACATCCACACGGCGCTCGTCGTAGGGACATGCCCTCGGCCCTCGCCCCCGAGGACGAGTCCGGGACGAGGAGCCCCTTCCGACACGGGCTCGTAGAGTCCTCCCCCTCATCTCTCGGCCCCGGCGTGGGCGCTTCCATCTTCACTTTTTCTCAACGGCCGAGCGTTGCAGGTGTGCGGAGCGGTCTGTTATATACAATCAGTCTAAATAAGAAGAAACCTCCGTACGCCGTGCCTTCTTCTGATTCGTGGCGCCCACTCGCCGTCGGCGGCACCCTGTTTTTATGGGTGCTCCTTCTCGTCCTGGGCTGCTCGGACGATCCAATTCTGGGGCCGGGCGAGGGTCCCTCGGACGACGGAGGGGGCAGCTACAGCACGATTGAGCGGCTGGCCCCCTCCGACTCGAGCGCCCCCCCGAACACCGGGACCTCGGGCCGTCGTGCCCCAAATCCGGAACGCTTCTAGTGAGCTTGCACAACTGAAACGAGAGAACTCACCGATGTCGTGACGCTGTTTCCGCCCATCTCTCCCGCGTGGACCCTGCGCGGTATCGCCGACCGCCGGCAGACGCTGGTGGGGATGGCGCCGGAGGGCCGCGGCTCGACACCGTCAGAGCAGCTGTGCAAGGTCACTTAGTCCCGGTCGTCCGGCCCGGCCGCGGGCCCGCTCTCACCGTCGATTCCGCATGATCGCTTTTGCCTCCATGCCCTGGCGCCGCGTTCTGCTCGTCGCCGTCGTCTTTACATTTAGTCTAAATCACGTACCCGCGCGGGCCCAGGACCAGCCCCGTGGCCGTGTCGAGGGACGGGTTGTGGCGGTCGACGAGACTCCCCTGCTCAACGCCACGGTCCGCATCGTCGAGGACGACGCCTCCGCGGGCACGACCACCGGGGCCGACGGCCGCTTTGCCCTCGACGGGGTGGCCCCAGGAAGCGTCACGCTCCGGGTGCGCCACGTGGGCTACGAGGCCGCCACCCGAGCGGTACGGGTCCGTCCGGGACAAACCGCCCGGGTCACGATCGAACTGACCGCTACGACCGTGGAGCTGGACGGAATTGAGATTACCAGCGCGGGGCGCCAGGTCCAGGCGGCCCTCCCCGGCGCGGCCACCACCGTGGCGCCCGCCGACCTCGACGCGATGGCCCCGATCGGCTCCCAGGAGGCGCTCACGTACGTTCCGGGCGTCTACGGCGTCGCCGACGACGGAATGGGACAGACCCGCATGTCGGTCGGCATCCGCGGCCTCCAGCCGCGCCGCACCCAGCGCGTGCTGGTGATGGAGGACGGGATGCCCATTCAGCCGGCCCCCTACGTCTTCTCTCCCCTTTACTACAACCCGCCGATCGAGCGCATCGAAGAGGTCGAGGTCGTGAAGGGCAGCGCCACGATCCGCCACGGCCCCCAGACGATGGCCGGCGTCCTCAACTACGTCACGCGACGGCCCCGGCGCACGACCCCGGGCGGCTCCCTCCAGCTCAAGACCGGCTCGAACCGGTACGCGAGTGTCTACGGGGAGGTCGGGGGCTTCGGCACCGAGGCGCTCCGGCCGAAGGTGGAGGTTCTCTTCAAGCGCGGAGACGGCTACCGCGACAACAACGACTTCTGGCAGCTCAACGGCACCGCCAAACTGCGCGCCCAGATCGACGAGGACCGCTCCCTCTACCTGAAGTCGAACGTCGACTACGAGCGCCTAAACGCCACCTACACGGGCGTCACGCCCTACACCCTCCGCACCAATCCCGACTTCAACCCGAAGGAGGACGATTTCTACCGCATCTTCCGAGCGTCGGTGGGCGCGATCTACAACCGACGGTACAGCGACGCCGTCGAGGGCACGACGCGGCTCTACGCGAATGTGTTCGACCGCCCCTGGTGGCGGGAGAACGACGTGTTCGTGCGCGCCGATGACTACGAGCAAAACGGAGGGGACGCCGAGCCGGTCTCCCCCTCCACGCCGGGCCCGCTGGTCCGTGTGGGGGTGAGCGACGTGGTCGAAAATCCAAACACGCCGTACTTCGGCAACGAGCGCACCTTTTACGCGGGGGGACTCGAGCACACGCTCGACGTCGAGCACCGCCTCGCCGGCGGGGACGCGACTCTGGAGCTGGGCGGCCGCCTCCACTGGGAACGGTTCCGCGACACCCGCAGGATCAGCGACGAAGTGGGTGCACGGGAGGGCGTCTTCTTTCGCGGGGACCCGTCGGACCCGTCCTCGATCGAGATTCTAGGGGAGAATACGACCTACGAGACCACGGCCCTCGCCCTCTACGCCTTGGAGTCGGTCCGCTGGGGCCCGCTCCGCCTCGATCCCGGCCTCCGCCTGGAGATCTTCGAGCAGGAGCGGGTCGACCGGCTGGCCGGGGGGCTGTACCGGGACGAGACGAGCGTCGTGCCCCTGCCGGGGCTCGGCTTCAACCTGAACCTGGGCCGATACGACCTCGGCCCCTACGGCGGCGACGGGCAGTTCAACCTCTTCGGGGGCGTCCACCGCGGCTACACGCCGCCCTCCAGCGCCACCTTCCAGATCGTCGGCTTCGGCGATCCGGAGGCCGTGGCCGACGACGAGGACGGGCTCGACCTGCGGGCCGAGAAGAGCTGGAACTCGGAGCTCGGGCTGCGCGGCCGCACCGACGCTGTCGACCTGGAGGTGACCGGCTTTCACCTCTACGTCGAAGACCTGGTCGGGGGCCGGACGGCCTTCCGGCAGAATCTGGGCGTGGTGCAGAGCTACGGGCTGGAGGCGCGGGGCACGCTCGACGCGGGCGTGTGGGCCGACCCGCTCCCGACGCTGCGCGGCTCGTACACCTACCTGCAGACCGAGGTCCTGGAGGGGGTCGTCTCGCGGGCGCTCGGCACCGGCCAGGTCGACATCAGCGGCAACGAGCTGCCCTCCGCCCCCCGCCACACCGCCACCGTGGGCCTCACCCAGCCCGTGCCGGCCCTCCCCCTCACCCTGCGCGCCGACCTGCGCTACGTGGACGCCTTCTACACCGACCTCGAAAACCTGGAGAGCACCACGAATCGGGGCGAGCGCGGCCCGGTGCCCAGCCACACGGTCCTCGACGCCGGCGCCGTCTACACCGTCTCCGACGCCCTCCGGCTGCAGCTCACCGCCAAGAACGTGACGGACCACGTCTTCGTCGGGTCGCGGCTGCACTCCAATCCGCGGGAGCCGACGGCCGCCGGCAGCACCGGCATCCTGCCCGGCCCCCGGCGCCAGATCAACCTGTCCGTGAACTACGACTTCTGAATCGATTCTCGTTCTCTTTCCCTCTACCGTCGTGTTCCGTCACGCGCGATTCGTCGCGCGTCACGACTCGACTGCGTACCGACACGTTTTCCTCCCACAAACCGGTTTTACGATGTACTGGACCACACTCGTTCGACGTTCTTCTTCCCTCTTCCTCGTTCCGCTCCTCGCCGCCGGGCTGCTGCTCGGTGGATGCGACAGCAACGGACCGGAGGTCGGCGACGACCCCGACAACGGCGATGATCCCGACGACGACATCGAAGTGCCCGCATCCTACACCTTCGACAGCCGCTTCGTCGACGGCGAGAGCGCAGTGGCGTACCCCGGCCAGGTGACGCGCAATCTCCTCATTGCCGACCTCAAGACCCTCACCGACGGCCGGGCCGACGGGGAAGTCACTCTCGACCGGCTGATGGACCGGTACGAGTACACCGATCAGGCCCTCGACATCCTGCTGTCTACCGACCCGGCGCCCCAGCAGGCGCAGTATCCCGACATCGCGACGGACAAGAGCCTGAAGGGCAAGGTCACGGCGACCTACTCCGACCAGGCCCTGATCGGCGTCGGCGCCCTGGCCGGCTTCGACGACGGCGCGACGGCCGACGACGTCATCACCACGTACCTCGACGCCATTGCCGCCAGCTACGCTGAGGGGCAGGACGCCCCCGAGGCCTACACCACGGCCGAGAACGTGAGCATGAGCCAGATCGTCAACAAGCTCCTGCTCGGCGCGGTGGCCTACTCGCAGGGCACGGCCAAGTACCTCGACGACGTCCTGAACCGGGACGACTCTCCGAACACGCAGGACGGCGACAATCCCTACTCCACGCTCGGACACGCCTGGGACGAGGCCTTTGGCTACTACGGCGCGGCCCGCGAGTTTGCGTCCGGCGACTACTACGACGAGAACGGCATGATTGCCAACGCCGCGGACCGGAACGGCGACGGAGCCATCGACCTGTCCTCGGAGTTTGTCTACACCTGGGCCGACTACTCCGTCGACCGCGGCACGGTCAACGGCGTCGGGTTCCAGGAGGACGCCTTCGAGGCCTTCCGGGAGGGACGGACCGCCATCCTCAACCAGGAGTCCATCGACGACATCCGCGACCACGCCGACGACGCGCGGGCCGCCTGGGAAAAGGTGGTGGCCGCCAACGTGGTGCACTACCTGAACTCGATGGAGAGCGACCTCAGCGGCCTCGCGGACGACGAGACGATTACGGAGGAGGCCCTCGGCCCCGACGCCACCGCGGAGCTTAACGAGCACTGGGGCGAGGCTAAGCCGTTCGCCTGGGCGCTCCAGTACAACGCGGACAAGGAGATTAGCGACTCCCAGCTCGAGACCCTCCACGGGGAGCTGGGCGGCGCGCCGCCCTACGGCGAAACGAAGGCCGACGCCGTCGCCGCCATCAACGCGGCGAAGGACGTGCTCCAGACCGCCTACGACTTCGACGACAGCAACATGGCGGACTGGTAACCGTGTCTTCGGGATCACGCGGCGGCTCCACCGGTGGTTCTGTCCCGACGCCCCTCTTCCGCCCCGGCGCCTCCGCACGGCGGTCTCGTGCACGTCCGCGGGCGAGAGAGGGGCGTCGGCGCTGGTCCTCCCACATCCCCCGATGCCCGTGAGCGGCGACGCGTCTCTTCCCACCGACCGTCTCCGTGCGACCGACGGGAACTCCGTCCGCGTGGCGCTCCGGAGCGTTCCGGGCGGGGCGTGGGCCGCGCTGGTCCTCGCCTGCGTGGGCAGCCGACTGGCGACGACCATCACGTACGTCGAGGATCCGGACAGCCTGCGGTTCGCCCTCAGCGTGGCGGACGAGTTTGACGTGGCGGCACTGCAGCCGCACTTTCCGGGCTACCCGGTCTTCTGGGCGGTCTCGCAGCTTTTTTATCTGCCGACTGGGTCGTTCAGCGCGAGCTTCTCGATCGTCGGGGGCCTCGCCACGGCGGGCCTCCTCTGGGCGCTCCTCCGGCTGCGGGGGACGACGCTGCGGTCCGTGGAGGGCCTCGCCCTGACGGCCGTCGTGTTCTTCAATCCCCTGGTCTGGCTGATGGGGAACCGGTACATGCCGGACCTGCTCGGCACCGCGGTCGCCCTGGCGACGCTGTCCGTGCTGGTCGAGGCGCTCCGGCGAGACGGGGACAGGGCCCGCCGGGCGGCCGTCCTGGGGATGGCCCTGGCCGGGCTGCTGGCCGGGCTCCGCCTGTCGTTTCTGCCGCTGGTACTGCCGCCGGCCCTGTGGGTGCTGGGGCGCGTCCCGGGACGCGCCCAGCAGGTGGGGACCGGCCTCCTGGGCGTGCTCGTATGGCTGGGGCCGATGACGATCGACACCGGCCTCCAGGCGCTCCTCGACGTGGCCTGGGGCCAGACGACCGGGCACTTTACCGAGTTCGGCGGGACGGTCCAGACCGAGCCCGACCTCTCCCGCCGCGTCGCGGGGCTCGTGCAGGGCCTGTGGGCCGACGGCCTCGGGGGCTGGTGGCCCGGCCGCCACCCGCTCACGGTCCTCTCGGGGCTGAGCGTGCTCGGAACGGGGGCCCTTGGGGCGTGGCGCCTATGGCCGACGGACGGTTGGCCGTCCCGCCGCGCCGGGCTGATCGGCGCCTCGGTGCTCCTTTACGGCGCCTGGATCTTCCTCTTCCAGAACGTCGTCCACAAGAGCCGCCACGTGCTGCCGCTTCTGACCCTGCTTCTCGTGCTGCCCGCCGCGGGCCTGGCGGCCCTGTGGCGGCCGCCGTCGTGGCTCCGGCGGGGCGCCCTCGCCGCCGCGCTGGGCACATACGCGACCGTGACCCTCGTCCTGGTGAATCAGCACCGCTCCCCTACGGCCATCGCACAGGTCAAAACCTACGTCGAGCAGCAGACGGACCGCAACGAGACGGTGCGGGTCGCCTCCATGCCGCTCGTAAATACCTACCTGCGGCGGCAGCAGGTGGAGGCCCGGTACCTCTCGGTCGAGGACTCCGCCGACGTGCGCCGACTGCGGCGGGCCGAGACCGGCCGAACGCTGGTCGTGGGCACCTATTCCTCCCTGCTCGACCGCGAACCGACCGCCACGCGGCGGTTCTACCACAACCCGCACGTCAATCGCATGTGGCCCG
>JAZKTD010000189.1:0-6796 GCA_036625705.1 Salinivenus sp.
AGGTCGGCGAGCACCTCGTCCCGGCCGTAGTCGTGGAAGGACTCGTGGTAGCGGCCGTCGTAGAGCCGCAGCGTTTTGTCCGCGGTGGCGGCCCGGTCGTAGAGGCGCCGACTCCACTTGGGTTCGGCGAGGGGGTCGGCGGTCCCGTGCAGCACGAGAAAGGGACGGTCCAGTTCGCCGAGCCGGGCCCGCACCGATGCGCCCGTGCGGAGGAGCTCCGCCCCGGTCCGGGCCGGGATGCGGCCGTGATAGTTCAGCGGATCCTCCCGGGCCGCCCGGACGACCGACGGGTCCCGCGACAGGGCCCCATCGGGTGAGCGTACCGTTGGGAGGGTGGGCATGAGGCGGCCGAGCGTCTGCGCGAGCCGGCGCACGATCGGGGCGAGGTCCGGGTTCACCTCCAGGGCAGGCGCGCTCAGCATCAGTCCCGCGATAGCAGGGTGCCGGTCGAGCACATACTTCAGCGCCACGAGGCCCCCCATGCTGTGACCGAAGAGGAAGAGGGGCGCGTCCGGCCCCTGCGACTGCACAAGCGCCAGGAAGCGGTCGAGGTCGTCGAGGTACTGGTCGAAGTGGTCCACGTACGCGGGACGCCCCCCGCTGCGGCCGTATCCGCGCTGGTCGTAGGCGAACACGGCCGCCCCTGCGTCCGTGAATGCCCGAGCCACGGTTCCGTAGCGGCCGCAATGCTCGGCGTACCCGTGCACGATGGCGACTGCCGCCCGCGGGGTCGCCGCGGGCAGCCGCCACTGCGTGTGCAGCGACAGACCGTCCTGCGTCGTGATTGTGCCGCGACGCGTGGGGGAAAAGGGCTCCATGAGGGGACTGGTGTGATCGACGAATGATCTCGACGCCATCTGCCGCGTTGGGAGACGGGCGGAAGGAGGTCTCGGTCTCCGTAGAAGTAGGCTGGAGGGAGGCCGACTCCAGACGTCCGCTCCTCCGGGGCCTGCGAGCGGAATTGGCGGGAGCGGGGACCGGCCGCCCGCGGCGCCAAAAATAGCCGTTGCGGGAGGAAGGGACAACACCTCCGGAGGGCTCGTGGGGCAATCGTATCGTGGGGCCCGGCTTGAAGAGGAGAGGTTCCGCTACCCGGGACTTCTGTTTGTGCCCGAACGGACAGGGGACGTGGGGGCGTGGGAGCACGGGCGGCCTGCCTTTCGCTCGACGTCGTGCCCACGCTCCACTCAAAACGCAAGCGCTCCCGGGAAGGGACCGTGGAGTGGCGCGTTCCGAGGGCCGTGAATCCTGCACCAAATCAGACGGGCGGCTCTTGAGAGGAACAATCCCGTCGAATACGTTATTTCTGCTCTGTCATCCATTGTTCGCCGAGCAGTAACCCGCATGGGGCTTTTCCCGATCCAATTGCGTACGCTGGGCGTGCTCGTCCTCACCGGGCTCGTCCTTCCGCTCGTCCGGCGAGCGGCGCGGGAGACCCTATCGCAGGCCCGCAGGCAGTATCGGGCCGGCCGCACCGGACGAGAACTCTCCCCGAGGGTCTCGCGTCTTGACCCCGCAGTTCTCTCCTGGCTCGTCCCCTTCGTGTCCACCGGACGGTTGCTGCGTCGGCTCGTGGTCGCCCGGCCCATGGGCCCGTAGCCCGGAGAGGGACCCCCACCTCGAACGGCCGGTTCGATGTCGGTGCCGGTCCCGGTTCCGTCCCGAGCACGGTCAGCCCGTGCGAATCTCCGAGACCCGGGGCCGAGCGCACCCGTCACGACCGTGTCCGCGCTACCGTCGATCTACTGAACTGAGCGACCCATCGTAATGCAGGGGAACGGATTTAAGCTTGGATTGACCATTTTCTTCGTTGGAATCTGCGGGTTCTACCTGTTCCCGTCGGTCCAGAACATGTATCTGTCCTACCAGATGGGGCAGATGTCGGAGACGGAGCGGCAGGAGTACCAGCAGGAGAATCGCCAGCGCATTCAGAGCATTCAGGAAGAGTCCCTGAACCTCGGCCTTGACCTGCAGGGCGGCATGCACGTGACTATGGAGGTGCAGACGGCCTCTCTGCTCGAGCGGCTCGCCAACAACATCGACGCCCCCTTCCGCGAGGCGCTCAGCGCGGCCCGACAGCGGGCCCGGACGGAGGACGTGAGCGTCGTGGACGTGTTCGTTCAGGAATTCGAGTCCCGCAATCCGGACGGGCGGCTGTCTCGCTACTTCCGAAATGAGCAGGAGGGCATCACCCGTCGGTCGTCCAACGACGACGTGCAGGAGTACCTCCAGACCCGGCGCGACGATGCGGTCGACCAGGCGATGCAGATCATCCGCAACCGGGTAGACCGGTACGGCGTGACCGAGCCCTCCATCCAGAAGCAGGGGACCCGCCGCGTCGCGGTGGAGCTGCCCGGCGTCGACGAGCCGGAGCGCGTGCGTAGCCTGCTGGAGAGCGCCTCCCAGCTGACGTTCCACCTTATGGCCGATCCCCAGCAGCTGCAGGCCTCGGTCCAGCGCATTATCGAGTACTACGAGCCCTCGGCGGCCGACACGGCCCAGATCGCCGAGGCGGACACGAGCGGGCAGCCGGCCGCGCCCGACACCGCCGAGACGACGCAGGGGACCGCCCTTGCGACCAGCGGCGCCAACCAGCAGGGCACCTCGCTCTCCGAGCCTGGTGACGGCCAGAGCGCCGGGCCCCAAAACTCGCTGCTGCAGGTTATGCAGCCCCTTCCGCGGCAGAACTCCCCGGTCGTGGGGCGGGTGCTGGAATCCGACACGGCCCGCGTCAACGAGCTGCTCTCCGACCCGCAGGTGCAGGACATGATTCCGTCGGGCGTCGACTTTCTATGGGGCGCGCGGAACCTCGCGCCGGACGGGCAGGAGCCGATGTATCAGCTGCTGGCCGTTCAGGAAGAAGCGGACCTGACGGGAGAAGTGATCACCCAGGCGTCCGTGCAGTTCGACCAGCAGACGAACCAGCCCGCCGTCTCGATGACGATGAACTCGGATGGGGCTCGGGCCTGGGCCCGCCTCACCCGAGCCAACGTGGGGAAGCAGTTTGCCATCGTGCTCGACGACGTCGTCTACTCGAATCCGGTGGTGGAGGAGCCGATCACGGGCGGCCGCTCCTCGATCGACGGGCTGGAGAGCCAGCAGGAGGCCTCGGACATTGTGACGATTCTGCAGTCCGGATCGCTGCCGGCCGACCTCAACATTATCTCGGAGCGCACGGTGGGGCCGAGCCTCGGGGAGGCCTCGATCCGGGCCGGCATCATCTCGGTGGTCACGGGGCTGCTGCTCGTGGTGCTGTTTATGATTCTGTACTACCGCACCGCGGGGGTGGTGGCCGACGTAGCGCTGTTGCTGAACGTGATTCTGATCCTCGGCATCCTCGCCGGCTTCGGGGCCACGCTCACGCTGCCGGGCATCGCCGGCATTGTGCTCACGATCGGTATGGCCGTGGACGCCAACGTGCTGATCTTTGACCGGGTGCGGGAGGAGCAGGCGACCGGCAAGACCCTCCGGTCCGCGATCGCCGCCGGGTACGAGCAGTCCCTGAGCGCCATCCTCGACGCCAACATCACGACGTTCTTCGTCGGCGTGATTCTTTACTCCTTCGGCGTCGGCCCGATACAGGGCTTCGCCGTGACGCTGATGGCGGGGATTTTGTCGTCCCTCTTCACCGCTATCATCGTGACCCGTCTCATCTTCGACTACATGGTCGAGGAGCGTCGAATGAAGGTCAGCTACGGGTAGAGGCCGAAGAGGGCCCACTCTGTGACTTGCACTCAAGGAATAACGGAGCGCTATGCGTCTGTTCGAAAACGCCGACTACAGCTTCATTCCGAACCGACAGGCCGGATACTACATTTCCGGGACGCTCCTGACGATCAGCGTGATCTCCCTCCTGGTCCGCGGGCTGGCCCTGGGCATCGACTTCCGGGGCGGGTACGAGTTTGTCATCGGGAATACGCAGGGCCTGAACACCGTCGAGGTGCGCGACGCGCTGACCGAACCGCTCGGCGGCCAGCCCGAGGTGAAGACCTTCGGGGACACTGGGCTGCTCATCCGCGCCTCCGTTGAGGGAGAGGCCAACACCACCGAGGTGCAGAACCTCATTCTCTCGACCATCCGGCAGGAGTTCTCGGGGGCAAATCCCGAGGTGGAAAAGACGAGCGTCGTGGGGCCGCGGTTTGCTGAGGACCTGAAGCGGGGGGCGATCTACGCCGTCCTCGGGGCGCTGGCGGTGATCTTCCTGTACATCCTGGTGCGGTTCGAGTGGCGGTACAGCGTCGGGGCCGTAGCTGCCCTGGTGCACGACGTCACCATCACCCTCGGGCTCTTTTCGATCCTGGCGGGGGTGGTGCCCTTTTCCCTGCAGATTGACCAGGGAATCATCGCGGCGTTCCTCACCATCGTCGGGTACTCGCTCAACGACACCGTCGTGGTGTTCGACCGCGTGCGGGAGTACGTGAATCTCTTCAAGACCGAGGCCTTTCCGAACATCGTCAACAAGTCCATCAACGCGACCCTCAGCCGGACGGTCGTCACGTCCGTCACGACGCTGATTGTGGTGACGGTCCTGTTCATCTTCGGCAGCGAAGTGCTCCGCGGGTTCTCGTTTGCCCTGATCTTCGGGGTCATCATCGGGACCTACTCGTCCGTGTTTGTGGCCTCGCCCACGGTCGTGGAGCTCAACCGTCGCCTCGAGCAGCCGGCGTAGCCCGCGGGTCGAAGTATGTACACTCTCCGGTCCGCCCGGTGATCGAGGGCCGGATCGGGCCGCCCGGGGCCGAAGGGCGGCCGTGTCCCCCGAGGGCCTCTCCGGACTGCGTCCGTCGGCGATGATGGGGGCTGCCCTGTTCTTCTCGATCCTAAATCAACGCCGATTATAATGCCGGTATCAATTGTCATTGGAAGCCAGTGGGGGGACGAGGGCAAAGGGAAAATTACCGACCTCATGAGCCCGGACTACGACGTCGTGGCCCGGTATCAGGGCGGCGCCAATGCGGGCCACACCATCGTCTGGGAGGACGAGGACGGCGAGGAGGAGGAGTTCGTCCTGCACCTCGTGCCCAGCGGCATCTTCCACGAGAACGTGACGTGCGTCATCGGAAACGGGGTGGTCCTCGACCCGAAGGCGGTGCTGGACGAGATCGAGAAGATCCGGTCCCTCGGCATCGACGTCGAGGAGCGGCTGAAGATTTCCCACAATGCGCACCTCATCATGCCGTACCACAAGGCCGTGGAGGCGGCGCAGGAGGAAGAGCGGGCCTCCGCGTCGGACGACGACGCCATCGGCACGACGGGGCGCGGCATCGGGCCGGCCTATACCGACAAGTTTGCCCGCTCCGGCATCCGGGTCGTGGACCTGCTCGACCGAGACGTCCTGCGCCAGAAGCTCCGCCGCTCGATCGAGGAGAAAAACGCGATCCTGCAGGACATCTACGACGCGGAGGCCCTCGACGTGGACCGCATCGTCGAGGAGTACGTCGAGTTCGACCAGAAGATCGACTCCTACGTGACCGACACCTCGAAGTACCTCTGCAACGCCCTTGACGACGGCGCCCACGTGCTTGCCGAGGGGGCACAGGGCTCGCTGCTGGACGTGGACTTTGGCAGCTACCCCTACGTCACCTCCAGCCACCCGACGGCGGGCGGCTGCTGTACGGGGCTGGGCGTGCCCCCCACTGAGGTCGAGCAGGTGCTCGGCATCGCGAAGGCCTACTGCACCCGGGTTGGAAACGGCCCCTTCCCCACGGAGCTCGACAACGAGGCCGGGGAGCAGCTTCGCCAGAAGGGAGGCGAGTTCGGGGCTACGACCGGCCGGCCCCGGCGCTGCGGCTGGCTCGACCTCGTGGCGCTCCGCTACACGAACATGATCAACGGATTCAACGACTTGGCCGTCACCAAGCTCGACATTCTCTCGGGCATGGAGGAGGTGAAGGTCTGCACCCAATACAAGTACGACGGCAAGACGACGCGCCGCTTTCCCAGCGAGGCCCAGACCCTCGAGCGGGTGGAGCCGGTGTACCGGACGTTTCCCGGATGGGAGAAGGACGTCACGGGCGTGCGCCGCTTCCACCAGCTGCCCGCCGAGGCGAAAGACTACCTTGCCTTCATCTCTGAGTACCTGGGCACGTCCGTCGGCATGGTGTCGAACGGACCCCGCCGCGACCAGATTATCACGGACGTCGGGGCGCCCGCCACGGCGTAACAGCGGCCCCGAAGCGGGCCGGTCGCACAGCGCCGCGGCCGAATCGGGCCCCGCCGCCCTCCGGAGCGGCTCACAGGGGCCGGGGGAACCAGTGTCCCGCTGAGCCTTGAGAGTCCCCTACCGACCCCGCTTGTCGGGCTCGGGCCCGGACGGTTGACTGGAGGAGAACGCGGACGTCCCCGTCCGGCCCCCATCCCGAGAACCGCCGGGACGCGTTTTCCCGCTGATTCGTGTCCGCACGCAGCAGGCGGGGCCGGTATCAGTCGTTCGGAATGACGCACGGGGCTCGCCCATGAAGGCCTATCGCTGGTCGGTTCGACTCAAGCTCGGCCTCATCGTCCTGGCCGGCATTATCGCGGTCGCGTCGTTGCTGTACACGCAGCGCCTGGTCGACCGGTTGCGGGAGCGCGAACAGGCCCTCATCCAGCTCTGGGCCGACGCGCAGGCCGAGCTCGTAGAGGCCCAGCGCCAGTCGGCCAATCCGCACCTCGAGGCCTTCCGCGCCCTGGACGCCTACCTGCGCCGGCTCGAACGGAGGGGACCCGTCCCGCCGCCCTCCGCCGAGCAGATCGCACGGTACCGCCGGGCGGTGACCTGGGCCCAGACGATGCCGCCGTCGCAGGAGCTGAGCTT
>JAZKTD010000190.1:0-6770 GCA_036625705.1 Salinivenus sp.
TTCACGTCGGCGCGGGCCTGAATCCGGTCGAGGAAGGCCTCCGCGTTCAGCCGCTCGACTTCCCGGCGGGAGGTTTCCGGCCGGGGGGCCTGAAGGGGCCGCTTGAGGGGCTTCGGAAGCGGAGCGGTCAGCTTGTCCCGCTCGGTCCGGTAGAGAATCTCGCTGAACGTTTCGAGCACGACCGTCGCGATGTCGGCGGCCTCGTCCCGGTCGTCCGTGGGCAGGCGGTCCTGCACGGTGTCGAGGAAATCGTCGTAGGTCATGGGCGGAAACGGGCTTTTTCGATCAGTGAACGGAAGGCATAAATACGGGAGGAAGCCGCGATCGTGCCCCGATGGCCGGGAGAGTCGGGGAAAAACGGGGCCCCGGAGCAGAGGGGACGGGACGTGGAGCGCGTTCCTCCTAGAGCCTTCAAAGAGGTGAGTCCGGCGTTGGGGCGGCGGATCCGCAACGCCCCCGCAACATCTCCGTCACATCAAGTGCTCCCCCACCGAAAGCGGGAAACGCCCACCTGCCCCGACGGTGTAACCCCTCATATACGGACTAACGCCGCCGAACCAACAGGAGTCACGCGCCCTGAGCGAAGCGAAGAAGTGCCCTCGGGGTGCAACACGCATTACGAAATCCGAGAATCCGGCGAGGCGCCCGGTACAAGCACCTCCTCACGAAGCTGCCTAGCCCCCGCATGCCCGAACACATCACGATCCGCGGTGCGCGCGAGCACAACCTCCAGAACATCGACCTCGACATTCCGCGCAACCGGCTGGTCGTGATCACCGGCCTGTCGGGGTCCGGCAAGTCGAGCCTCGCGTTCGACACGATCTTCGCCGAGGGGCAGCGCCGCTACATGGAGAGCCTGAGCGCCTACGCGCGCCAGTTCCTGGAGATGATGGAGCGGCCCGAGATCGACTACGTCGACGGCCTCTCGCCGGTCATCTCCATCGAGCAGAAGACCGTGAGCGGCAACCCGCGCTCCACGGTCGGCACCGTCACGGAGGTCTACGACTTCCTGCGCCTGCTCTACGCCCGCGCCGCCACGGCCTACTCCCACGAGACCGGGAACCGGATGCGGCAGCAGAGCGACGACGAGATCGTGGACGGCGTGCTCGACTTCCCCGGGGGGACGCGCCTGCAGATCCTCGCTCCCGTGGTGCGGGGGCGCAAGGGCCACTACCGCGAGCTCTTCGAGCAGACCTCCGCGCAGGGCTTCGAGCGCTTCCGGGTCAACGGGGAGATGCGGACCTACGAGGAGGGGATGAAGCTGGAGCGCTACGAGACGCACGACGTGGAGGTGGTGGTCGACCGGCTCAAGGTGAAGGAGGGCATCCGGTCGCGGGTGAGCCAGTCGGTCGAGACGGCCCTCGAGATGGGGGGCGGCACCCTCATCGCGAACGTCGTGGATGGGCCCGGCGGCGTCGAGACGGGCGACCACCTCTTTAGCCGCCACCTCGTGGATCCGGAGACGGGCCTCTCCTACGAGGAGCCCTCCCCGAACATGTTTTCGTTCAACACCCCGTACGGCGCGTGCCCGGAGTGCGAGGGATTGGGGACGGCGAAGGAGATCGACCCCGACCTCGTGATTCCCGACGCGTCGAAGACGATCAACGAGGGGGCACTCGTGCCGCTCGGCACGCCCCGCGACATCTGGATCTTCAACCAGCTCGAGGCGGTGGCCGAGGCCTACGGGTTCGACTTCGACACCCCGATCGACGACCTGACCGACGAGCAGCTGAGCGTCATCCTCGAAGGCGCCGGCGACGAGCAGTTCGACATCACTTACGGCTACAAGGGCCGCGAGGTGAAGTACAAGCACCGCTTCGGCGGGCTCTACGAGCACATCTGGCACACCTACGAAAACACCAGCTCCTCGAAGAAGCGGCGGCGGGCGGAGTCGTTCATGCGCGAGATGGACTGCCGCGCCTGTGGCGGCGGGCGCCTCAAGACGGAGAGCCTCCACTACCGGATCGCCGACCGGTCGATCGCCGACCTCGCGCAGATGGACCTCTCTCAGCTACGCGACTTCGTGGAGGACGTCCCCTTCGACACCGAGCGGCAGGAGCGGATCGGCCGGCCCATCATCAAGGAGGTGAGGGAGCGGCTCGATTTCCTCGTCGGCGTCGGCGTGGGCTACCTCACGCTCGACCGCCCGGCCCGCACCCTCAGCGGCGGCGAGAGCCAGCGCATCCGCCTCGCCACGCAGGTGGGCACCCAGCTCACCGGCGTCCTCTACGTCCTCGACGAGCCCTCCATCGGGCTGCACCCCCGCGACAACAACCGCCTCATCCAGTCGCTCGAGTCGCTGCGCGACCTCGGCAACTCGGTCCTCGTCGTCGAGCACGACCGCGACATGATCGAGGCCGCCGACCACGTGGTCGACCTCGGGCCCGGCGCCGGCATCCACGGCGGCCACGTCATCACCACCGGCCCGCCCTCCGTCCTCACGGTGGACCCGGCGACGCAGACGAACGGCGAGTCCACCAATGGGGCTGCGGCCGAGATGGACATCGACGAAATCGAGGACAACGGGGTCGCACGCGGTCAGGTGGCCGAGCGCGCCGCCGCCTACGACAGCGACCACTACGACTTCGAGAGCCTCACGGCCGCCTACCTGCAGGGCGAGCGCGTCATTCCCCTCCCCGACCAGCGCCGCGAGGGCACCGGCGAGACCCTCACCCTCAGGGGGGCCACCGGCCACAACCTGAAGGGACAGGACGTCGACATCCCGCTCGGGAAATTGATCTGCGTCACCGGCGTCAGCGGCTCCGGCAAGTCGACGCTCGTCAACCAGACCCTCTTCCCGATCCTGCACCGCCACCACCACGACGCCAAGACGGTGCCTCTGCCCCACGACGGGGTCGAGGGCATCGACCACGTCGACAAGGTCATCGAGATCGACCAGCAGCCCATCGGCCGCACGCCCCGCTCCAACGCGGCCACCTACACGAAGCTGATGGACTACCTGCGTGATCTCTTTGCCAAGCTGCCGGAGGCGGGCATTCGCGGCTACACGAAGAGCCGCTTCAGCTTCAACACCGACCCGGGTAGGTGCGAGAAGTGCGGCGGCACCGGCACGGTGACCCTCGAGATGAACTTCCTGCCGGACGTGGACGTCACCTGCGACGCGTGCGACGGGCAGCGCTACGGCCCCGAGACGCTGGAGGTGGAGTACAAGGGCAAGAACATCGCCGAGGTGCTGGACATGACCGTCGCGGAGGCGCTCACCTTCTTCGAGAACCAGCCCCGCCTCCTGCGGACCCTCAAGACGCTCGACGCGGTGGGGCTGGGCTACCTCACGCTCGGCCAGCCGTCGACCACCCTCAGCGGCGGGGAGGCCCAGCGCGTGAAGCTCTCGAAGGAGCTCTCCCGCCCGGGCACCGGCGACACGCTCTACATCCTCGACGAGCCGACGACCGGGATGCACTTCGAGGACGTCCGCCACCTCCTCAACGTCCTGCACGGCCTCGTCGACGAGGGCAACACGGTGATCGTCATCGAGCACAACATGGACATCATCAAGCAGGCCGACCACGTCATCGACCTCGGCCCGGAGGGCGGCCGGAAGGGGGGCGAGATTCTCTTCGAGGGGCCGCCCGAGGCGCTGGCCGATCCCGACAGTGGTCGAGGACAGGGGGCCGACACGCACACGTCCCGCTTCCTGCGCGAGGAGCTGGAGCGGACCCGCGCTGCGCAGGCCGAGGGCGGGACCGTGGCCGCCGTCGGGGCGAACGGGCAGGAGGCCGACCAAGCGCGGGCGGGCGAGGAAATGACGGCATAGCCCCCAGGTGAGCGGGCCCAATCGACCGGCCTACTCGGGGAGGGTCGTCGGCGTTCGGACGGTGTCGCGGTGGGTGCCGCCGAAGACCCCGAGTCCATTCTCCACCGGGACGCAAATGGGTCCGCGACTACGCTGTCGGGCGGCCAGTCCGGTCCGAAGTGGGTGTAGGCAATCCGGAGGGGGCCGGAGAGCAGGCCACCGAGGCGCTGCCGGACGCCCACGATGCTGCATATCGTGCCGCCGCGCTCGGCGTCGCGGTCAGGGGGGCATTGGGGGGCAGTCCCCGGACCCCATCCCGCCGGGACCCGAGTCTGCGTCCGACGGAACTGCTCGCGCCCGACACACTGCTCGTCGATCTCGGCGCGGTACCGGCCGCAGAGGACCCAGGCCTCGAGGTCGACCGAGTAGCCGAATGGGGAGCAGGACGTCTTTTTGTCGGATAGGGCCTGGCGCACGGTCCAACTCCATGGTAGAGACACAGTCGGATGGTTCCGGACCGCTGGAGACAAACCCCATACGGGACGAGAACGGGCGGTCGTGTCCACGCGCCGCGATACCCCGTCGCCGAGACCGACGCATCGTGAACTCGACGCCTGTCGCCCAGAGCCGGAAAGCGCACTCTTTTGTGAAGAAAGAGGAAAACAAGAAGGCTTTTCGTTCCGGAAGCGGTTCCCACGGAAAAACCTCTTGATATTACTGCGTCGCTGCGCCAACTCGTGGGGTGGAGTGCACGACCGCCGGGTGGGCTGCTCGGCCCGATGTCCCTACGGCCGCCTGCTCCCATTCAGCCTCGAACAGGTAGCCGGACCAACCGCCCCTCCCGCCGTGGACGAGCCCTCAAATGCCGCCTCGAGCCCGCGCCCCGACGCCGAAGACGCCTCGTTTCTCGGCGTTTGGACCGCTCCCGACGTTCCGGGCACCACGGCCCGCCTGTGGCGGGGCGCATCGGTGGGCGCGGCCCTCGCCGCGATCGTCGTCTTCACCCTCACGGGCGTGTTCTTCCGAACCGGGCTCGGGGCCGGGCCCGACCTGCTCCTCGGACTCGCGGCCGGCGTGCTGGGTGTGGGCGTGTTCGCCGGAATCACGCTCGGGGTGGTCGCGGCCGTGGAGTGGCTGCCCACGTACGTCGTCGCCGCGCTCGGCGGGGCAATCGGGGCGATCTGCACGGCCGTGAACGTCGGCTTCTACTGGCCGGGGGAGATCTTCTACGTGAGCCTGGTCGGCTACGTCTGGGCACAGGCCATTCTGGGAGGGACGGCCTGGGTCGTGCTCCGCGGGGGGCTCCGGTCGGCCTCGGCGGCGAAGCGGGCGGTCGTGGTTGGGGGACTGGTCCTGACGGTGGCAGCGAACGGCGGCGCGATTCTCTGGCTGGCGGGCGAGGGCGAGGCCCCGACGCCGGTCGAGGTGAGCCCACCCCCCGCGGACAACCTTCCCGCCCTGAACGCCGACAATCCGGCCCAGCCGGGATCGTACGCTGTGCGTCGGCTCTCCTACGGCAGCGGGACGGATCGTCATCGCCCGGCGTTTGGGGCGGAGGTGGACGTGCAGACCGAATCGGTCGACGGCTCGCGCATCCTGCCGGCGTGGAGCGGGTTTACCGCCGACTTCCGGGAATGGTACTGGGGCTTCGGCATCGAGAACTGGCCCCTCAACGGGCGGGTATGGATGCCGGAGGGTGAGGGGCCCTTCCCACTCGTTATCGTCGTGCACGGCAACCACGCGATGCAGGAGTACTCCGACCCCGGCTACGCGTACCTGGGCGAGCTCCTGGCGAGCCGGGGCTTCATCACCGTCTCCGTCGACGAGAACTTTATCAACAGCTCGTGGGACGAGGGCTTCGACAACAGCGAAATCCCCGCCCGGGCGTGGCTTCTGCTGCAGCACCTCAAGCAGTGGCGGGCCTGGAATCGGACGGAGGGAACGCCCTTCCACCAGGCGGTGGACATGGAGAACATCGGCCTCGTCGGCCACTCGCGGGGGGGCGAGGCGGCGGCCGTCGCCGCGCGGTTCAACACGCTGCCGGCGCTCCCGGACGACGCGAGGGAGTCCTTCGACTTCGGCTTCTCCATCGAGTCGGTCGTGGCGCTGGCGCCCACCGACTACCGCTATGCGCGCCAGCCGGGCATCGAACTGGAAAACGTCAGCTACCTGACGCTGGCCGGCTCCTACGACATCGACGAGCGCAGCCTCTTCGGCATCCGGCAGTTCCAGCGCGTCTCGTTCACGGACGACTACGACGGCTTCAAGGCGGGGCTCTACTTCCACCGCGGCAACCACGGCCAGTTCAACACGATCTGGGGCTCAGAAGACTTCGGGCCCCCGTCGAGCTGGTTCCTCAACACCGGGCCGCTGATCGACGGCGCCGACCAGCGCCAGGTCGCGAAGGTGTATATCTCGGCGTTCATGGAGGCGACGCTCCGGGACCGCGACGAGTACGTCCCGCTCTTTCGCAATCACCACGCGGGGGCGGACTGGCTGCCGGACGTCGCGATGCTGCATCGGTTCCGGAGCCCCGACTTTCGGGCCCTCGCCACGTTTGAGGAAGACCTCGACGTGACCACCGCCTCGCTGCCGGGCAGCCGCGTCGAGGCGCGCCGGATGGCGGAGTGGCGAGAGCACGACCTGTCGTTTCGGGGCGAGCGCACGCAGCAGAACAACGCCGCGATTCTCGAATGGACGGAGGCTCGGGCCGACGGGGCCTCCGTACCGCCCGACTCGGCGGCCCACTACCGCATCCTCCTCCCCGACGACCGCCCGTCCTGGACGCAGGCGGGGACGGGCACGCTCGTCTTCAACCTCGCCCGCCTGAAGGGAGACGACGACGAGCGACCGGGCGCCGCGACGGACACGATCCGGGCGGCGGGCGGCATGGGGCTCCACGTCGCCCTCGTCGACGGGGACAGCACCCGGGCCCGCGTCCCCCTCGACCGGTACGGGACCGTGCCGCCGCTTCTGCACACGCAGTACATGAAGCTGGAGCGCCTGTCGGCGCCGT
>JAZKTD010000191.1:0-6768 GCA_036625705.1 Salinivenus sp.
AGAAGGCGACAATTGAGGCTGTACTCATCAACGTTCAACCCTCCAACGTTCAACCATCAAACGTGCAACGCTCTAACGCGAAACCCGAATCCGCATGCTGTCGGAGTGGACGCGCAGGTCGGTGGTGATGACCTGGGCGTCGGGGGAGAGCGTCGGGGCGAGGTAGGTCTGCTCCTCGACCGTCTGGATCGGCTCCACCTCGCGCTCGACGAGCAGCGAGTCGCCCTCGGCGGTCCAGACCGTCGGCGGACGGCCCGTCTCGCGGGTGTGGACGGCGCGGCGCGGCACCACGTGGTAGGTGCCCTCACGGCGGCCCTGAATGTCGACCGTCGTGTAGGTGCCCATCGCCAGCGGCGGCGGCTCCGGAGCCGAAGGCCTTCGGCCCTGCTCGGGCATGCGCGACGGCACCGCCATGCCGCCGTCGGGGCGATACGGATTCTCGACCCGCACGACGACGTCGACGGTGCGGGTCTGCTCGCTGATGGCGCCCTCGACGCGGTGGACGGACCCCTCCCACGAGAAGGTCTCGCCGCCGTAGGAGTGGGACACGGTGGCCGGCAGGTCGGTCGCCGACCGCTGCGCGGCGGCCGACCAGAGGTTCTGGATCAGGGCCGCCTTGCGGGACGGCAGCGACACGACGACTTCGGCGACGTCCGTGCCGTAGACCGTGGCCACGGGCGTGCCGGGCGCGAGGTAGGCCCCGAGGTCGGCCTGCTTCGTGCGCACCATGCCGTCGAAGGGCACCTCGAGGGTCGTGCGCTCCAGCCGCGTCCGGGCGTCGTCGAGGGTGGCCCGGGCACTTTCGAGGTTGGCCTCGGCCTGGGCCACCTGCGGCTCGTTGTAGACGAGGCGGCCGAGCTCCGTGCTGTCGGGTACCGGAAGCTCGCCGGTGCGCTCCTGGACGCGCCGGTAGTCGCGCCGGGCGGCACCGGCCTGCTCGCGGGCCTGCAGGAGCTGGACCCGCGCCTGGGTGACCTGTGCCTCGGCCTGCTGCACGGCGTTCCGGTAGTCGGACGGATCGATGCGGGCAAGGATCTCCCCGGCCTCGAAGCGGCCGCCGCTCACGAGCGCGTCGTCGACGTCGACGAGCCGGCCCGCGACCTGGGCAGTCAGCTGAATCTCGCGGACGGGACGGACCGTGCCGGTGCCCCGCACCAGCAGGCTGCCGGTGCGCACGTCCACGGGGACGGTGGAGACGAGCGGGGACTGGGGGGGCGGAGGCTGCGTCTCGGGCTGAGGCGCGAAGGCCCGGAGCAGGAAAATCACTGCGACGGCTCCGAGCAGGATGCCGCCCCCAATGTAGTACCACGTGCGATCAGTATCGGCCATAGGACGAGTCGGTTGGGGTCAGACAGGGAGGCGCCGGGACCGAGGCCCGGCCCTCGAAAGCGGGGGTTATTCGAGAAGGCGCGGGTCCTCCACGGGCGCGGCGTCGGTCCAGGTGCCGCCGAGGGCCCGGTGCAGGGTGAGCCGCGCGTTGACGGCGGCCCGGCGGGCGACGGCGAGGCGGGTCTGGGCCTGCACCAGGCCTCGCTCGGCGTCCAGGAGCGAGAGCACGTCGCCGATGCCGCGCTCGTAGCGGTCGCGCTGCGTCTGGAAGGTGGCCCGCGCGGAGGCCACCTGGTCCTGCACCGTTTGCAGGCGCTGGCGCTGCTTGTCGTAGGCGACGAGCGCGGCCTTCACCTCGCGAAAAGCCGTGAGGACCGTGTTCTCGTAGGCGGCGGCCTGCTGTTTGTAGCGGGCCTCGGCGGCGTCGATGTTGGCGCGGAGGCGCCCGCCCTGAAAGAGCGGAGCGGTGAGCTGCGCGACAAAGTTGGCAAACCGCTGGTCGACGTCGACGAGGCTGGCGAGCGAGCTGCTCTGGGTTCCGCCGGTGCCCGTCAGCGACAGGCTCGGGAGCATCTCGGCGCGGGCCACCCCGATCTGCTGGCGGGCGGCCTCCAGCCGGAGGGCGCCGGCGCGGACGTCGGGGCGCTGCATCAGCAGGTCGGCCGGCAGGCCGGCGGGCACCGGCGAGAGCTCGAGCGACGGGGCGAGCGAGTCCGGCAGAAGGGCCGTCCCCGCATACCGGCCGAGCAGCGTGCTCAGGCGGCTCCGGGCGTCGTACAGTTGGCTCTCGAGCGGCGGCTGTTCCGAACGGGCCGTCTCCAGGCTTTGGCGCACGGTGAACAGCTGGAAAGAGGACGTGAGCCCGCGGGCGTACCGGTCCTGCGTAATCGCGAGCCGCTGCTCCAGAAGGTCGACGGCCTGCCGCCCCAGGGCCGCCTGCCGCTGCAGGGAGGCCACCTGGAAGTACGTCGAGATCGTCTGGCTGATGACCGAGAGACGGGCGGTCTGCAGGTCGGCGGCCGTCGCGAAGTACTGGCTCAGGGCAGCCTTGCGCTGGCTCCGCACCCGCCCCCAGAAGTCGAGCTCGTAGGAGAGCCCGAGGGTGGCCTGGTAGGTCGCAAACTCGAAGCGATCCGGAATCGACTGCTGCTGGCCTCCATCCGGGGGGGCGTCGCCATTTCCCCCGTCGTCTCCGCCCCCGCCCCCGATCGCGCCGCCGATGCCGGTGTTGGCCGGCTGGTTCTGGTAGTTGTACTGGCCGTTGGCGTTGACGCTCGGAAAGAGCGGGGCGCGGGCGATGCGGAACTGGGCGGCGAGCTCCTCGACGCGGGCCCGGGCCGACGTCAGGTCGAGGTTGTCGGCGAGGGCCGTGTCCACGAGCGCCGTGAGCGTCGAGTCGCCGAAGGCGGTCCACCATCGCTGGGCGTCGTAGCGGGCCGTGTCGGCGGCCGCGGCGGGCAGCGTGGTGTCGCCCGGCGCCGGGGCAAAGGTTTCGGGGAGGTCGCGCTCGGCCTCGGGCGCGGTCATCGACGGCGTCATCGAACAGCCGGCCAGGACGAGCGCCGCGACCAGGGCGAAGGCAACGGGTCGGCGGTGAGATCGGGTCATCCAGAGAGCGGTAAGCGTGGCAGGTTGGAGCGGTAACCGGTCCTATTCCGGGGACAGGCCGCGGTAAATCAGATCGAAGAGGTGCTCTTTGCGCTCCTCGACGAAGGCGTCCCAGTCCTCCCCGGCCGTCGGGTGCATCACCTGCACCGTCGGCCGTGCGACGAAGAAAAAGAGGCACGTCGAGACCACCGAGAGCACGGTGTGGTCGGGGTCCACGCGCCGAATCTCGCCGGCCTCGACCGCCGCCGCAATCGTCTCGACGAGAATCGCCGGGGGCGCGTCGCCGGCTTCCGTGGCCTCCCGCAAATGCTCGCCCAGGAGCGACCCGCCGGTCAGGTTCTCGTTTACCATGAGCCGCATGGCGTCCTCGTTGGAGCGCACAAAGTCGACGTACCCGTCGATGAAGACGCGCAGGGTCTCCTCGAAGGTGGGGGCCTTCTCCAGCGACGCCCCGAAGGAGGCCATGAAGCGCCGCATCGTGAAGGCAAAGACCTTCTCGTAGAGCTGTTCCTTGCTGCGAAAGTAGTAGTGCAACATCGCCTTGTTGATGCCGGCGGCGTCGGCAATCTCCTGCATCCGCGCGCCCCGCTGTCCGTCGCGGGCAAACACGCGGAGAGCGGCGTCGAAAATGTCCCGCTCCGTGTCGGAGTAGTCGGCAGGGACGGTCATTCAGGTGGGCACATCGGAAAAGGACGCCCGTCTTAACAGGCGCCCAACTGCCTGGTTCAACCAAACGGTTAACCAAACGGGAAAGATGTGTTTTTTTGGCCGATCCGACTCGTTGAATCGCCCATCGGAGACGGAGCCTGCGTTCGTGCCCGGTTCCGCCGACGCCGGCGGGCCCCTATTCGTCGTCGGCCGGTGGGTCCCCGAACGCCTGCATGACCTGCGTGGCGAGCTCGGTCGAGCGATCGAGTTCCTCCTCCGTGCCGGGGTCGGCGGCCGGGTCGGTCCGGGCCGCCGGCTCGTAGGGCCCGAAGAGGCGGGGGTTCACGGTGGTGTCCTCGATCCGCTCGACGTAGTGCCGGAGCCCTTGCTGCAGGAGTGAGGGAAGCGACACCGTGCGCGAGGCCCGGTCCTCGCTCCCCGGAACGTAGAGGGCGTCGTCGTCGAGGCGCACGTCGTCTCGGCGCAGGTGGAGGGCCTCGTCGAGGTGCACGTCGCAGCACAGGAGCATCCGGGCGAAGAGGCTCTGTGTGGAGCGGGGGACGCTCTCTCCGTCCCCTGCGTCATCGGCGTCGTCGGAGGGGGACGCCGTTCGGCCGCCGTGGACGTCCGTGATGTAGAACATGATGCCGTCGAGCGCCCGGTTGCGCTCGGCGTCGGACACGGTGGGGTGCGCGTCCAGAACGTCCATGAAGTCCGAGACACTGCTCATCCAGAGCCACGGACGGTCCTGGTCCTGGCAGTAGCGACGGAAGCACAGGGTCCAGGCCCCGTAGGCCTGCGCGAGCTTGGGCGAGAGGTCGTGCCGGGGCGCAGCACGTCGGATCGTATCGAGGACCCTGAACTCATCCTCGTCGAGGGGCACGGTGTTCTTGCCGGAAGGAGACATGAAGGAGAAGGGGGACGGCGGAACGCGGAGAAGAGACGGAGCGGAAGCGGGCGGGCGCTCGTCGGGACCGGCCGTACGGAAAGAAGCGGACTGGGCCCGAGCGGCGTCTCCCGAGGACGCGCCCGTTGTGAGAGAGGTGGTCAGTAGCCGTTCAGTTGTGCAAATCCATTAGGAGGCATTCACCCACGCCGCGGCCTTGCGGGCCACCGGTCGCGGCGTGAGGCGCGTGAGAAACGCACCGAGCTTGTTGGGCCACCCCGGCACGACGACCGCGTCGCCGGCCCGGAAGCCGTCGTAGCCGGCCTGTGCTACGGCGTCGGGGGGCATCGGCGCGCCGAATCGAAACAGCGGCGTGTCGGCCATGTCGGCCTGCTCGACGAACGCGGTGCGCGTGGGGCCGGGCGCCAGGCACGTGACGGTCACGTCGCGGCCGGCCACCTCCTCGGTGAGGCCCTCGCTGAAGGAGAGGACGTACGCCTTCGTCGCGTAGTATACACTCATGTGGGGGCCTGGTTGAAAGGCCGCCGTGGAGGCGACGTTGAGGATCCCCCCGCGGTCCCGGTCCAGCATGCCGGGCAGCAGCAGGCGAGCCAGGTGGGTCAGGGCCGTCACGTTCACCTGCACCATGTCCACCTGGCGCCGGGCGTCGAGCTCGGCGAAGGACCCCCGGGCGCCGACGCCGGCGTTGTTCACGAGCACGTCGACCGAGAGATTGCGCTCCCGGAGCTCCGCCTGCACCGTGCCGGCCGCGTCGGGCGCGCTGAGGTCGGCCGGCAGCACGGAGGCCGCCACGTCGTAGCGGGACCGGAGCGTCTCGGCCAGGGCGTGGAGGGCGTCCTCGCTCCGGGCGAGCAGGACGCACGTGCTCCCGGCCCGGGCGAAGCAGTGGGCCAGTTCGCGGCCGATGCCGGAGGAGGCGCCGGTAATCAGAACCGTTTCGGGGCCGGACATCCGAGGGGACACGTCAGGAAGGCGATCGACGAGGGCCACGGTCAAGTACAGAAAAACGCGTACCAAGTGCCGTTGGGACGGATCCATCCGCCGGCGTGGCGGCCGCGGTCGGACGGCGGCTGGGCCGGCACGCCGAAACACCACCTCCGTCCTCCCGTCGGACAGGCGCAGTTTCTCCTTGTCTTTTGATTGCATTCCTCCTTCCGCTCTATGGCCGACCACCCGCAGTGGGACGCACCCCCCGACATGCAGATCGACCCGGACGCCGTCTACGAGGCCACCATCGAGACCAGTCAGGGCACGATCGAGGCCGAGCTCTACCCCGAGCACGCGCCCCGAACGGTCAACAACTTCGCCTTCCTCGCCGAGGAGGGCTTCTACGACGAGACCCCCTTCCACCGCGTCATCGAAGGGTTCATGGTACAGGGCGGCGATCCCACCGGCACGGGCCGCGGGGGGCCCGGCTACCAGTTCGACGACGAGATCGAGGGCAACCCCCTCACCCACGAGACGGGTGTCCTCTCGATGGCCAACGCCGGTCCCAACACGAACGGCAGTCAGTTCTTCATCACCCGCGCGCCGCAGTCACACCTCGACGGGAAGCACACCGTGTTCGGTGACGTGACCGACGGCCAGGACGTGGTCGACGCCGTGCAGGAGGGCGACACGATCGAGCGCGTGACGGTGGAAAAGCAATAGCGTCGATTACGGCCTCGCCCTGCTCCCGGTAGCGTCTTCTGCACTATGAACGCTCGCGTCGCCCTCGCTGTGATGGTTTTCCTCACCGTCGTGGTGGCCCTCGTCCGGTTCTTCGAGCAGAACTGGATCCTCGGCGCCACGGCCGCCATGGTGGTGACGGGCACCGGCTTCGTGGCGGCGAGCATGTACTTTTCCGAGCAGGAGCAGGCCGACCCGCGCCTCCTGCAAATTGTCTCGAAGCTGCGGGCCATTGGCTTCATCGTGATTGGGCTCGGCACCCTCTTCGGCGCGCTGATGCTCCTTCTGTGACGGGTGTCCTGCCCGATTTCGGGCGGGTGTGCCGTCTTCTGTCGCGTATGTCGTATTGCGTATCCTCATCTTCCTCTGGTGTAGGAGCACGAAATACGCGACACGAAATACGAAATCCGATCTGTGCCGGCCGGCTCGGTCTGTCGAGTGGCACCAGGAGCTACCGATCCGTGCAAAAGTCTCTGAACGGGTTCGCCGGTGAACGGAGGGCCGAGCCTCACATGAGCAGAAACGGTCTTCATGCACTTCTTCACGGATCGGTAGGCCCCCAGCATTCGTGATTAACAACTACTACACCCTTCAGGCCCTCGTCCGCG
>JAZKTD010000192.1:0-6766 GCA_036625705.1 Salinivenus sp.
CGGGCTCGACACGTCGCTTTGTGTCTATACCCTCGAGAAGGGAGACGTGCTTGCGATCGAGGACCTAGCCGAGGACGAGCGGTTCGGGGACAGCCCCCACGTCACCGATCGCGGACTTCGGTTCTACGCGGGGGCCCCGCTCATTACCCCGGACAATCGGCGGCTCGGGACCGTCTGCGTATTTGACACCGAGCCGCGGTCCCCGACCGAGAACACGCTGGATCGACTCGCCGACCTGGCGGCGGTGGTCGTCGACGAACTTGAACTTCGTCGCGAGCGGGTCGAACACGAGCAGAATCGGGACCTGCTCCGCCAGGCCCAGGTGCTGGCCCACGTCGGTGGGTGGCAGTACGACCCCCGAGACGACGCACTCACCTGGACGGACCAGACGTACCGCATTCACGACCTGCCGCCCGACGCCGAGATCGACGTCGAGACGGCCTTCAATTTTTACACAGACGCGTCCCGTCCAGTCATCCAGGAGCACGTCGAGCGGCTGATCGAGGAGGGAGGCAGCTACGATCTGGAGCTCGATATCGAGACGGCCGAGGGGAGTCGCCGTCGCATTCGGACCATCGGACGGGCCCGCCGCTCCGACGGGCAGACGACGAAGGTTACCGGGGCGATCCAGGACATTACCGAGTCTCACCAGCAGAAGCAGGCGCTCCGCGAGAGCCAGGAGCGCTGGCAGCGGCTCGTCGATAAGCATCCGGGGCCCATCCACATTTCGGTGGACGGGACATACGCCTACGCGAACGAGGCCACGGCGGAGCTCCTCGGCGTCGACACCGTCGACGACCTGATCGGCCGGGACATGCGCACATTCATTCCCCCCGACGAACAGTCTCGGCTTCGCGACCGCGCTCAGACGGTGTACGAGGAGCAGAACGAGGTCGATCTCACCGAATCCCGAATACAGCGTCCCGACGGCACCGAGCGCATTGTTCTCGTCCGCTCGGTGCCCATCCAGTACGAGGGAGAAGCGGCGGCCCAGACCATGATGTGGGACGTAACCGAGCACCGGACGGCCGAGCGCGAACTGCGGCGAAGCGAGAAACAGCTCCGGACGATTGTGGAGAACGCCCAGCCGATGACGTTCATGGTCGATCGGAACGGGACGATCCTGCTCTCGGAGGGACAGGATCTTCAGAGTCTCGGCCTCGAGCCGGGCGAGACCGTCGGGGAGTCGATGTACGATCGGTACGAACACCATCCCGAGGTCATCGAGGTCGTTCATCGGGCCCTCGACGGAGCGTACGTGGACGAAGAGCTGACGGTCGATGACCGCGTCTTCGACACGTGGTATTCCCCATTCTACGACGAGAAGGGAGACGTTGCGGGCGTCATCGGGATGGCCGCCGACATTACCGAGCGGAAGGAACGGGAGCGCGAACTGCGGGCGAGTTACAAGCGCCTGCGTCTCGCGCTGAGGGCGGCCGACGCCGGGACGTTCGAGTACGAAATTGCGACGGACCGAGTCCGGTGGGACGAGCGCACACGCGACTTGTTTGGCCTGGACCTCGATTCCCGAGTCCACGAGGGCGCGTTGCTGGAGGAGATCGTACTGGAGGACGATCGGCCCCGCCTGAACGAGGCCTTCGAGCGAGCGGCCGAAGAGAGGGAGCGGTTCAACGTCTCCTTCCGCATCCACAGGGCCGACGACCGCGAGGTGCGCCACATTCGGTCCCACGGGATCGTGCTTCGGAACGAGGCGGGCACCGCCGACCGGATCATTGGCGTCAACCAGGACGTGACCGAGCGGCGCCGGCGCAAGGAGACCCTCGAACGGCAAAACGACCTGTTTACGAAGGCACAGGATATTGCGAGCGTCGGGGCGTGGGAGTACGACCTCCGGGCCGGCGAGGCGGCCCTCTCGGACGAGGCATACCGCATCCACGGGCTCGCGCCCGACGCCGAGATGACGCCGGACCGGAGCATCGAGTTCTACCACCCCGACGACCGGCCTACCATCCGAGAGGCCTTCACCCAGGCGGTTGAGGAGGGGGAGCCCTACGACCTCGAGCTGCGGCTCATTACCGACGGCGGGGCGCAGCGGTGGGTTCGCACCCGTGGGGAGCCGCAGCGCGAAGACGGGAACGTGGTCCGTGTGCGCGGGACCGTTCAGGACATCACGGAGCAGAAAAAAAGCCGCGAGCGACTGGAACGGTACCACGAGCACACGGATCGATTGCTCAACGCCGTCGACGACCTCTTCTTCGCCATCGACGAGGAGGCTCAGTTCCAGCGGTGGAACGCCCGTGTCCCCGAAGTGACGGGGTACTCCGAGAAGGAGCTCGAGGAGATAACGGCCTTCGATCTGGTGCCGGAGGACGAACGCGAGCGCGTCGCGGCGAGGATTGCGGACGCATTCGGGACCGGCGGTGCGCAAGTGGAGGTCCCGCTCCTCCAAAAAGACGGCACGACCACTCCCTACGAGTTTATCGGGAGCCTCGTCGAGCACCCCGAGGGCGACCGCCACCTCGTGGGGATTGGACGGGACATCGCCGACCGAAAGGAGCGGGAGCGGCTGCTCCAGCAGGCCGAAACGTTTTTCCAGCGCGCCCAGGACGCGCTCTTCCTCATCGACGTGCATTGGGACAGGGACGAGCCGGCGTTTGCCGTCCGACGCGTCAATCCCGCCTACGAGTCAAAGACGGGGCTTTCCAACGAGGAGGTTCGTGGGGCCTCCCTCCAAGAGATTCTCGGACCGGAGGCGGCGCGGCGCGTGGAGACCCGATACCGGCGGTGTGTGGACCGGCGCGAGCCCCTCGAATACGAGGAGCGGATCCCCTTCGACGGCACAATGAGGTACTGGACAACCCGCATTGCGCCGGTCGTCGTGGATGGCGAGGTGCGGCAGATCGTGGGCACCACCCGCGACGTCACCGAGCGCAAGCGGCGACGCGAAAAGCTGAAGGAGGCGAAGGACACGGCCGAGGAGGCCGACCGCATCAAGTCGGCCCTGCTCTCGAACATGAACCACGAGTTCCGGACGCCCCTCACCTCGATCATCAGCTTCTCGGAGCTTCTCTCCCGAGAGCCGGAGCTGGCCGAAACCTTCGCCGACCGGATTCTGGGCGGCGGACGGCGGCTCCTCCACACCCTGAACACGGTCATGGACTTTGCGCAACTGGAAGCGGGATCGGTCTCCCCGACGCCCATCCACGTCGACGTGAACAGCCTTGTGCAGTCGACCGTGAACACGTTTTCCCACCTCATCGATCAGGACCTGTCGGTTCAGATTCACGAGCCCGCCGGGCCCCTCAGGGCGTCCCTCGACGAGCACCATGTGGAGCGGGTGCTCACCCACCTCATCCACAATGCCATCAAATTCACGGAGGAGGGAACGATCGAGATCACCCTCCGCGAGACCCCCGACGGCGTGGAGGTGTCCGTCTCGGATCCCGGCATTGGCATCGATCCCGAGGTTCTGCCCCGTATGTTCGATGAGTTTGCGCAGGCCTCGTCCGGAAGCGACCGGACGCACGAGGGCAACGGCATCGGCCTCACCATCGTGAAACGACTCGTGGCCCGGATGGACGGCGACGTGACCCTCCACAGCACGCCGGGGGCGGGCACGGAGGCGACCGTTCGGCTGCCGAATCTCGAGTAGCGCGCAGCGGCCCGGAGGGGGGCCCTCCCGGTCGGGTGCACGGGCGTCTCGAGGCGGCACTTGGAACCACACGTTGAATCTTTCCGCTCCCTCCCACTCTGCCCGACAGGCAGGAACGGCGGACCGGCCCCTCCGTACTCATCCCCCCACGCTCCAAGGGCAGGCGTTGCCCGTTCCAGACGGCAGGACGCAGAGCACTGCCTCGACCCCTAACCTGACGTTCTTCCTTCTGCATGTCTACCCCCGCAACCGACGATCCGGCCACCGACAACGAGCCCGCTCAGCCCGGCGACGTGGACCTGGGAAGCGTCGAGCCCGACCCGATCGGGCCGTCGGGGGACGGCGATCCCGGATTCGTGGAACTGCCCGTCGTCGAGAACACCAACAAAAACAAACGTGGCGAGCGGCCCGAGTGGCTCCGCGTCTCGCTCCCGCAGGGCAAAGAGTACAAAGACGTCCGCGAAACCGTCGACGACCACGACCTGCACACGGTCTGTGAGAGCGCCAACTGCCCGAACATGGGCGAGTGCTGGAGCCGCGGCACGGCCACGTTCATGATTCTCGGCGACGTCTGCACCCGCTCCTGCGGCTTCTGCGCCGTGAAGACGGGGCGCCCGGACGACGGCCTCGACTGGGACGAGCCGCGCCGCGTGGCGGAGGCCGTCGACAAGATGGACCTCGACCACGCCGTCATCACCAGCGTGAACCGCGACGAGCGGGAGGACGGCGGCGCGCCGATCTTCGCCGAGGTCATCGAGCGCATCCACGACCTGGGCGCCACCTGCGAGGTGCTGACCCCCGACTTCCGCGGCATCCGCGAGGCCTGCGACATCGTCTTCGAGGCCGAGCCCGACATCTTCAACCACAACGTGGAGACGGTGCCCAGCCTCTACCGCCGCGTCCGCCCGCAGGCCGACTACGAGCGCTCCCTCCAGGTGCTGCAGTGGGCCAAGGACGAGGGCCTGCGCACCAAGAGCGGCATCATGGTGGGCCTCGGAGAGACGAAGGAGGAGGTGCTCGAGATCATGGACGACTTCGTCGAGATCGGCCTCGACGTGATGACGATCGGCCAGTACATGCAGCCGACCGACCATCACCTGCCGGTCGAGTCGTGGATCGAGCCGGAGGTCTTCGACTGGTACAAGCAGGTCGGCGAGGAGAAGGGCATCGACCACGTCGAGAGCAGCCCGCTGACCCGCTCCTCCTACCACGCCGAAGAGCACGTGTAAGCCATTGATCAATGGGCCAATGACCCATTGTCTCAATGATTAAAGTTTGACCTCGCGCTTGTCGATGTACTCCTCGCCGTCGGCCGACACGCGGAGGAGGGTCCACGGCCGCTCCGGATCGTCGAGGAAGCAGAGCACCTCCCGGTCCAGGCCCTCGAACGCGTCGCGGGCACAGGCCGTGGCCGTGTCCCACGGCATCGTCGGCGCGTTGAACCAGACGCTCGTGTACGGCCCGTCCTCGACCCCCTCCGCAATCTGCACCGGCACCGTCTCCCCCTCGTAGGTGCCCTCGTAGGTCCGCACGATTGCGTCCTCCTTCTCCGTCAGGTCGTCCAAGACGACGCGGAGCCAGTCCGCCGCCTCGTGCTCGGAAAGGTCCCGAACGTAGATCTCGATGGTGTCGTGGGCCATGACTGTCGTCTGTGGAGAGTGAGGGCAAACGCCGAGGCTCTACCGCCCCCTTCAAGCGCCGTGGATAGGAAGCATGGGGGCGTGGGAGCGTGTGAGCATGGGAGCGTGGGGGTAGAGAGGCAGCTGTGCGGGTGAGTAGCGTGCAAGTAGGGAGTGCGCCCCGTGCGGAGAGGCACGATCCCTTTTTCTTTCCCACGCGCCCGTTCTCCCATTCTCTCGGGCCGAGCCGTCTCCGCGAAACCCGGACTCTCACGAATGGAGGCCTACCGGTGATCCTCGATGCGGAGCGTGCGGTCGTGGCGCGCGGCCTCGTCGGCGCGGTTCGTGGCCACCACCACGATGCCGCCCCGCTCGCGCTGGGCCGCGACGACCGCCTCGACCATCTCGCGGCCCGCGGCGTCGAGGTTGGCCGCCGGCTCGTCGAGCAGCAGGAGCGGCGGATCGGCGAGGAGGGCCGCGGCGTACTTGACCCGCTGCCGCATGCCGGAGGAGAAGGTCGACACCGGGTCGTCGGCCCGCCCCGCAAGCCCCACCCGGGTGAGGGCGGCGTCGATGCGATCGTCGGCGTCCGGCAGGCGGCGCGCCCGGGCCAAAAACGCGAGGTTCTCGCGGGCCGAGAGCGGGTCGTAGAGGCCGAGGGCCGGGGCCACGAGGCCCGCCCGCCGCGGATGCACCTCCGGGGCCACCGGCTCGCCGTCGACCGTGAGGCACACGCGCCCGGCCTTCGGCGCGAGTACCCCCGCCAGGATGCGCAGGAGCGTCGACTTGCCGGCCCCGTTGGCGCCGGTCACCGCCAGGCTGTCCCCCCCGCCCATCTCGAACGACAGGCGGCGAAAGAGGAGGAGCGATCCGTAGCGGTGCCCCACCGCGTCGGCCGCAAGGGAGGCCATATTGCGTGTTGCAGACATCGAGGTGAACGGCAGTGCTGGAACGTAGAACCTAGGGCTTACGGGCCAGAATCCGAAGCGCGTCGGCCGCGGTGAACCGCCTCCTCCCGGGACACATCCGCCCCCGGCGTTCGTAGGGAGAAGGTGCTTTCGCTTTCGGATGCTCCCCCTGCCGCCCATGCCCTCTTCCTCTCCGTCCGCCGCGGCGGACGACCCCGCGCCGGCGTCTGTCGACGTGGCCCTCTTCGGCAAGGACCCGATGCCGCGGCTCGTGGACGTGCACCCGATGATGGACCGCCCCTCCGGCGAGCCGGCCCGGGTGCGGCTCTATCAGCGGTCGGAGGACTTCTCTGAGATCATCGAGCACGAGGAGGCCTTCTTTCCCTTCTTCTTCGTGTCCGATGCCTCCCTGCTCAGCGGACTGTCGCACGACTTCTGGTGCAAGGAGCTGGCGGGCGAGAACTTCTACCGCTACCTGGCGGCGTTCCGCACCTGGAGCGCCTACTGGGACGCCGTCCGGCAAGTCGAGCGCCGCACCGACAGCGACGAGCAGTGGCCCGACGAGATCTACCGCGTGGGCTCCCCCGCCCAGCAGTACCTCATGCAGTCGGGGCGCACCTGCCTGC
>JAZKTD010000008.1:0-30388 GCA_036625705.1 Salinivenus sp.
TCGGTGAAATTCGGGCCAATCGATTTGAACTTCCCGGACTGGAGAGCATCTTCCAGCGTCGCCGGGTCCGAACATCCGCGCTTGCGGGGAGCAGAGCCGTCTCCACCGTGAGCGTACCGCTCATCGAATCGTCGGTTTCTCAACCGTTTGTAAGACATGCTGATCGACACTCACGCCCATCTCTACCTCGAGCAGTTCGACGACGACCGTCCCGCCGTGCTCCGTCGGGCCCGGGATGCGGGCGTCGAGACCATCGTCATGCCGGCAATCGATGTCCCGTCGATTCAGCAGGCCGTCGATCTCTGCGAGGAGCACGACGGGCTCTACGCCATGGCCGCCCTTCATCCCTCCGAGACCGACGAGGCCACGGACGAAGACGTCGAGGCCGTGCAGGAGTGGTGCGGGCACCCCTCGGTCGTGGCCGTGGGCGAGAGCGGGCTGGACTACTACTGGGATCGCTCGTTCGACGACCGGCAGCAGGCCTTCTTCCGGCGGCACATCCGGCTCGCCATCGCGGCCGACCTGCCGCTCGTCATCCACAACCGGGAGGCGACCGACGACATTCTCGACATTCTCGAAGAAGAGCGGGCGCGCACCGACCATCCCGACCGGATGCGCGGCATCCTCCACTGCTACGTCGACCCGCCCGAAGTGGCTGAGCGGGCGTGGGCGCTGGGCTTTTACCTCGGGGTGGGCGGCATCATGACCTTTTCCAACAGCGAGGTCGACACCTACGTCGAAGACGTTCCGCTCGACCACCTCGTCGTGGAAACGGACAGCCCCTACCTCGCCCCGGAGCCAAATCGGGGCGACCGCAACGAGCCGGCCTACGTGCGCCACGTCGCCGACCAGCTCGCCCGGATCAAGGACGTGCCGGTCGAGGAGGTGGAGCGGACGACGACCGAGAACGCCCGGGCGATCTACGACCTGCCCGCCCGCTGATCCTGCCGGCGGACGGGTGCCGGATCCCGAGGGTTGAGGCGGCCTAATATTCCGTTATTGCAAAATACCCTTTTTGGGTGCCTCGGCGACGAAGCCGTCGAAGAGAGACGACGGGCCCCAGTCCCACCCCGCCGGGCAGGAGGGGGGCAAAATAAAAAACCGCCCCGATCGGACAGTCCCGATCGGGGCGGAGAAAATGGGCGACGCAGGGAGACGTCGGCGTCCTTACTCGTCTTCGCCTTCGTCGACGACCTCGTAGTCGGCGTCGTGCACGTCCCCGTCTTCGTCGGCCTGCGCCCCGTCGCCCGGGCTCGCGCCCGCGGCGGCTCCAGCGCCGGCACCGGCCGCTCCGGCCGCGCCCGGCTGGCCCTGCTCGGCCTCCTGCTGCTGGGCCGCGTAGATCTCCTGGCTGGCGGCGGACCACTTCTCATTCAGGTCCTCCAGCGCGTCTTCGAGGCTATCGACGGGCTCGTCGGCCTCGGCCGTCTCGAGCTCGTCTTCCACCCGTTCGAGGGCGTCCTCGATCGGCCCCCGCTTGTCGTCGGGGATCTTGTCGCCGTATTCCTCGAGGTTCTGCTGCGTGGTGTAGACCATCGAGTTTGCTTCGTTGATGGTCTCCGCACGCTCCTTCCGCTTCTGGTCCTCCTCGGCGTGCTTCTCGGCGTCCTCCTTCATCTTCTCGATCTCTTCCTCGGTGAGACCGCTGGACGCCTCCACGCGGATGGACTGCTCCTTGCCGGTGGCCTTGTCGACGGCCGACACGTTCAGGATGCCGTCCGCGTCGATGTCGAACGTCACCTCAATCTGCGGCGTGCCACGCGGGGCCGGCGGGATGCCGTCCAGGTGGAAGCGGCCGAGGGTGCGGTTGTCCTTGGCCATCTCGCGGTCGCCCTGCAGGACGTGAACCTCGACGGAGGTCTGATTGTCGGCGGCGGTGGAGAAGATCTCGCTCTCCTTCGTCGGGATCGTGGTGTTCTCCTCGATCAGCGTGGTCATCACGCCGCCGAGCGTCTCGATGCCGAGGTTCAGGGGCGTGACGTCGAGCAGCAGCACGTCGTCGACGTCGCCGCTCAGCACACCGCCCTGCACGGCCGCGCCGAGCGCGACGACCTCGTCGGGGTTGACCGACTTGTTCGCCTTCCGCCCGAAGAACTCCTCGACGGTCTCCTGCACGAGGGGCACACGCGTGGAGCCGCCGACCAGGATGACCTCGTCGACGTCGCTCTTGGCGTGGTCCGCGTCGTCGAGGGCCTTCTCCATCTGCGGCACCGTCTTCTCAACCAGGTCCTCGATCAGATTCTCGAACGTGGCCCGGTTGAGGTCCATGTTCAGGTGCTGCGGGCCCTCGTCGGTGGCCGTGATGAACGGCAGGTTGATCGTGGTGGTCTTGGCGCTCGACAGCTCGATCTTGGCCTTCTCGGCGGCCTCCTTCAGCCGCTGCAGGGCCATCGGGTC
Source organism: Salinivenus sp. (assembly GCA_036625705.1). GTDB lineage: Bacteria > Bacteroidota > Rhodothermia > Rhodothermales > Salinibacteraceae > Salinibacter. Next base: position 2,398 of record JAZKTD010000008.1, read on the forward strand.
GTTTCGGAGGTCGATGCCCTTGTCCTTCTCGAACTCGTCGGCAATGTGGTCGATGAGGCGCTTGTCGAAGTTGTCGCCGCCCAGGTGCGTGTCTCCGTAGGTAGCGTTCACTTCAAAGACGCCGTCGCCGAGCTCGAGGATCGAGATGTCGAAGGTGCCGCCGCCCAGGTCGTAGACGGCCACGACCTGATCGCCCTCGTCGTCGAGGCCGTAGGCAAGGGACGCCGCGGTCGGCTCGTTGATGATGCGCTCCACGTTCAGGCCCGCGATCTTGCCGGCCTCCTTCGTGGCCTTCCGCTGCGCGTCGTTGAAGTAGGCCGGGACCGTAATCACCGCGTCGGTCACCTCTTCCCCGAGGTAGTCCTCCGCGGTCTGCTTCAGCTTCTGCAGCACCATCGCCGAGATCTCCTGCGGGGTGTACTGCCGGTCGCCAACCTGGACGCGGGCGGTGTCGTTGTCCCCCTTCACGATCTTGTAGGGAACCTCCTCAATCTCGTCCTCCACCTCGTTGTAGAAGCGGCCCATAAACCGCTTGATCGAGGAGATCGTGTTTTCGGGGTTCGTGATGGCCTGGCGCTTCGCCGGGGCGCCGACGAGACGCTCGCCGTCGTCCTTGTAGGCCACGACGGACGGGGTCGTCCGCGAGCCTTCTGCGTTTTCGATGACTTTGGGGTCGTCCCCCTCCATCACCGCCACGACGGAGTTCGTCGTGCCGAGGTCAATGCCAATGATCTTGCCCATAGGAATCAGTCTGCTCTGGTTCGGGAAGTGCGTCGAATGTCGAAGGCGGTGCGGGATGTCGGAACTTTGTCGCTCCTACGTCGCCACCCGTTTACCTTATCAAGAACAGTGCCGGGGCCTCATGTGCGGTCGTGCTTCCGCCACAATGACAGAAGGGGGAAGAGGGGAGGGACCCTCCGGGAGCGAACCGTGCCGCAGTAGTGACGAACTGCCACGTCGGCGTCTGAAAACTTTGCAGGATTCGCCGACGGGTTCCTCCGCGTGCAACTGGGCAGCCGTGAATCCGTGAAAGACACCGTCATTACATTTGATTTCAGCCATTGTTGTTGGTTAGCATCTCCGGTGCATGTACACCTCTGCCGGTTTTCGATACATTCCGAACGTTCTCACGGTCGGCCGCATCTTGGTGACGCCCCTTCTCCTGCTGCTGCTCACGGTCCCGACCCAGGAGGGGCAGCTCAGCGCCCTGGTCCTCTTCGTCCTCGCCTCGTTGACGGACTACTACGACGGGGTCCTGGCGCGTCGGCTTCAGGTGCGCTCGCGACTGGGACAGTACCTGGATCCGCTCGCCGATAAGATTCTCGTGCTGGGCACCTTCGGCATGCTCGCTTTTCAGAATCCCGCCATCGTCCCCTGGTGGGCCGTCGTCCTCATCGGCCTTCGGGACGCCGCCGTCACGGGGCTCCGATCCTGGGTGGAGGCCGGAGGGAAGACGCTCCGCACCTACCGGATCGCAAAGGCCAAGACGATGTTGCAGTTGGCATTCCTCTTCGGGGTGCTCGTGCTCCGGACGGCGATGCACATGGCGCCGCCCGTCCGAGGGGCCGCGACCTGGGTGCTCCAGGAGAGTGCCCTCCCCGGGGTGGCGCTGGCCGGCGTCGTCGGGTTTACCCTCGCCACCGGGGCCCTTTATTTTGTCGCCCCGGCCGAGGAACGGGTTGAGGCTGAGTAACTGCGAACCGAATCCCCAGACGTCCTGATGGCCGACTCATCCGATCCCTCTCCCGGGACTCCCGCCGCCCCCGCCGACCGGCCTCGGGCCCGGGCGATCGCCGAGTCCCTGCTCGACATCGGCGCCGTCAAGCTGCGCCCGGCCGACCCGTTCACCTGGACCTCCGGGCTCGTCGCACCCATCTACTGCGACAACCGGCTCACGATTGCGCATCCGGCCATTCGGGGGGCCATTCGCGACGGGTTCGCCGACGTCCTCGACCGGGAGGGCCTACTGCCGGCCACGATTGCCGGCACGGCCACCGCCGGAATTCCGCACGCCGCCTGGCTGTCGGAGGCCGTCGAGATGCCGATGGCCTACGTTCGCGGGGAGGCGAAGGGACACGGCGTCGGCGCCAAGATCGAGGGACGCGTGCAGCCCGGCGACGACGTCGTCCTCGTCGAGGATTTGATCTCGACGGGCGGCTCGGCCCTCGATGCGGTCGGCACGCTTCGGGAGGCGGGGGCACAGGTGCGAGCCGTCCTGGCGATCTTTTCGTACCGGCTGGGCGCGGCCCGCCGCGCGTTCGACGAGGCGGACGTGGACCGCCACGTCCTCACAGACCTCCGCGTGCTGGTCGACGTCGCCCACGCCCAGCAGCGCCTCTCCGACGCCGAGCGCGAGGCCCTGCAGGCCTGGCGGGCCGACCCCGCAGCGTGGTCCGTCGAGCACGGCGGGGCCCACCCCGACGCGTGAGTCCCGGCGATCCCTCCCTGCTGCGTGTGCCCCATCCCCGTTGTGCCCGGCCGCCGGACCGGGGCCGTCCCGCGCCCGCTGATCCTTCCTTCGACCCTCACAGCGACCGACCGGCTTCCTCATGAACGCCCACCTGCTCACCATCGGCGACGAGCTGCTCATCGGCCAGACGACGAACACCAATGCGGCCTGGCTGGGGGAGCGCCTGAGCCGGCTGGGCGTGCAGGTCGAGCGCACGGTGACGGTCGGGGACGACCCCGACACGATGCGGGGCGAGCTGGGCCGGGCCGTCCGGCAGGCCCGCCTCACAGTCCTCACGGGAGGGCTCGGCCCGACCCACGACGATGTAACTCGGGACGTGCTGGCCGACTACTTCGAGGCGCCCCTCCGGACCGACGACGAGATTCTGGACCGCATCCGCCGCTACTACGAACGCCGGGGGCGCCAGATGCCGCGGTCGGCGCCCGCCCTGGCCCAGGTGCCCGAGGGCTTCGAGACGCTCGACAACCCCGTGGGGGCGGCGGTGGGCCTCTGGTTCTCCGGGACGCTCGAGGGGGCCGACCGCCTCGTGGCCGTGCTGCCGGGCATCCCCCAGGAGATGAAAGGCATCTTCGAGTCGGCCGTGGAGCCCCGACTGAAGGCCGAAGAGGACGTGCATGCGGTTGCGCACCGCACGCTGGTCACCTCCGGCATCGGGGAGTCCGCGCTGCAGGAGCGCCTGGGCGACCTCTCGGATCTGCTCGGGGATGAGCTCGGCCTCGCCTACCTGCCGTCCACGAGCGGCGTGCGGCTCCGCCTCACGGCCACGAACGGGGACACGGCCGCCGCTCAGAACCAGCTCGACCGCCTGGAGGCCCGGATCCGCGAGCGGGCGGGAGCGCACGTCATCGGCACCGGCGACGCCGAGCTGGAGGAGGTCCTCGGCCGCGGGCTCCGCGCGGCGGGCCGGACCATCGCCTCCGCCGAAAGCGCCACGGGCGGCCTCATCGGGCACCGGCTCACGGGCGTCAGTGGCTCGTCGGCCTACTACGAGGGGAGCGTGGTCGCCTATGCGAACCGCATCAAACGGTCTGTGCTGGGGGTCCGGGCGGACGCGATCGAGGAGTACGGTGCCGTAAGCGAACCGGTGGCCCTGCAGATGGCCGGTGGCGTCCGCGACGCGCTCGACGTGGACGTGGGCGTGGCCACCACCGGCATTGCCGGACCGACCGGGGGCACCGAGGAGAAGCCTGTGGGGACCGTCTGGCTCGGCTACGCCGACGGGGTGGGGGCCCGCGCCGTGCGGCGACAGTTTGTGGAGGATCGGACCCTCAACAAGGAGCTGTTCGCGACCGCGGCCCTCGACCTGGTCCGCCGACGGCTGGAGGAGCGAACCGACGAAGACGACTGGATTCCGCGATAACCCGTCACCAAGTTCCGAAGTGCCATGCGTGCTGTCGTTGTTCCCGAGGAGGGCGCCCCCGAGCACATGACAATCGGGGAGGTCTCCATCCCGGAGCCGGGGCCCGACGAGGTGCTGGTCAAGGTTCACGCCACCGCCCTCAATCGGGCCGATACGTTCCAGCGTCAGGGCCACTACCCGCCGCCGGAGGGGGCGTCCGACATTCTGGGCCTGGAGATGGCCGGTACCGTGGCCGGGACGGGATCCGAGGTGCTCGACTGGCACGAGAACGACCGCGTCTTCGCCCTGCTCGACGGCGGCGGGTACGCCGAGTACACGGTCGTCCACAAGGATCGGCTCATGGCGGTGCCGCCCGGCCTGTCGATGCGGGAGGCCGCGGCCGTCCCGGAGGTGTTTCTGACGGCCTACCAGGCCCTGCACTGGCTGGGAGGGCTTCAGGCCGGGCACCACGTGCTCGTCCACGCCGGGGCGAGCGGGGTCGGGACCGCCGCCATCCAGCTGGCCCGACGGGCCGAGGCGCACCCATACGTCACCGCCTCGGCGCCGAAGCACGAAGTGTGCCGCGACCTCGGCGCCGAGGCCACGATCGACTACCAGAGCGAGAACTTCGCCCACCGGATCGCAGAACGCACCGACGAGCGCGGCGTCGACATTATTCTCGACTTTATCGGGGCCCCATACTTCCACCACAATGTTGACAGCCTCGCGCTCGACGGCCGCATCGTCCAGCTCGCCACGCTTGGGGGGAGCACCGTGGAACAGGTCAGCCTGCGCGCCCTCATGGCGACGCGGGCGCAGCTCCTCGCCAGCACGCTCCGGTCCCGGAGCCTCGACTACAAGGTGCAGCTCACCCAGGAATTTGCGAGCGACGTCCTGCCCCAGTTCATCGACGGCCAGTTGAAACCGGTCATCGACTCGGTCTACGACTGGACCGACGTCGCCGACGCTCATCGCCGGATGGAGAACAACGAGAACGCCGGGAAGATCGTCCTGTCGATCATCGAGTGATTCGCGACGAAGTGAGCCGGGACAGCGTGATGCGTGAGGCCGTGATCTGAGGGAAACGCTCACGCTTACCGAATTTCCGCTCCACGGCTCCCGCATCACGGCTCCCCCATCAATAAAAAAGCCCCAGCCCTCTGGAAGGAAGGCCGGGGCGGGGAGGGGCGAAGCACGGGGGCCTAGCCCTCCAGGGTGGCGTCCAGGGTGATTTCGGCTCCGGCGAGGGCCTTCGAGACGGGGCAGCCGTCCTTGGCGGCCGCGGCGAGCTCCTGGAACGTCTCGTCGTCCAGGTCCGGCACGTGGGCGGTGGTCGTGAGGTGAATCTTCGTGATGGCGGGGCCGTCCTCCAGCATCCGAAGCGTCACCTCGGCGGTCGTGTCGACGGACTCGGGGTCGTTGCCCTCCTCGGCCAGGACGTTGGAGAGGGCCATCGAGTAGCAGCCCGCGTGCGCGGCGGCGATCAGCTCCTCGGGATTGGTGCCGTCGCCCTCCTCGAACCGGGAGCGGTAGGAGTAGGCGCCTTCGTAGGAGCCGCTCTCCATCCGCATGGTTCCGTGTCCGTCGGGCAGGTTGCCTTCCCAGGTCGCGTCGGCAGTGCGTGTAGGCATGAGGAGGTGGTCGGTTGGTAAAGGGGCTGTTGAGGGGTGCGTCCGGTGGTAGCCCAGCCGAAGAGACACGTTCCGCCGCCGGCCGGTGTTCGTCCGAAGGACACAGAGTTGGGGGTTAGGCCTCGCCGTTGAGTTCGTCGAGGTGGACGTCCATCTGCGGGAAGGGGATGCCGATGCCGGCCTCGTCGAGGTGATACTTGACCTGGCGCGTCAACTCCTGCTTGAGCCGGAAGTAGTCCTCCGGCCTGGCCCAGACCCGCACCTGCCAGTTGATCGAGGAGCCCCCCAACTCCACCAGGGCGGCCTGCTCGCCCTCGTCCACGAGCCGGTCCTCGACGCTGCGAGCCGCCTCGAGCAGCACCTCGCGTGTGGCGTCGATGTCGGCGGGGTAGTCGGTGCCGACGTCGCAGTCGACCCGGATTTTGTCGTGGGCAAAGATGTTCTCGATCGTGGCCCCAAAGATGTCGCCATTGGGGACGATGATGAGCCGGTTTTCCCGCGTGCGGAGACGGGTAAAGAAGAGCTGGATCTCCTTCACGAAGCCGGTCTCCCCCGCGATGTCGACGTAGTCGTTGACGCTGAAGGGCCGGAAGACCAGCAGCATGATGCCGGCGGCGAAGTTGGCCAGGGTACCCTGCAGGGCCAGGCCCACGGCGAAGCTCGCGGCCGCGAGGACCGCCACGAAGCTCGCGGTCTCCACCCCGAGGGTCTCGAGGGCGGCGAAGATGGCCAGGAGGAAGATGCCGTAGTAGGCAAAGTTGCCCGCAAACTTCGTGAGGGTGCGGTCCACCCCGGGCGTGTCGAGCCCGCCGCGAATGAGGTCCCGCACCCAGCGCGCCAGGTAGCGCCCGATCACCAGGATCAGGACGAAGGCGATGCCGCTCAGCAAATAGTCGGCGGCGAGGTTGAGCGTGTCCGCTGAGAAGTAGCTCTGCGAGAGAAGATCGTTCATCGTAGAAGAAGGGGTTCTTGGAGAGACGAGTGCGTAAATCTGGATGAGAGCCGGTGAAGAGTCAAGACCCGCCGACGGCGGCCGGCCTTTACGGACGTGGTTTGAGCGCGGCTACCGCGAGGCCGACGGCGTTTCATTCGGGAGAGGGCGGCCTCCGATGCGGGCGACGAAGCGGCGGAGGAGAGCCCAGTCCACCTTCATCGTGGGCCGTCGCTGGGTGAATCCGGTGATCCGGCCCGCCTCGTTGCGGGTGAGGTGAAAGGTAAAGATGTACTTTCCGGCTGGGGTGAGCCCGAGGTCGTTGCGGCCGAAGCGCAGGTCTTGCACGGTCACCGTGCCGTCGGGGCTCCGGCGCACGGTGAAGTAGCCCCGGGAGAACCACCGCAGCCGGTCGACGAACGGGCTGTCGGCGGCGTCGCCGAGCAGGTGGTGCTTCTTGGGGACGTACCGGAAGTCGATGGCGGCATCGTCGTCCAGGAGGGAGTAGTACCCCACGTAAAACCCGTCCTCCGCCTCCGCGATGCCGGTCCAGAGGAGGTTGTTGAAGGCCGTCGGCTTCGTATACACCTCCGTGGGGTGTCCCTGCTGCTCGAGGGCGTCGGAAAAAACCTGCTCGACGTAGGCCTTGTTGACGAGGGTGAGGGCCAGGTACGTCGAACTCACCGCGAGCCCGGCGTAGTTGGCGAGCCGCCGGGCCCGATCCGACGGACTCCACCGGAGGGCGATGAGCAGTCCCGCGGCCAGGGGCATCGTGTACAGCGGGTCGATGATGAAGACGGACCCGATGATGACGGGCGTTCGGGTGAAGGGCCAGAAGATCTGCGTGCCGTAGGTCGTGAGGCAGTCGAGGCCGATGTGGGTGAGGAGGACGCTTCCCACGAGTGCGGCCCAGTGGCGCCAGGAGGGCCCGTCGTTGTGGAGTCGGGCCAGGGCGAGGCCGAGAAGCGGAGTGAGAAGGGCGGTGAGCAGGAGGGAGTGGGAGGGACCCCGGTGAAAGAGAAGGGACTGCGCCTCCGTCAGGAACGGATTTGCGAGCACGTCGAGGTCGGGGAGGGTGCCCAGGGCCGCGCCCCATAGCGGGGCCTTGTTGCCGGCCGGGCGCCCACCGACGGCCTCGCCGACCGCCGCGCCGAGTGTGATTTGGGTGAGGGAGTCCATCGAGGCAGAGAAGTAGGAAAAGGAACGGACCGTCCGATGCCTTGTGTACCGCGAGCCCGGTGCGATGAGCCGCCCACATCGTCCAGCGTATGTAAAACTGCTTCCCGGCCCCGATGCCCGACCGGATCGTCTGTCGCGTCGAGAACGTCGTCGTCCGCGACGACCAGCGCGAAACCCTTGACGACCTTATCTACAAGATGTTTGAGCGTCGCCACCACACCCTGGTGGCGGGGCAGGAGCAGGACTGGCTCACCGTCGAGCTCGTCCAGTCGCTCCGGCGGGAAAGCCGGGTCTACCGCGAGGAGCTGAGTACGAAAACCAGCGGGCCGCTGCCGTTTGCCCTGGGCTACTTCCAGCGTCAGGGGGAGTCGCTCACGCTCACGTCCGACGAGGTGCCCGCCAACGTGGCGCCGGAGACGTTCGTGCGGTTTGTCAGCGAATTCGTCGAGCCCGGCGCCCGGTTCTGGTTTGGGACGGGAGACGCCGCGGAGGGCTGGGAGGTTGCCGGGACGGACGACGTGGAGCCGATCCCGGACCAGGGCTGAGGAGCGCGGCGCACGAGCCGTTTCGGAGGGGGCCGTGCTCACGCCGCCTCCGAGCACAGGTCGCGGAGCATCCCGCGCACGGCCTCCGGCCGGGCGAGCTGTTCCCGTGGACTCTCATTTCGGGGCAGGAGCGTAACGCTGCGCGTGGTCCCCGACCCCTCCTCCCGAAGATGTTCGCTCACGCGGAGGCCCAGTCCCCGGCCGTCGTAGGCCACCAGTCCCGTGACGGTGTTGGGACGGTTCGGGAAGGGCTCCCCTTTGGGCAGGGCGTCGGCCACCGTGTTGAGGGCCGCCTCGGCGGCGTCCCGGCTGCACTCCGATAGGCGGGAGAAGACCGTCACGCTGAAGTCCCGGTCGAACGAGACGTAGAGCCGACTGAAGTTGGGCTGGAGCGGGCGCCAGTGCAGGTCGACGTGCCCGCACCCGTCGGTCACCTCCTCGACCGCCGCCAACAGGTTGGGCAGGCTGTCTTCGAGGTCGGCCATCATGTTCATGTAGCCCTGCATTTCACCCTGCATCCCCGACATTTGCCCGAGGCCCTCGGCCGCCTCCATCGAGGCACGGTGAAGCCAGGACTGCACGGCCTCCGTCTGCGTGATGGCGTCACTCACCGCCTGAAGCGAGGAGGCGAGGTGGGGTTCGATCCGGGATTTCCACTCGTCTGTTGTCAAGTCCACGGTGGTTCGTCCGTTGGGTGGGGGCGTGGGAGAGGAAAAGGAAGCGCAAAGGCGGAGAGGAACAAAATAGTTCTTCGCTCATCCAATACAGGCTCCAATTATTCCACAAGAAACAGCCGGAATCCTTCTACTGTGCCTGACCAACCCGCGACGTCCCGGCAGCCGAAAGCAATGCCCCTCGATGACCTGTCGGAGCACCTCCAACTTTCGAAGCAGACGATCGTTCGGTGGGTTGATCGTCATCTCATCGACGCGGATCTGTACTGGACGCTGTCCGACGAGAACAAAGAGATCCGCATGATCGATCTCTCGGACGACACGCTCGACTTTCTGGAGGACTTCGCGGCCGACTACCGCGAGGACGTCGTGAGCCGGACCGAGGCCCGGCGCATCCTCAAGCAGATTGACCGGAAGAAGATCAAGAAGCTGATTCGGGCCGGCGACGTCAAGGATGTCGAGGTGGAGGAAGAGACCCGGGTGGTCGTGGGAAGCCTGGAGGACTACCTGATGGAGCGGGAGCGGGAAGAGGAAGACGAAGAGGAGGACGAGTAGCGAGGCGCTGCGCTCAGGCCGCTCCGGACGCGAGCATCTCCTCGAGGGTGGACTTCATCTTCTCGGTGGGGAAAACGCCGAGCACCCGCCGCACGATTTGCCCCTCCGGGTTCACGACGTAGGTGGTCGGCAGGCCGTACATGGCCTCGAAGTTCGACTCGATGGAGCGGGTGGTGTCGACTACGATCGGGTAGTTGATGCCCTGCTTTTCCGCGAAGGGCTTCACCACGGACGTGCCTTCGTCGTCGACGGCAACGCCCACCACCATCAGGCCGTCGCCCTTCATCGAGGAGTAGAGGTCGATCAACTCCGGAATCTCTTTCCGGCAGGGTGCACACCAGGTCGCCCAAAAATTGACGAGGACGACCTTGCCCTTCTGTTCGGCGAGATTGATCGTCCGTCCGTCCATCGTCTCCATGGTCACGTCCGGGGCGGGAACCGGGTCCGTCTCGTACGTCGAGCTCGACTGTGCCTCTGTGCTGGTGCGCGGGGCCTGGTCGGGCGACGACTCCTCGTCGCCGCCGCAGGCCGTGAGGCCGACGAGAAGGCCCGTGCAGAGAAGAAGAGGAAGCAGGAAAGAGCGCATGGCACTAATCGACGGAGGCTGAGGAGGATAGCGCGTCCCGAATCGTGTCCGCGGTCACCTCGAAGTGGGAGGTATCGAAGACGGGGCGACGGTCCCGGAGAAGGATGACCTGGGGCGTTTCGTGTCGGACGTCGAGGTCCGCCTCGACGGCGTTGGACACCGATCGATTCTCCTGCACCACGACCTTGTAGATGGGAAGGTCGGCGTCTTCGGCCAACTGGGCCATCTCACCGTGCGCCTGGGCGCTCACCGGACACGCGTTGCTGTGCTTGAAGATGAGCACGGGGGCGTCCTCGGAGGCAGTCCGGGCGTCGTCCCACTCGGATTCGGAAGTCAACGGGCGAAAGGGGCCGGACATCAATTGGGTACACTTCTGGAAACAGCGTCGGATCTGTCCGTACCGGACTCCCCGTTCGTTGATACACGACCCCGGTGAACAATCCGTCAAACTGACGGGTGCGGGACCGGATGTGGGGGTGGTCCGGTACGGACAAAATCGTCTCTCTATCACCGATTCCTTATTTCTGCACCGTCTTATGAGCGCCGTAGACACCGGGGCCGACGACGTTCGTTGGGACCTCGAGGACCTGCACGAGGACCCCGATGAACTTCGCGCCGCCCTCGACACCGCCGCCGAGAAGGCGGCGGCCTTTGCGGAGCGGTATCAGGGCGAAATCGGCGATCTCGACCCCGAATCGCTGGCAGAGGCCCTCGACCGCCTGGCCGCCCTCCACGACCGCCTCGGACGGGCCTACGCCTACGCCCACCTCCACTGGTCGACCGACACGAACGATGGGGAGCGAGGCGCCCTGCTCCAGTCGGTCCGCGAGCGCTACAACCGCATCCAGCAGCAGCTTCTCTTCGTGGAAGTCGAGTGGGCGGAGGTCCCCGACGAGCGGGCCGAGATGCTCCTCGACCACGAGGCCCTCGCCGACTACCGCCACTACCTGGAGACCGAGCACCTCCAGAAGGAGCACGTGCTCAGCGAGCCGGAGGAAAAAATCCTCTCCGAGAAGAGCATCACGGCCAACCAGGCCTGGACCCGCTACTTCGACGAAACGCTGGGGGCTACCCGGTACGAGCTGGACGGGGAGACGCTCACGCAGGAGGAGATCCTCTCGAAGCTCTACGAGCCGGACCGCGAGGAGCGGCGGGCGGCCGCGCTCGCCTTCACCGACGGGCTCGAGGAGCGGCGGCGGACCCTCACGTTCGTCTTCAACACCCTGCTCGCCGACAAGGCCTCCACCGATCGCCTCCGGGACTACGACCACTGGCTCGAGAGCCGCAACCTCTCCAACGAGGTCGACGACGAGACCGTGCAGGCCCTCATCGACGCCGTCACGGGCCGCTACGACCTCGTGGCCCGCTTCTACGACCTCAAGCGGCGGCTCCTGGGGCTCGACGAGCTCTACGACTACGACCGCTACGCCCCCATTGACGAGGCCGACACGACGTACGCGTGGGACGAATCCCGCTCGATGGTGCTGGACGCGTATAAGGACTTTCACCCCAAAATGGCGTCGGCCGCCCGGCGGTTCTTCGAGGAGAACTGGATCGACGCGGCGATGGCGCCCGGCAAGCGGAGCGGCGCCTTCAGCCACGGGGCGGTGCCCAGTGCCCATCCGTACGTCCTCCTCAACTACACCGGCAAGGCCCGCGACGTGCAGACCCTCGCCCACGAGCTGGGCCACGGGGTGCATCAGTACCTGGCCCGCGAGCAGACCATCTTTCACCACGGCACGCCGCTCACGACCGCCGAGATGGCCTCCGTCTTCGGGGAGATGCTCGTCTTTCGGCGCCTGATGCGGCGGGAAGACGACCCGCAAAACCGCCTCGCCATGCTGGTGGCCAAGATCGACGACACGCTTGCGACGGTCTTCCGGCAGGTGGCCATGAACCGGTTCGAGGAGCGCATCCACACGGCCCGCCGGGAGGAGGGGGAGCTCCAGCCCGAGGCGTTCGACGAGCACTGGATGGCGACCCAGCGGGCGATGTTTGAGGGAAGCGTGACCCTGGGCGACCACTACCGGCTCTGGTGGAGCTACATCCCGCACTTCCTCCACACGCCCGGATACGTCTACGCCTACGCCTTTGGCGAGCTGCTCGTCCTCGCGCTCTACGCCCGGTACCAGGAGGCCGGCGACGCCTTCGCCGATCGGTACCTCGACCTGCTGCGGGCCGGCGGGTCCGAGTGGCCCCACGACCTGATGGCCGAGGTTGGCGTGGACCTGACCGATCCGGACTTTTGGGACCGCGGCCTCGCGCAGATCGAGGGCCTCATCGAGGACGCCGAGGCCCTGGCCGACGTTGAATCCCCCGCGTAAGTGCCCCGACCGCCCCGTGGCGCCCCCCGACGACCGTCCAAGCAGCCGGCCGCCCTTCTGGGACCGGCGGTACGCCGAAAACGAGCACCTCTTCGGGACCGAGCCGAGCGCCTTCGTCGCCGCGGAGGCGCACCGCATCCCCGAGGGAAGCACGGTGCTGGAACTGGGCGCGGGGGAGGCACGGACCCTTGCGTGGCTCGCACGGGCACGGGCGGCCCGCGGCACCGCCGTCGACTTTTCGGAGGCGGCCCTCCGCGCCGCCCGCGAGACGGCCGAGGCCGACGGGCTGCCCCTCGAGACCGTGGCCGCCGACGTGCGGTCGTGGCAGCCCGAGCGCCAGTGGGACGCGGTCGTCGTTGGCTTCCTCCAGCTGCTTCCGTCCGAGCGTCCCGACCTCTACCGCACGATTCGGGCCGTGCTCCGCCCCGGCGGCCTTCTGCTCGGCGAATGGTTTCGGCCCGATCATCTCAACGGGCCCTACGACCGCATCGGCCCGAGCACAGCGGATCGGATGGTGCCCCCGGCCGAGCTGCGGGCGGCCTTTGCCACCGACGAGATTCTCCGCTGCGAGGCCGTCGACGTGACGCTGGCGGAAGGGCCCCTGCTTCGGGGTCGCGCGGCGGTCGTGCGCCTGGTGGCGCGCCGGGCCGGCCGCCGACGGGGCCCGTGACCAGACGCCCCCGCGGGCACGGAATCGGAAATCAGGAGGCTCGACTCTGTCTCCGGTCTCCACTACATTTGCGCCCCTCGCTCATCCTTTGGTTTTAAACGCGGACCGATCATGACGGATGTTTCTGCCCGCGACGGCCTCGTTCTGCTATGGAGCGGGGGAAAAGACGCGATGCTCACCCACGATGTGCTCCACAGCCAGTCCCCCCGCCGGGTCGACACGCTCCTCACCACCGTCTTGGACGACGTCGAGACCGTGACCATGCACGGCACCCCGCTCGGGCTAGTGCGGCGGCAGGCCGACGCCCTGGGCCTTCCCCTCCACGTGATGCACGTCCCGCCGAACGCCTCCAACGCCACCTACGAGGCGCGCCTTGAGCGGGCTCTCGGGCCGCTCCTCGCCGAGGGACATGGGGTGGTCGCGGCCGGGGACCTTTTCCTCGACGACGTGAAGGCCTACCGGGAAACGGTGCTCGACCGGCTGGGCGCCCGGCCGCTCTTCCCTCTCTGGAAGCGCGATACCTCCTGGCTGGCCCGCCGGTTCGTCGAGCGGGGCTACCAGGCCGTCGTGACGTCCGTCGACACTACGCAGCTCGATCCCTCGTTCGTGGGGCGCAGATACGACGCCTCGTTCCTCGAGGACCTGCCGGAGGGCGTCGATCCCTGTGGGGAGCACGGCGCCTTCCACACGTTCGTGACCGACGGGCCGCCCTTCGAGCATCCGGTGCCCGTCGCGGTTGAGGAGGCCCACGGCGACGGCCGGATGCGGTACGCGCGGCTTCGGGCCGCCCCCGAGCGGGTCGACGAGGGCGAATAGGCCGGCGGGCGAAATAAAAAACCCCGCCGATCCGATTCGGATCGGCGGGGGAAAACCGGGAGGGAGGAGGCACTACTCGTCCTCGTCGGCCGCGGCGGACGCCTCCTTCGACGACTCGTCGTCGGTCATCTCGTCCTCAGCCGACGCGTCGGCCTCTCCATTCGTCGTCGGCTCCTCCGTCGTCTCGGGGGGCGCCTCGCCCTTCTCAATCTCGAAGGAGAGCTCTTCCTCGTCGCCCTCTTCGTGGGTAATGAGGACCTTGTCGCCCTCGCCGAGTTCGTCGTGCAGGATGTCCTCGGCCATCGGGTCCTCCACGTACTTCTGGAGGGCGCGGCGCAACGGACGGGCACCGTATTTCGGATCGAAGCCCTTGTCGGTGAGGAACTCCTTTGCGTCCTCGTCGAACTGGAGCGTCAGGCCCAGCTCCTCGGCGCGGTCGAAGAGATCCTCCGACATGATGTCGATGATGTCGAAGATGTTGTCCTTGTCGAGCGGGTGGAAGACAATCACGTCGTCGATCCGGTTCAGGAACTCCGGATTGAAGACGTTCTTGAGCGCATCCTCCACCGTCGACTTCATCGAGCCGTAGTCCATGTCGTCGCCCTCGGCCTGCGAGAAGCCGATGCCCTGGCCGAAGGACTTGATGTCCTGCGTCCCGATGTTGGACGTCATGATGAGGATCGTATTCCGGAAGTCGACCTCACGGCCGAGCCCGTCGGTCAAGATGCCGTCGTCCAGCACCTGCAGCAGGATGTTGAAGACGTCCGGGTGGGCCTTCTCAATCTCGTCGAGCAGGATCACCGAGTAGGGCTTGCGGCGCACCTTCTCGGTCAGCTGCCCGCCCTCTTCGTGCCCCACGTATCCCGGAGGCGCACCGACGAGGCGGCTGACAGAGAACTTCTCCATGTATTCGCTCATGTCGATCCGGATGAGCGAGTCCTGCGAGTCGAAGAGGTACTCCGTCGTGACCTTCGCCAGTTCGGTCTTCCCGACGCCGGTCGGGCCGAGGAAGATGAAGGACCCGATGGGCTTCTCGGGGTCCTTGAGGCCGGCCCGCGTGCGGCGGATGGCCTTCGAGAGCTTCTCGATGGCCTCATCCTGGCCCACGACGCGCTCCTTGAGGGCCTCCTCCATGTTGAGGAGCTTCTTCTGCTCCGGCTTGCTGATCTTGTCGACCGGAATGCCCGTCATCATCGCCACGACCTCGGCGATGTTTTCGGACGTCACGTCGTGAATTTCCGTCTCGGCCTTCTCCTCCCACTCCTTCTTGGCCTGCTCGAGCTCCTCCTGGAGCGTCTTCTCCTTGTCGCGGAGCCGCGCCGCTTCCTCGAAGCGCTGGCTCTTGACAACCTCGTTCTTCTCGTCCTGTACGTCCTCGATTTTCTCTTCGAGCTCCAGAATCTCGGGGGGCACCTTGATGTTGGAGAGGTGCACGCGCGCACCCGCCTCGTCCATCACATCGATGGCCTTGTCCGGAAGGAAGCGATCGGTAATGTACCGGTCGCTGAGCTTCACCGCCAGCTCGATGGCCTCCTCGGAGTACCGGACGTTGTGGTGATCCTCGTAGTGGGTCTTGATGTTGGAGAGGATGTTGACCGTCTCCTCCGGCGTCGACGGGTCGACGATAATCTTCTGGAAGCGGCGGTCCAGGGCCCCGTCCTTCTCGATGTTCTGCCGGTACTCGTCGAGCGTCGTGGCGCCGATGCACTGAATCTCGCCGCGGGCGAGGGCCGGCTTGAACATGTTGGAGGCGTCGAGGCTGCCCGACGCGCCGCCGGCCCCGACGATTGTGTGGATCTCGTCGATGAAGAGGATGACCTCCGGGCTCTTCTCGAGCTCCTTCATCACCGCCTTCATCCGCTCCTCGAACTGGCCGCGGTACTTGGTCCCGGCGACCAGGGAGGCGAGGTCAAGCGTCACGATGCGCTTGTCGTAGAGCACGCGGCTAACCTTGCGCTCCACAATGCGCATGGCGAGGCCCTCGGCGATGGCCGTCTTGCCGACGCCGGGCTCCCCGATGAGCACGGGGTTGTTCTTCTTGCGCCGGCTCAGGACCTGCGCGACGCGCTCGATCTCTTCCTCGCGCCCAATGATGGGGTCCAGTTCGTCTTCCTCGGCGAGCTCGGTGAGGTCACGGCCAAAGTTGTCAAGCACGGGCGTATTGCTCTTTTCCATTTCGCCACCTTCTTGTCCGTATCCGGAGGACAGCCGGCCACCAGAGCCGCTGCCTCCGCTTGATGATGAGGAGGACGACGCTTTGCCACTGATAATCGAGTCAAGTTCGTTGCGCACGGCGTCGTAGGTTACTGAAAATCCTTGTTGGAGAATTTGCGCGGCGATGTTTTCGTCGTCACGGAGGAGGCTCAGCAGCAGGTGCTCCGTTCCGATCACGTCGCTCTTGTAAAGCTTCGCCTCGAGGTACGTGATCTTGAGGACCTTTTCGGCCTGCTTCGTGAGCGGGATGTTGCCGACCGAGGTCGAGCTTCCCGCGCTCCGAACCGTGTCTTCGACCGCCTCCTTAAGCTCCAGCAGGTCACAGTCAAGGTTCCGGAGGATCTTCACGGCAATGCCCTCACCCTCGCGGATGATGCCGAGGAGCAGATGCTCCGTTCCGATGTAGTCGTGGCCGAGGCGGACCGCCTCTTCACGACTGTAGGAAATCACGTCCCGGACACGGTTTGAGAAATTGCCTTCCATACTGGGGTGTGTTATATACGAGAAGTGCCGCGAAGGCACTCGCACGACGGGGGAGGGGTGATCATCCGCGACGGCATTGCGACGCCAACCCCGCGACGTGAAGCATTGTCAAAAGCACTAACCAGCCGTTTGCGCGCTCTGTTCCTCTGTCCCCGGTGTGCACTAGCTTGGGGACGGTCCGGAGCGCACACGTTACAGGAGCGCCACAGTCCACGGACGAACCGGTGACGGGCCTCGGCCGAGGTGAACGAATGGCCGAGGGCTAGGCGGCGAAGCTGGCTCCGCACCCGCAGGTCTCCGTCGCGTTCGGGTTGTCGAAGGTAAAGCCGCGGGCGTTGAGGCCGTCGTGGTAGTTGACGGTCGTGCCCATCAGGTAGAGCCCGTGGCGCTGGTCCATATAGACGGTAATGCCGTCGATCTCGAACTCGCGGTCCTTCTCGCGCTTCTTATCGAACCCGAGGACGTAGCTCATGCCGGAGCACCCGCCGCCCTTTACGCCGACGCGCAATCCGTAGCCGTCGGGAATGTTTTTCTTCCGAATAATCTTTCGGATCTCCTTCGCGGCGTTGGGGCTGATCTCGACCGGGGCGTCCGAAGCGGTATCCGTAGCGGGGGCCATAACGCGATGCTGGTACGTGCGACAGACGCAAACAAGGAGTGCTGAGTCACTCTCCTTAACGCCCCGCCCAAAATCCCTGTTCCACTGGGACGCGGGGACCGTAGTGACCTTGCATGACTCCTCCGACAACATCGAGGGCTACCGTTTGGGAGCCGCTCGTACCGATCCGTGAATACATTCGCGGCGTCCGCTTCTTGCTTGCGGCTGTCCACGGTCCCCAGCGATCGGGGACAATGATTTGCGTACGTTCTCACGGATCGGTATCGCTGGGCCGCGCTGATTAGGCGGACGGGCCTACCGATCCGTGAAGAAGTCCGTGAAGATCAATTCTGCCCAGATCGTGCACGGTCCTCCGCTCTCGCGAGAACGTCTTTGGATACGTTTGCACGGATCGGTACTTGTCGACGGAGAACCAGGGGGCGACCCCGTTGCCGATTCTACGAGCTCCGTCGATCCAGTTGTCACGCCCATTAGTCGAGCGGCCGGGCGACGATAACGGGCTCTTTCAACTGTGTCACGGTGCCCGAACCGGCCTGGACGGCTTCGAAGAGAACCACGTACACGCCGACCCGCACCCGGTGGCCGGCGTCGTCGCGGCCGTTCCAGACCAGTTCGCCGGACCGGCCCACCAGGCGGGCGTCCTCGAGGGTCCGCACCGCCCGGCCCCGGGCGTCGAAGATGCGAGCCCGAACGAGGGAGGGGGCCGTGTCCAGGCTGTACCGAATTCGGGCGGCCCCGTCCCGCTCGACGGAGAAGGGACTCGGGGCCACGTGCAGGCGGGCCGTCCGGGCCGTCGACGAGTCCCCCGGTGGGGGGAGGCCGACGGCGTTGCGGGTGCCCGGCGTGCCGCCCGCCGGAGCAGGGCTGCTGGTCCAGTTGTCGGGCGACTGAGCGTCGGCGGTCGGGCTAATTCGTTCGAGGGCCGTTCCGGTCGGGTCGTCCAGGCCGGCGGCGTGCCAGTCCGGTCGGTAGCGCACCTCGGCCACCCGGCGGCCGTCGGCCCGATGGAGGCGCACGAGGCCGCCGTCGTTGGTGAGGCCGAGGCGGGCGGTGCCGGACAGAAGAACGGCGACGGAGTCGGCCGCGAGGGGCGCCTCCGGGAAGGCCCGTGCGAGCTGGGAGCGCGCCGGCGCGGTAGCGTCGTCGGGGGCGGCGGCGAGTACACCGTACCCGCGGGGCGACAGGACGGCCTTCCGCCCCAGCCGCAGCGTGTCGGCCACGCCGGTCTCGTCGGGCCGGTCGGTCACGAAGAGGCCGTTCAGGGACAAAAACCGGTCCGTCCGGCTGCGGAGCTCGACGTACTCGACCTGATTGGGCCGGTCGTCGTAGTCGTCGGCCCGGGGGGCGTAGAGAATCTCATTCAGGATCACCGTCTCGGGGGCTGGGCGGTAGGCGAGCGGCAGCGTCGCGTCCCCCAGCCGGTTGCCCACGCGGTCCCGGATGCCGGCCACGCGAAGCCGCCGCGCGGAGGGGGACGATCGGAGGGAGAGCGTGGCTGTGGTGTCGGTGGACAGGCGCGCCCCGGCAATGCCCGTTCCGTCTAATCCGAACGCCCCCGGCCGGACGGAGGACGGGCGAACCGGCTCCGAGAAGGTGACGACGGCCCGGGTCTCCGCCGTCAGTTCCGCAAACACAGGCTCAGGAGGCCGTTCGTCCGGGGCGTAGCGGCTGTTGCGGCGACCCGGCGTGGCGCCGGCCGGAGCGGTCGAGGAGGCAAAGTTGGAGGCCACGTCGGAGGGAGCTGCCGGATCGATCCGCTCCAGGGACCGGTCGTCCGCTCCGCCCCAGGAGGGCTCGTAGGGCACCGAGTCCACGGTGGCCCCGTCTGCCCGCCGCAGGTACACGGTGTCGCCGCTATTGTTGAGCGCCTCCCAGCCGGGCGCCGCCCGGACCTCGGCCTCCGGGAAGGCCTCGCGGAATGCACTCGTGTCGCGGGCCAGCACCACGTGCGCCCCCGGATCCAAGATCGCTTTCGAGGCCGCTACGGAACTGAAGGCCCGGTTCCCGTCTGCGTACTCCAGCGTGCTGAGGTCGACGGCGGTGTCGGAGCGGTTGTAGAGCTCGATGAACTCATTCGACGACGGGTCCGGAGCGTACAGGATCTCGTTGATGACCACGGCGCCGGGATCTGGGGGAGGAGCGCCGGAGGTGGGGACATGGGCACAGAGAACCGCGGCCCCCATCCCCACAACCAGTACAGACAGCACGCGCCGAATCATGGACATCGCACGGACAGATGAGGAAGACTCGCCTTAAATTAGGCGGAATTCCGTGCGAAGTCAATGTACACTCGTCATCAGTTAACGACCTGCGTCGGACCGGGCGGTGGAGGGGCCGCGGGCGTGGACGCGGGCGGCCGTCTACGCCGCCTCCGGCGGGCGCCCGTTGCTGGACGGGGCGGTATCCGAGGAGCGGGGCGGAGCGACCGTGCCGAGCTCCGCGTCAAGATGGTTCATCAACACCCGCGCCATGAGTCGCGCCGTGGGGGCCAGCGGGGTCTCGTCGATGTCGAACCGGTGGTGATGCAGCGGGTAGCTCGTCTCGGGCCCGGACGCCGTTCCGACCCGAATAAACGCGCCCGGCACGTGCTCCAGGTAGTGGGCAAAGTCCTCTCCGCCCATGCTCGACTGCTCGTTCCAATGGATGGCCTGCTCGCCGAAGCTGTCCTCGATGGTGCGCTCGACGTTGGTGACGGCGGTCTCGTCGTTGATGACCGGGGGCGACCCATCCTCGAAGTCGATGGCCACGTGGGCGTCGTAGAGATTGCCGAGCCGCCCGGCGGCCTCGCGCATGTAGGAGCGGATGGTCTCGCGGTCGTCGGGACTTACGGTGCGGAGGGTGCCCCCGAAGGACGCTTCCTCCGGAATGACGTTGTGCGCCTCGCTCCCCGCCATCTTGGTGACGGTCAGAACGGCCGGCGACCGCGGGTCGGTGAGGCGGTCGGTGATCTGGTAGAACTGGTTCATGAGCTGGGAGGCGACCCAGACCGTGTCCACCCCTTCGTGGGGGCGGGCAGAGTGGCCGGTGCCCTCCTGCCGCACCCGCACGTCGAAGCGGTCGGACGAGGCGGTGACCGGCCCCACCATGAGCCCGTAGCGGCCCACGTCGAGAGTTGGGTCCACGTGAATGGCGTACAGGGCGTCGAGGCCCTCCAGCACGCCGGAGCGAATCATGAGGGGGGCGCCGCTGGGCAGGCCCTCTTCGTTGGGCTGGAAGAAGACGCGGGCCCGGCCGTCCAGGTCGTCGCGATGGGCATGGAGGACGAGGGCGACCCCGATGGCCACCGCCGTATGGGCGTCGTGTCCGCAGAGATGGGCGACGTTGGGGGTCTGCGAGCGGTAGGACACCCGCTTCTGATCCTGGGTCGGGAGGGCGTCGATGTCGGCCCGGTAGCCCACAAACCCCTTCGAGCCACTCCCTTCAATGTCCACGTACAGGCCCGTGCCGGCGATCGGGCCGTGCACGTCGAGCCCGAAGCCCTCGAGGGTCTGCCGGACGAATCGGGACGTCTCGTGCTCGTTCATGCCCACCTCGGGGTGCATGTGGAGGTGGCGTCGAATGGTGACGAGCAGCTGGGCGAGCGGCTGCTCCCCCTCCATCGAGTCGGCCACCGCATCGGGCAGCGCGCCCCGATAGGACGGAGCAATGTGGGTCAACATCCGGGAATTCTGCTGGGTCATGGGCGACGGGCCCGACTGACGAGAGAGAAACGACAATTGACTGACAATCAATCAACGGTATGGACGGACAGGAGATTCGGGCTCAGGTCATGTTAACCCAAACCGCTTTCGAAGCGTCCACTCCGCCGCCAGAAGCGACAAAATCACGGCGAGAAAGATCGGGGTACGCCACAGCTCGGCCTCGCTGGACTGCGTGGAGACGGACGCGGTGAAGGTGTCGGCGGCCTGCAGGTCGGCCGCAAGTCGGCCGGCATTCTCCGACGTGTAGGCGGTGCCGCCGCTCCGGGCCGCGAGGCGGCGCATCAATACCGCGTCGGCCCGCGTCTGCTGGTACTCGAGCCGGAGCGCCCCCACCGAAAAGTCGCCCTGATCGCGCCCGATGGAGGACCCGTCCCGCTGAGCCGTGGCCTCGTACCGGTAGCGCCCCTCCGGCAGGGACCCGACGCTGAGTGTGTAGCGGCCATTCCCGAGCGGGTCCATCGTGTGCGGGTACTCCGTGCCCGTCGAGTCGGTAATGACCACCGAGACGCCGGCGTCGGACACCGGCGTCATGCTCTCGTCGTAGACCTCCCCCGTGAACTCGACCGCCTGGTCGCCCTCGAAGGTTGTCGCGACGGGCTGTACCTGCACCTGCCGGTCGTCGCTCTGCGTGGTGACCCACCGCAGGAGATTCGAGACGAGGCCGGGCCACAGCGGGTCGGCGGCCGCGAGGTCGGAAGAGAGGGTGGCCCACCGCCAGGTGCCGGTGGCCAGCAGGGCGGCCGTTCGTCGGCCCGCGCGGCGTCGGACGACGAGGACCGGCTCGCTCCGGTCGAGCGCCGGCCGCGCAGCCGCACCCAGGACCCGCGCGTCAGGGGTCGGGCGCCAGGCCGTGGTCGGGACCGAAATTGGAGGGAGGCGGCGGAAGAGTCCCACGTCGGCGTCCTCGATCTGGAAGACCGGGTGAGCCCGCTCGGCCTCGACCGGATCGAAGGACGCCTCCGTCAGGCGAAGGGGCGTAGAAGCAGGTGTGGCCGGCAAGGCGTCGTCGAAGAAGGATTGCCAGGCGTCGAGGTCGGTCTGCCTGTCGAGCACGAAGAGAGCGGGCATCCCCTCGTCGAGCTGGGCGGCGACGGCCTGCACGGCGGCCTCCGGCACTACGCTGCTGGGAAAGCCGGCGACCACGAAGACGTCGTAGCGGCCGAGCGTATCCGGCAGCGGGCTCTCGTAGAAGGATCCGTCCATCTTCGGCACGCGGGTGGTGACGGTCGTGTTAGCGTCCCGCTCCAGCACCCGGCGCAGGGCGGTGAAGTTGGGCGAGGGGGCCGCTCCCAGCAGCAGGGCCTGCCGCTTGCGGTCCAGGACCCGGAGCGAGACCGTTCGCGTGTTGTTCTGCGTCGTCGCCTCGCCCTCGACCGGGGCGGCCTGCACGGTAAGCTGTGTGAGGCCGGCCGTCTCGGGCCGAAATTGCAAATCGATCGTCCGCTCCATCGGTCCGGCCGACAGGGCGACCTGGGCGGTGTCCAGAACCGTGCCGTCCCGGCGAAGGGAAAGGGTCGTGGAGGCCCCGCCGAGGTCGGTGGCGCCGAGCGTTACCCGCACCGGCACCTCGGTGTCGACGTACGACAGGTCGTTGGTGACGACGTCCCGGATCTGGAGGTCGCGCTGGCGGGCCGTGTCGCCCACGGTGACCGTATGAACAGGGACGCCCGCCCGGTCGGCCACGCGGGCGGGGTTCTGTCCGCTGTTGTACTGCCCGTCCGAGACGAGCGCAATGCCGCGCAGGTTCTCGCCCTGCATCGTCTCGGAGACGGCCTGCAGGGCGGCCCCGATGTCCGTGCGCGTCCCGTCGAAGGCCAGCGAGTCGAGCGGCGATCCCGATAGCTCCCGCAGCGACGCGTCGAACCCGAACATCCGGGCGGTGCCGGGGAGCTCGTCCCGGAGCGGCCCAAGTACCGACTGGAGGCGGTCCCGGACCCCCGCCGCGCTCGTGTCGGCGGCCGCCCCGCTCACCACCCGCATGCTGCGGCTGTCGTCGACCAGGACGGCGAGGACGGGAGGCTCTTCGGTCTCCTGGAGCGATGTCACCACCGGCTCCAGCAGCAGAACGCAGATCAGGGCCAGGCTCGCAAAGCGGAGGCCCCCGAGGAGAGCGCGCCAGCCCGTTGACAGCGGCGGCGTCGTGGTGCGGTAGCTCCAGTAGGTGAGCGCCCCCGCCAGCAGGAGGGAGAGGCCCAGGAGCCACGGACTGTAGCCGAGGGAAAAAGCCATGCAACAATCGGTCTGATTGGGGCTGCACGCGGGGCCGATCCCGCAGATCCCTCCAACTCGGGGGGCGCGGGGGTAGGTTTCGACGCCGCCCTACCGGTCGATGGCCAGGGAGCCGCCGCGGAGCTGACGCCGACCCTGGACGCGGTAGCGGTAGAGGCCCGGCGGCACCGACGAGACGTCCAGCGTGAGCCAGTTGGGGCCCGGGCGCACGGAAAAGCGCTCCGCGGCGACGGTGCGGCCGAGGGGCGATGTCAGCTCCAGGCGCACCGACGCCGTGCGCCGGGGGACGCGCACCGGCACGGTGACCTGGTCGGCGGCCGGGTTTGGGGCGGGCGTCTTCGCCCTCAGCGTGGCGGGAGGCGCCGCGCGGGCCCGCCGCTCCGCGGCCTTGAGGGCCGCCTCGGCGTCCACGACGCCCCAGCCCCTCCGGTTGTCGGGGCGGTCGGCCCGGGAGGCCGTCCGACGCAGCAGGGTCCGCACCTCGGTGGGGGAGAGGGCCGGGTTCATCTGAAGCATCTGTGCCACCACGCCCGTCACCTGCGGGCTGGCGAAGGACGTGCCGCCTACCTGAGCGTAGCGGCCGTCGTTCCAGGCAGCGGTCACACCCGTGCCCTGCACCACCACGTCGGGCTTGCGGCGCCCGTCGGCGGTCGGGCCGCGGGAGCTGAAGGGGGCCAGCGACGAGTCCGGTCGGACGGCCCCGACCGTGATGGCGGAGTCCGCGTCGGCGGGGGTGTTGACGTAGTACCAGCACGAGTCGGGGGCGGCGCAGCCGCTGTTGCCGGCGCTCACCACCACCGTCACGCCCAGACGGGCCGCCCGGTCGACCGCCCGCGTCGTGAGGCCGGTGTTGCCGTCGAGGTCCGCAACGGCGTAGCTGTCCTGACCCTCATCGAACGTGTTGTAGCCAATCGAGACGTTGACGACGTCGGCCCCGCGGCGGTGCAGCCACTCCAGGCCGGCGACGAAGTAGTCCTCCTCGACGGTGCGCTCGGAGGGGGTGTACTCGGTGGTGGCCCCCAGCACCTCGGCCCCGTGGGCGGGCCCGACGAGCGACCCGGGCGCCCGTCCCACCGCCACAGAGGCGACGCCCATGCCGTGGTTGCCGCGCTGCGTGCCGTCTGTAAAGTCGCGGAGCGCCACCAGTCGCCCGTCCCGCCGGAGGGCCGCGAACGCCGGATGGCGGAGGCCCCGAAAGCTGGCATCCAGAAACCCGACCCGCACCCCCCGGCCGTCGAGGCCCCGGGTCATCGGGGCCACTGCGTTCATGCGGGCCAGGTGGGCCTGAGAGGCGCCCAGCCGGAGCGCGCCCGGCGGCGGAGAGGGAGCCTGGGGGCGCGGCGCCGCCGAGTCGGCCGCGACCGTACCGCCGGCGGCCACCGGCGCGACCCGGCGGACGATAGGGAGCGCCCGGACCCGGGCCCGCTCGGCCGCCGAGAGCGGGGCACTGACCGCGTGAAACCACCGGCTCTGGACGACCGGCTCGATGCCCAGGGCCTCCAGGCGGGCGAGGTAGGCCGACGAGACCGGAGCGGTCCACCGGTCGGGCCCGGTCGCCGGCTGCGGCCGCTCCGCGAACATGATCCAGTACCGATCGGGGGCGGTGCGAGACGTGTCGGGGTGGAGACCGGCGCGGGCTCCATCGGGACCGAGCAGGCCCGCGAGGAGGAGCGCGAGCAGCCCGGCGCAGACGCGGAGGCAAAAACGAGAGCGCAAGGGAGCGTCGGGCAAGTCGGAAGGATTGCGATCACCGATCGTACCGGAGACGCGCCGCACCGATCCCTGTCTGATCGACCTGGTCCACGAGCCGCGACCCGACCGGGGAAGACTCACTCGGGGCCCAGGAGGGCGTGTCCCCGGAACGAGCCCGGAAGGAGGGACGAGATGGCGGACTGCTCCGGCGCGGCGTCGTGCCGGTCCATCCACAGGTCGAGGTCGGGCGCCCGCTCGGCCAGCAGCTGCCGGCAGGCGCCGCAAGGCGTCCCGTCCGGGTCCTCGAGGCAGGTGAGGAAGAGGCGCACTACGGGCCCCGCCCCGTAGGACTGGACGGTGCCGAGGGCATTGCGCTCCGCGCAGAGGATGCGGGCCCAGTCGGGATGCTCGACGTTGGCGCCGGGAACGAGCCGGCCCTCGGCCGTCTCGGCGACGGCCCCGACCGGGAAGTGCGAGGACGGCACGTGGGCGCGCTCGGCGGCGCTGCGGGCACTCCGGAGGCCCTCCGCCGCGTCCGCAACGTGCCGGTCCAGAAACGGGGACACGGTGCCGTCGAGCGCCGGCAGGGGACCGTTGGCGGTCCCGGGATCTCGAATCCATGCGTCGGCGGCCCAGGCATCGTAGGGACCGTGCGGCAGTTCCTCGACGTACAGCGACTCCTCGCGGCGGAACGGACGAGAGAGGACGAAGGCCATCACGTCGGCCCCGCGGCCCAGGGCGACTGCCGTGGTATAGGCGTTCTGGAGAGCCGGGATCGTGAGGGAGTAGGCGGCGCTCTCGACCCGGGCACCCGGGATCCAGGTGCCGTCCGCCAGCAGCAGGATCGCCGTCGTTGGCTCGCCGGAGAAGGGAACGTGCGCCCGATCGCTGAGCGTGTGCGTATGCTCGCGCACCGCGTCAATCGAGGAGGAAAGCGTCACAGACACCGCGCTGTGTGGGGATTGGAAAAAGGGACTCCCGCCTATCCCCGCGGCCCCCGGAAGTTCCTCCGAGCCGCGACGAGACGGCCCGTCATCGGCGGGCTCGAGGCCCCGGACGGGCGGCCGGTTACCGGTGCGGCGCGTCTCCGCCGTCCACAATCTCGGGGTGTTCGTTCCGGATCTCGTCCAGGATTTTGGGGTCCCGCTGTACGAGCCGCTTCAGCAGCGCGATGATTTCGGTTCTGCTCAGGTCCTCGACCAGGTTGTTGAGGCGCGCCGGTTTGGCGAGCGGAATTTCCTCCTGCTTGAGGGTCTTCAGGAGGACCGCCACGATGTGCTTGCACCAGCTGCCCCCGTGGTAGGGACATGTGCACTGTACCGATTGGATGTCGTCGGCGTCGAAGGTGATCGTCACGAGGTACGGGTGGACGTCTCCGCCCTGGACCTGCGCTTTGAGGGTGTGCTCGTCGGTCCGCTGGATGGACCGGACCGCTCCGTCGGCTAGATACTCCTGGCCCCGCTCGAAGGACCCACTGGAGGTATTCTCCTCGATTTTGGCGCGAGTGAGGTTCGGAATCGTCATGTCGGGGGAAAGCGGTCGCTCAGAACGAAAGGGGAGGGGCCCCGAGAGCCGGCCCCGGGGCTACCCCTCGTGGACCGGGGATGACGCCCGTTCCACGAAGGCCAGAAAGTTGTCGAAGATCTGCTTGACGGGCTGGGCGGCCCGGACGTTGGCGTCGGTACAGGTGTCCAGTGCCGCCTGTTTTTCACTGTCCGACAGGGTCGATTTTGAGTCGATCATGGCGTGGGCGGTGCGCCGGTCGTACTCCGGATGAAACTGAACGGCGTACTGGTTCTGGTGGCGGAAGGCCTGCACGCCGGTCTCGTTGGAGGCGAGGAGAATGGTGTCGGCGGGCAGCTCCACCACGTGGTCCGAGTGGGTGGCGAACACCGTGAACGGATCCGGAATGCCGTCCCAGATGGGATCCTCAGCCTCCTGCTGTACCTCGACGTACCCGAGTTCGTAGGAGCCGCCCTTCACGGTCCCGCCGAGCACCTGCGCGAGCAGCTGATGCCCCCAGCACACGCCCAGAATCGGCATCCCGTCGGCGATGGCCCCCTCCGTCCACTGGCTCAAGGTCCGAATCCAGGACCGATCGTCGTCGTAGACCGACGACTGCGACCCGCTGATGATCACACCGTCGAAGGACTGAATCGGCCCCGCCTCGGTCTGAATCGGGGCCGGGTTGCCGATGGGGGGCGGCATCTCCCCGTCGTTGGCGTCGTAGACGGTGAGCGAAGCGTCGACCTCGCGCCGGAAGTTGCGCTTGGCGTGGGGGGTCCCGAGGGAGGCGTCGATGAGAGCGAGATGCATGAGCGCAGTGCGTGTCGGGGCGACACAATTTAGAGAAAACGAACACGTATAGTCACCGCTCAGGCAAGGGCACGTTCCCTGAGACCAGGCAGGTTGGTCGGTCCGAAGCCGCTGCCCTCGTCCCCGATTCTTCGGCTCGACGATTCCCGTGCCGGGCCCGCGACCCCGGGCAGATCTGGGGGATCTGACCGATTTTTCCTGGCTCGACGTCGGCGCCCTGGAATGACCAAAAACCTGACAATGCCCCCGCGACTCCGGGGCAGGTCCAATAGAGCCCCGTGGTGTTGCGTCGACATCCGACGCGCCCGGGTTCGGTAAAAAGTTAACAAAGTAAATATTACACACTCTCACTACAAAGTTCGTGGCTCGCGGCCGGATCTGCCGCCTGCAGGCGGGATGGGTCGCTCTCAAAGGCGGATTTGGGCGAAGGCGCCTCTGCGGAGCGAATTGCCCCTCTGTTTCACATCGGCGTTACGGTCGGCCCGCTGGAGTCAAAAGTCTGTTACACTTTTCGGTCGTCAGGGGCCGCCGGCACTCCCCGGGCAGCGGCCTCTCGGCCCAGAAGGAGCAGGATTTGCAGCACTTCCACACTGCGACAACGAGCCGACGAAATCAGGCTCGCCCGACTCAGGACGACTCAGGACGAAATTCTCAGGACAACGCTCCTTCCCGACAGGCCCTCCTCTGACTCGTGCGCGACGACTCTCCCAATCCATTCCGACAAGAGGCCTGCCCCGGCCTCCACGCCGCCTGGGAAGAGGGCTTCCAGGCCTATCTTTCCGGGAAGACCGTCCCCGACAGGCACCTGAAAAGCCCGTCGGAGGCGTCGAACGCGTGGCTGAACGGATACACGGCCGCCCGGCTGTCGGGCGAGCCGTTGGGCGAGGACCGGCCCGCACGGAATGAATGGGGCCGCTGAGAACCGAACGGCCACGAACCGAACGGCCACGAACCGAACCGCCACGACCCGAACCGCCACGACCCGAACCGCTCAAAAGCGAACCGCTCAGAAACAAG
>JAZKTD010000193.1:0-6741 GCA_036625705.1 Salinivenus sp.
GGCAACTGGCACAGAAAGAGTTCCATGGCCCACAGCAGAGGCAGAAGGGTCATCGTGGCAGCCAGACGGTAAACGTCGTGCCGACGCCCTTCTCACTCTCGACGTCGATGCGACCGCCCATCACGTCGGTCAGGTGCTTGGTGATGGCCAGGCCCAGGCCGGTGCCGTCGGTTGTCTTCTGCGCCTCGCTCCGCGAGAACGGCTCGAAGAGGCTCGGGAGGAACGCCTCGTCGATCCCGGCGCCGGTGTCCTCGACCTCGATGGCGACGTCGCCCCCCTCGGCCCAGGCGCGGAGCTGCACTGTGCCGCCGGGGTCGGTAAACTTGAGGGCGTTGCTGAGGAGGTTGTCGGTGATACGGTGGAGCATCGTGGGGTCGAGCTGGGCGAGGAGCGGCTCCTCGACGTCCGCCTCGAGCGCAACGTCGCGGCCGGTGGCCTGCGGCTGAAAGATCTCCGCCGTCCCCAGCAACTCGTCGGCGAGGTCCACCGTTTCCGGAACGGCCTCCACGGCCCCCGCCTCCAGCTTCGACAGGTCGAGCACCGACTCGAGGGTGTCGAGCAGCCGGGTGCTGCTCCGCTTGATGAGGGCGATGCGGTCCTGGTGCTCCGGGCCCACCTCGTGGCGGAGCAGGTCCGCGTGGTTCATGATGGAGGAGAGTGGCGTCTGGATGTCGTGGGTCACGTTGGCGAGGAAGGCGGACTTGAACTGGTTGGCCCGCTCGGCCTCCTCCTTGGCCGCCTTCAGGTTCCGCTGGTACTGGACCCGTTCGGTGATGTCCTCGATCGAAAACACGACCTGCCGGATCGTGCCGTCGTGGTCGCGGAGTGGGGCCCCGTTGACGGAGATGTAGCGTGAGTCTCCGTCTCCGCCCTCGAAAATGTAACGCCCCCCCGAAAGGCTCTCGTTCGTGTCGATGATGCGCTCGAACGGCCAGTCGCTCGGGGGAACGACGGCCCCGTCGAGGGTCTTGAGGGTGCCGATCTCGAGGTACGAGTCCCCGGTGAGCGCGTCGACGTCCGCCCCCAGAATGGTGCCGGCCGGCTCGTTGGCGAAGGAGAGCCGACCGGAGGCGTCGACAATCACGATGGCCGCTATGCTCGTGTCCATGACGGCCTCGGTGAGGTCCCGCTCTCGCCGGAGGCTCTCGCGGGCCTCGATGCGGTCGGTCACATCGTCGAAGTAGATCGAAAGGCCGTCGTCGAACGGAAAGGCCTTAACTTCGAACCAGCGGTCGAGGGGTGGGTAGTGCTCGACAAACTCGACGGTCGTGTCCTTCGCGATGGCCCGCTTGTACTTGGCCTCGAAGGTCGACCCCATCGCCTCCGGAAACTCGTCCCACAGGTTGCGGCCGATCAGATTCTCGCGGGCGCGGTCCAGCACTGTCTCGGCCTGCGCGTTGACGTACGTGAGCGTCCACTCGTCGTCGACGGCCACGAACGCGTCGGTGATGCTCTCCAGGATGCGCGTGCGCCGTTCGCTGGTCGCCCGATGCGCCCGGCGGGAGGCGTTGAGGTCGGCGGCGTGGTGGCGAAGGGTCAGCTCGTCGATCACCACCCCCGCCAGGTCGGCGAGCGTCTCCCGATCCTCCGCCGCGAAGGAGTGGGGCTCGTCGTCGAGCAGGCAGAGCGTCCCGAGACGGTAGCCGTTCGGGGCCGTGAGGGGAGCGCCGGCGTAGAAGCGGACGTGGGGCGCGCCCGTCACGAGCGGGTTGTCGGCGAACCGGTCGTCCGCCCGTGCGTCCTCGACCACCATGACGCCAGACTGGTCGATCACGTGGGTACAGAAGGAGACCTCGCGGGCGGTACGGTCCAGGTCGAGGCCGCGGCTCGAGAGGCACCACTGGTTCTCCCGGTCGACGACGTTCACCATCGCCATCGGCACGTCGAACAGGCGCGCGGCGAGGCGCGTGATGCGGTCGAACGCTGCCGCGGGGGGGGCCTCGATCACGTCGTACTGCTCGAGGGTTCGGAGCCGATGCTCTTCCCGGTCGGTGGGCGGCCGTGATCTCGTTCGGGACGACGGGGGCTCCGAGGGCTCCATGGCACTGGGTCGAGTCGGTCTGCGGGGGGCTAGTGACCGTGCACAACGAGTCTGACGAATTCGAGGGCGACCGTTTCGGCGCCGCTCGTACCGATCCGTGAATGCATTCGCGACGTCCGCTTCTTGCTTGCGGCTGTCCACGGTCCCCAGCGATCGGGGACAATGATTTGCGTACGATCTCACGGATCGGTATCGCTGGGCCGTGGGCGCAAGGGCCTCCGTGTCGACGGAGAACCAGGGGGCGACCCCGTTGCGGCGTCTGCGAGATCCGTCCATCCCGTTGGGTTCGCCCACTAGGCTCGGCACCAAGATCGTTCCACATCCGGGAATCGAAGGGGCCCTGCTCCCAGGCCCCCAGCGCCCCTGAACGGACGACCTACGGTCCGGACGCCGGGCGAAAGTGCAACGCAATTGTTACGACTCTACGGCCATCGCGTCGTGAAGCTCCGACCGGGTTTGGTCGAACCGCTCCTGCATCGCGTCGCTGAGCACGACCTCGTATCCCTCCGAGTCGGCCTCCAGCGCGTGGAGGCGGTCGGGGAGCTCCGCGCGACGGGCGGCGGCGTGCTCGCGAAGGGCGTCGAGGGGGCGGGCCGTGCCGGCGTCGGTACGCTCGCCCTCGGCCATAACGCGCTCCAGCAGCGGCGCCCCCGCGTGCGGGTCGTCCTCCTCGGTCGCGATGACGTCGCGCACGGCGGTTCCGTCCTCGTACTGCCGGATCACCTGCTTGCGGCCGGGCAGGTTCGACTTCTCGGCCGAGAGCTTCATGCGAGGCGTGCCGGCGTATCCGCACAGCTTGTACGCGCTGTCGAGGGCCGGCTGGTCGGCCGAGGTGCCCATCTTCGTCCCGACGCCGAACCCGTCGATGGGGGCTCCGCGGTCGAGAAGAGCGGTGATCTTGTGCTCGTCGAGGCCGCTGCTGGCAAAGATCTGAACGTCGTCGAGCCCGGCGGCGTCGAGGAGGCTCCGGGCCTCCTTGGCCAGGGCGCCCAGGTCGCCGGAGTCGAGCCGGATGCCCCGCACCCGGAAGTCCTTGCCTTTCTCCTCGGCGAGGTCGATCACCTTGCGCACCCCGTCGAGCGTGTCGTAGGTGTCGACCAGCAGGATCGTCTCCGGATACAGGTCCGCAAAGGCGCGGAAGGCCGCCCTCTCCGAGTCGTGCGCCTCGACGTAGCTGTGCGCCATCGTGCCGGTAATCGGGATACCGTACGCCTGCCCGGCGGCCACGTTGGAGGTCGAATCCACGCCGGCAATGTACGCGGCGCGGGCCGCCTTCATCGCCGCGTCGGTGCCGTGCGTGCGGCGCATGCCGAAGTCGGCCACCAGGCGCTCGGCCCCGCCTGCATGGGCGGCCTGCGCGACCCGGGCCGCCTTCGAGGCGATCGTCGTCTGGAACGTGATCTGATTCAGCAGAAACGTTTCGACCAGCTGGGCCTCCCCGATCGGCGCCACCACCTCGACAATCGGCTCGTCGGGGAAGACCGGCGTGCCCTCCGACACGGCGTAGACGTCGCCGGTAAACGTGAAGTCGGCGAGCCACTCCAGAAAATCGTCCTCGAACTGCCCCTGCTCGTCGAGGTAGGCGAGGGCCTCCTCGGAGAAGGACAGCGCCTCCAGGTACTCCAGTGCCTGCTCGAGCCCGCAGGCGAGGAGGTAGTTGCGGTCCTTGAGGCGGCGCACGAACAGGTCGAACACCGCCGTCTCGTCCATGCCCTCCCGCCAGTAGCCCTGGAGCATGGTGAGCTGGTAGAGGTCCGTGTAGAGGGCGGACGTCTCCGAGCGAAAATGATCGTCGAAGCTCATAGCCGGGAATAGGTTGGCCAAAAGAACACCGGTTGCGAGCGCCACTCCCGCAAGCGGCGGCCCGCCTCACCCACAGTCGTGGACAAGACGTGCCGCCGGACGCATCGTTCCTCGCCCGCTATGGGGTTACGCTCACGGACGCTTCGAGCGCGCGGTCGATGCGGGCCTTCGTCTCGGAGAGGTGCGCCTGCGTTGTGCGGTCGAGCGATCCGCGATCGAGCACCTGCCCGATCCGGTCGGAGAGCTCCGACAGCTCGAGGCGGACGAGCGAGCGCACGTCCTCCGGCACGGTCACCTGGTCGGCGGCGCCGGGAGCAATGGTGATAAAACTGATGGTATCCAGCAGGAAGTCAACGAGGCGGTCGGTGTAGGCGCGCTGCAGGTTGCGGCGGAACGAGTTGATGGACGGGGTGCGGGGCGGGGGCGCGTCGAGCTCGCTCCAGATGGCGTCGGTCAGGCGGGGCATGAGGTCGCCGGGCCCGTAGGCCGCGTCGGTCCGGACCTGATTGTCAATCATTCGCTGCAGGCGCGCCGGGTGCAGCAGATCGCTCAGCAGCCCGGTCTGCACGGTCGACACGTACTCGTGGACGGGGTAGTCGAGCTGGAGCGTCACCGAGACCCCCCAGTACGAGCGTCGGTTCGGGGCCAGCTTGTTGAGGCGCTCGGGCTCGAACGTGAACGCGTCGGGCGCGAAGGCCTGCTCCACCAGCATGTCGACCGCCTCCTGCTGCCGCTCGGGGGCGACCGGGCGGAACGGCATGCGGGCGTCCGGGGTGCCCTTGTGGTCCCGCGAGACGTACATGCCCCCCACCATCTTCGCGATGGGCAGGAGCGAGCGGTAGCGCTCGAAGATCAGGGCCGTGGTGGCCTGCCGGAGGCGGTAGTAGCGCTCCCCCTCGGCGATAAGCCGGTCGTCGAGCTTCGGCTCCACCTTTCGCACCAGCTCGGAGCGCGACGCCGCAAAGGCGAGCGGGTCGGCCCCGAGCTCCCCCGTATTCGTAAGCGGATCCACGGCGTACGCCCCCAGCTGTGCGTCCTCGTCGGTGCCGTAGGTGTGCATCGGGTCGCTCGACTGGGCCGCGATCTTATCGAGGCCGCTCTCCGCGGCGGCGGCCGTGTCGGCGAGGGGGCCGTCTCGTGTGAGGGGCCCGTCCTCGTCCTGCTCGGCAATCGGCATGTATCCGTACTGGATGGCCCACTCGTCGTAGGACCCCACGCTCGGGTTCCAGTAGTGCCCCTGCTCGCTCGCCTCAAGCGCCACGTTGACCGGCGCGTAGTCCATCACCGAGAGGCTCACGCCGTGCTCGCTCGTGTAACTCTCGTCGTGGAGTTCCTCGGTCGGGATGCCCGAGGAGGCCTTGAAGTTGTGGCGCAGGCCGAGCGTGTGGCCCACCTCGTGCATCACGAGGTCCTTGACGGCCCCGCTCAGGTACTCTTCCGGCATCGGGGCCGCCGGGTCGATCTGGCCGCGGGCCAGCAGCACCGCGCGCTGGAGCCCGATCTGCCGCGCCCGGCGCCGCTCGGCCCAGCAGGCGCGCCGGGCCAGTCGGGGCGGAAACATCTGGTCCAGGGCCTGCTCGGTCCGTCGGAGCGACCTGTCGAGCCCGGAGGCCTCGGCGCCCGGCGTCAGGGTGCCGAAGGTCTCCTGCCAGCCCCGCACGAACTCCGAGGAAATCAGGATGTCCGCGTTCAGTATTTCCCCGGTCCGCGGGTCGGTCTGGGAGGGCCCGATGGCGTAGCCCATCTGGTGGGACGCCGTCCACTGCACCGTCGAGTACCGAATGTCCTCGGCGCTCCAGGAGGAGTCGTCCGGCGCGTCCTTCGCGACAACAGCGTTCTTGTAGCCCGCCTTCTCAAACGCCTTGTTCCAGGCCTCGATGCCGGCCTTCACGTGCGGCCGGTACTCGTCGGGAACGGTGTGGTCCACGTAGTAGACGATCGGCTCCTCCGGCTCGACGAGCTCGCCCCGCTTGTAGGCGGCCGTATCGCTGGGGGCCAGCCGCCACCGGTTCACGTAGCGACGGAAGGGGTCGGCCTTCCGGTCCCGCGAAAAGTCCTTGACGGCATCGACGAAGTAGCCGACCCGATCGTCGGCGGGACGGGCCTGCATCCGATCCTCCGGCAGCTCAAAGAAGGAGTACCGCACGCCCACCGGCACCGACCGGAAGTCCGGGATGGCCTCCCCCCCGATGATGGGCGGCTCCGAGCCCTGATAGTTGAGCATCGCGTCGATCTCGACGTTCTGCTCGAAGCCCCGCACCTGCTCGACGTAGCTCTTGTCGTCCTGGAGCCGGGTGGGCTTCTGGTTGAAGTAGGGCTTGATGCGCTCCCCGATGCGGGCGTAGTCCGACACCAGAAAGTCGGACAGCTCGACGAGCAGGGCGCCGGTCGAGTCGTTCTTGCTCACGATGTCGAACGACTGGACCACCGAGTGCCCCAGATTGTCCTCCATGGAGGTCCGCATGCCGCCCTCGTCCGCCCGGAAGCGCACGTTCCGGTGCACGAGGTGCACCTTGTGCCCCACGCGGCGGAAGCGCATCATGCGCGTGTCGGTGAGGCGGAGGCCGTTGTGGAGGTTGAAGACCCCAACCCCCTTGCTGATGTGGAGGACCACGCCAAAGTTCTCGCCCAGCTGCTCGGGCGGGACCTCGGCGTAGAGCGTGCGGTCCTCCTTCTGGTGCATGGGGATGAAGCCCTCAATCTCTTCGGTGTCCTCGAGGGTTTCCTCCCACGGCTCGAAGGGGTCGTCGTCTTCCTGCTCGGTGTCGGTCGTGCTCGTCGACGTGGTGTCCGTCGATCCCCGAAAGAGACCGCAGGACGTGAGGAGCAGGGCGCAGAGCGCGAAGATCGTGAGATGGCGCATGAATCGAAGCAAATGGGATAGAAATACGGTGAGG
>JAZKTD010000194.1:0-6668 GCA_036625705.1 Salinivenus sp.
CCAGACCGTGGCGATCAAGCTCCTGCAGCGTCGCCTCCACGCCGACGACGCCGACACGCGGTTTCGGGCCGAGCGACAGGTGCTGGCCAGCCTCGAGCATCCGAACATCGCCCGCCTCCTCGACGGGGGCGTGACCGAGGGCGGGCGTCCCTACCTGGTGATGGAGCACGTCGACGGCCCCCCGGTCACCCAGTACGCGGCGGCGAATGCCCTGGGCCTCGACGCGCGGCTCGACCTGCTCCTGCAGGTGGCCGACGCCGTGCAGGCAGCCCACGGTAGCCTCGTGGTGCACCGCGACCTGAAGCCCTCGAACGTGCTGGTGACGGAGACCGAGGCGGGCCCCCAGGTCAAGCTGCTGGACTTCGGCATCGCCAAGCTGCTGGACGACTCGCTTCCGGTGACCCGCCCCGTGACGCGCACCGGGCATCACCTCATGACCCCGTCCTACGCGGCGCCGGAGCAGATCCGGCGGGCGGAGGTTACGGTGGCGACCGACGTCTACCAGCTGGGCGTGCTGGCGTACGAGCTCCTCACGGGGGGCCGCCCCTTCGACATGCAGGGCAAACGCCTCACGGACGTCGAGCGCCTCGTCGTCGAGACGGACCCGGCCCGCCCGTCGCGGGCGGCAACCTCCGAGGCGGTCCCCCCGCGGGCGCTGGAGGGGGACCTCGACACCATCCTTCTGCAGGCACTGCGCAAGGCGCCCGGGCGGCGCTACCGCTCCGTCGAGGCCCTGGCGGCCGATCTGCGCCGGCACCGGCGGCGGGAGCCGATCCACGCGCGAACGGCCACCCTCGGCTACCGGACCCGGAAATTCGTGCAGCGCCACCGCTGGGGGCTGGCCACCACCGTCGGGGGCGTTCTGCTCATGGCAGCGGCCCTCGTCGCCGTCCTCCACGAGCGCAATCAGGCCCAGCAGGAGGCGCGAAAGGCCGAGCAGGTCTCGGCCTTCCTGGTGGACCTCTTCGAGGCCGCCGACCCCAACGAGAGCCAGGGCGACACCCTCACGGCCCGGGCGCTTCTGCGGCGGGGGCGCGACCGGCTGGGGGCACTGGACGAAACCCCCGCCGTGCAGGCCGAGATGATGCACGTGCTCGGCCAGACGCATCGTCGCCTGGCCCGGTACGAGGCAGCCGACACGCTGCTGCGGCGGGCGCTCGACCTGCGCGCATCGGTGCACGGCGACGATCATCCCGCCACGCTCGAAAGCCTGAGCGCGCTGGCGCTCCTGCGTCGCGACCGCGGCCACTTCTCGGCGGCCGACACGCTGCTGCGCAAGGTCATCCGCGTGCGCCGGACGCTGCGGGGCGACACGCACCCCTCCGTCGTCGAGGCGCTCATGGATCAGGGCTTCGTGCAGCGCCGCCGCGGCGACCTACCGGGGGCCGCGCGCAGCCTCCGAGACGCCCTCGACGCGAAACAGGCGCGGGCGGACGCCCCCGACCTTTTGACCGCCGAACTGCTGTTCAACCAGGCCGCCGTGCTCCGGGAGCAGGGACGGCACGCGGCGGCCCTGCCCCTTCAGCGCCGCTCCCTCGACCTCGTCCGCCGGCTCACCGACGGGCCGCACCCCGGCGTCGAGGCCAACCTGGGCAACCTGGCCCTGCTCCGAAAAGAGCAGGGACACTCCACCGCGGCCGACTCCCTCTACCGGGCCGCCATCGAGCAGGCCACCGCCCTCTACGGCCCGGAGCACCCGCAGGTGGCCCTGTGGACGGGGAACCTCGGCACGGTTTACCTGGAGCAGTTCCGCTACGCGGCGGCGGACTCGCTCTTCCGCCGGGCGCTGGCCATCGACCGGGCCGTCCACGAGATGCCGCACCCCAACGCGGCGCTCCACCTCGACAACCTCGCCGACACCCACTCGGAGGCGGGCCGGTACGCCGCCGCCGACTCCACGTACCGGGCGGCCCTCCACATGATGCGGCGGGTGCACACGCCGCCGCACCCCCGCGTCGCGAACGTGCTCCGGGACTACGGCCAACTCCGGATGCGGGCCGGGCGGCTCGACTCGGCCGCCGCGATGCTCGAGCGAAGCGTGGCCATGTCCCGACGGGTGCACCCTCCCGACTTCCCGGACGTCCACATGGCGACACTGCGCCTGGCGGCCGTTCGGGGGCGACAGGGAAACGCCCGGGCGGCAGACTCGCTCGCCCGCCTCGTGCTCGGCGCGACGGCAACCGGCGACTCCTCCACGGTCCACACCGGCCGGGCCCTCCAAATTCTCGCCGACGTCGCCCGCCAGCGGGGGCGGCCGGGGCGCGCCGATTCGCTGTCCGCCGCGGCCGTGCGGGCCTACCGGGCCGCCGACCCGGGCGCTCGCTGGCGAACGGCGGTCGTGCGCGTGGACCGGGCCCGGGGGCGGATGGCCCACGGCGACGCCCCCGCGGCCGAGTCGCTGCTCGTCCGCGCCCACGACCAACTGTGCCGGGAGCGCGGGACGCCGGACCACTACACGGAGCGGGCGCGCCGCGCCCTCGCGGCGCTCTACGACGAATGGAGGCCGGCCGAGAACGCAGACCCGTTCCGTCGGTCACAGGGCGAGCTCGATTGCTTCCCCGAAAACGTCGCAATGGACGGATCGCGACGGGCCGACGATTCGTGAGATGTCCCCCGCCTCCAATGGCCAGCGGACCCTCGATGCAGACCCTCTCCCTCTACGCCCTCGCCGTCCTCTTCGTCGGGGCGGGCGTCGCCCATTTCGCGTGGCCGGGCGTCTTCGTGCCCCTCGTGCCGCCGTACCTGCCCCGCCCGCTGCTGCTGGTCTATCTCAGCGGCGCGGCCGAGGTGGGGGGCGGGATCGGGGTGCTGGTGCCGGCCCTCCGCGTCTACGCCGGGTGGGGCCTCCTTCTGCTGCTGTGTGCGGTGCTTCCGGTGCACGTCTACATGGCGCGGCGTCCCGACGCGTTCGCGCAGCTTCCGCGGTGGGCCCTCTACGCGCGGCTGCCCCTGCAATTCGTCCTCATGGCGTGGGTGTACGCGGCCGCCTGCCGCCCTCCCGGATGAGCCCGAGCGCACGGATCAGTCGAAAGCGCGGCGATCCTCGACTGTCGATTCTCGACTGAGGTTCGTAGGGAGCGGTCGTCGAGGGTCGGCGTCGGGGGAGCATCCGTCCGACGAGGCCCACACCGCCTCGCCCACTCTCCCGCGCTCCCTCTCCCGCGCTCCCATTCTCCCATACCCCCACGCCCCCCACACGCTCTTCGTTGGCATTCCCCGTCCCGGCGCACTTATCTTTTCGGGCGCAGCCGGTGCTCGCCCCTCCCTATTCCGCATTCCAAACTCCCCACTCGGATGATCGACCGCTACACCCGCCCGCCGATGGCGGACCTCTGGAGCGAAGAGCAGAAGTTTCAGTCCTGGCTCGACGTGGAGCTGGCCGCCTGCGCCGCCTGGAGCGAGATCGGCGCCATCCCGCCCGAGGACGTCGAGACGCTCTACGACAATGCCGACTTCGACGTGGATCGCATCCACGAGATCGAGAAGGAGACGAAGCACGACGTGGTGGCCTTCACGCGGGCCGTCAGCGAGACGCTCGGCGAGGAGAAGAAGTGGGTGCACTACGGCCTCACCTCCACCGACGTGGTGGACACCGCCTACATGGTGCGCATCAAGAAGGCCAACAGCCTCCTCCGCACCCAGCTCGACCGCATGATCGACGTGCTGGCCGAGAAGGCGCGGGAGCACAAGGACACCCTCACGATGGGCCGCACGCACGGGGTGCACGCCGAGCCCACCACGTTCGGCCTCAAGCTGGCCCGCTTCTACGACGAGATGACACGGCAGAAGGAGCGGTTCGAGCGGGCCGCCGAGGAGATGCGGGTCGGCAAGCTCAGCGGCGCGGTGGGCACCTTCGCCCACATTCCGCCGGAGGTGGAGCGCTTCACGTGCGAGCGCCTCGGCCTCAAGCCGGCGACGATCTCCACGCAGGTCCTCTCGCGCGACCGCCACGCGAACTACCTGAGCGTGCTCGCGGGCATCGGCACCACCCTCGAGAAGATGGCCGTGGAGGTGCGGCACCTGCAGCGCAGCGAGGTGCGGGAGGCGGAGGAGGCGTTCAGCGCCGGGCAAAAGGGCTCCTCGGCCATGCCCCACAAGCGCAACCCCGTCGGCTCCGAAAACATCACCGGCTGCGCGCGGCTGCTGCGCGGCTTCATGAACAGCGAGTTCGACAACGTCGCCCTCTGGCACGAGCGCGACATCAGCCACTCCTCCGTCGAGCGCGTGGTGCTTCCGGACGCGACGACGCTTTTGCACTACGCCCTGCGCCGCTTCAGCGGCATCATCAAGGACCTGGTGGTCTACGAGGACACGATGCGCGAGAACATGGAGGCCACCTACGGCCTCTACAACAGCCAGCGCCTCATGCTGAAGCTGATCGACACGGGCCTCAGCCGCGAGGAGGCCTACGACCGCGTGCAGCCCCTCGCCATGACCGCGTGGGAGGAGGAGCGCCCGTTCCAGGAGGTCGTGGCCGAGGCCGACGCGATCACCGAGGTGCTCTCCGACGACGAGATCGAGGAGGCCTTCGACCCGACGTACCACGTCCGCAACGTCGACCGCATCTTCCGGCGCGTCGGTCTCGAAGACTAGCGTTGGACGTTCGACGTGGCAACGTTGGACGTGCTCTCGTTCACCCGGGGCACAGCATTCGACGGGAGGCTCTGCTTCTGTCCGGTGCACCATCCGTGGAGCCGAAGGAAACGCGACCAAAGAGGCGGCCGGCATCGCGCCCCCGATGCCCGGGAACGGCGCCCCGGGTCCCAACCGACAGCGAAGACAAAAAAAGAAAGCGCCTGCCCGACCGGGCGGCGCTTTTTCTTTATGCATCGCACTACCACCATTATAACAAAACTGCCCCCGGGGTTCGAATAAACTCGGCGCAACAAGGACGTAACGACCCCCCGGCGGATCATCCGGACCGTGGGGGTCGCGGGGTCAGGGCCGGCCTCTTCGCGCTCGACGAGGCCCGCACGCGGGGCGACGAGCGGGGGTCAGTTCTCCACCGTCTCCTCGTCGTAGTACGCCCGGCAGTCGGCCTCCCGGCCGCGGACGACGCGCCGGCCCGTCAGGTCGCCGGACGTCTCGGTGACGACCGTCCACTGCGCCTGCCGGTCGTCCTCGAGGTAGAGCACGACCCAGTCGTCGGTCTTGTCGAGCTCGTGGGCGCGGGCCGTGTTGGAGTAGAGGGCCGTGTAGTGCCGCCCGTCGCGGTCGGTGTGCAGGATGGGCAGCCACGCCTCGCCTTCCGGATTGAAGCGGCGCGGGGCGATGCGGCGCAGTTCGCCGCGCGCGGCCTTGCGCCGGTACTCGCGGTCCACGTCGAGCAGCTCGGCGACGGGCACGTCCCCGTCTGCCCGACGGCGGGCCCGCAGTTGCGACTCGACCGACTCCCGGACGGCCTGCAGCCGCCGCTCCCCGATCCCCTCGACCTCGGCGAGGCGCCCGTCGTGGGCGGCCGCCTCCAGGTCCTCCAGCGTGTCGATGCCGAGGGCGTCGTGGATCCGCTCGGCGAGCTCGGGCCCGAGGCCGGCCACCTGCCGAAAAACCGACTCGGGCGTGACGGTCCCCTCCAGCCGCTCCAGGAAGCGCCACCGACCGCCGGTCTTCAGCATCTCCACGATGGCGTTCGTGAGGGACGCGCCGATGTTCGGGAGGTCCTCCAGCCCCTCGCGCCCCTCCTGCTCGTAGATCGCCTCGACCGACCGGTCGAGCTGGGTCAGCGTGGACGCCCCCTGCCGGTAGGCCCGCACGCGGAACGGGCTGGCCTCCTGGGCCTCCAGCAGGTCGGCCGCCTCGCGGAAGCGCTCGGCCACGTCGATGTTGAGGGCGGGGGTCGACGAGTCGGAACCGGGCATGGGACGGACACGGGCTGGGGCGGGGTCTGTGGAGCGGGGTAAAACGCGAACGGACCGGACGACGATCCCGCCGGACGACGATCCCGGCCGGGCCCACGCGGCCCGAATGCGACAGTCCCTTACACCGACGTGAGGGATTTCCTCTCGTCCCTCGGCGCGACGGGCCGTATCTTGTAGTTGCACCATCCACGGCCGGTGCACGGGCCGCCGAGGCCCACCGGCCCTCTCCCTCCCCATGCCCCACACCGCCATGCGCGACCGCAAAGAGAGCAAAACGCGACAGGTCGATCAGGACACCCGACGGACCGGGCGCTGGTCGAGCATCGGGTTCGCCATTGTCGTGATCGGCGTCGTGGCCGCGATCCTCCTCCTGATTCTGGGGACCGCGTAGTTCGCCCGTCCTTCCCTCCTACCCCTCACAGTCCCATGACGACCCGACAAACCGAGGAGGCCTCCCGCCCGCCCCGCGCACAGCATCCGTCGGCGGACCGCAACCCCGACCGGGCGTCGACCAGCAGTGTCACGGACCCGATCGAGTCCCTCGTCCGCACGATCGGCATCGACAACGTGTACGGCCCCCCCGTCACCCAGGGCGACACGACGGTCGTGCCCGTGGCGGAGGTGCGCACGGGTTTCGGCGTCGGGAGCGGCCCCGACGCCGCCGAT
The DNA here is from genome assembly GCA_036625705.1 of Salinivenus sp. Taxonomy (GTDB): domain Bacteria; phylum Bacteroidota; class Rhodothermia; order Rhodothermales; family Salinibacteraceae; genus Salinibacter. Next base: position 6,525 of record JAZKTD010000194.1, read on the forward strand.
ACCGGGGGCGGGGCCGGCCTCCGCATCACGCCCCGCGGGTACCTCGAGATCACGGACGACGGCGCCCGATACCAGCCCATCTACAGCTACACGCCGTTCGTGGTCGGCGCGGCCGTCCTCGGAGGGCTCCTGTACCGGCTGCTC
>JAZKTD010000009.1:0-30045 GCA_036625705.1 Salinivenus sp.
CCGACACGCCGGGATGGGGAATCCGCCTCACCGACCACTACGACCGGTTTGCCCGGATGGGCGACGAGCGGGTGGTCGCCTGAGCCGCGTCGGTCTACGTGGCGTCGCACACGCACCGGAAGCCGAGATTCCCGGTGGAGCTGTCGGGGGTGTTCGAGGTCCGGGCGGCCACGCGGTACCGATTGCAGTACGAGCGGTGGCACAGGTACGAGCCGCCGCGGATGACCCGGGCCTGTCCCTCGGGCGGGCCGGACGGATTCTCGCGGGGCCCGTCGGCGTGGTGGTCGGCGCTGAACCAGTCCCGGCACCACTCCCACGCGTTGCCGCTCGTCTGGTAGAGGCCGTAGTCGTTCGGGGGAAAGGCGGTCACCGGCGCCGTGTAGCGAAAGCCGTCGTCCACCGTGTTGTGATCAGGGAACGAGCCCTGCCAGATGTTGCACCGGTGCTCGCCGTTGGGCATCAGGACGTCGCCCCACGGAAAAGTCTTCTGCGTCAGCCCCCCGCGTGCGGCGTACTCCCACTCGGCCTCGGTGGGGAGCCGCGTCCCGGCCCACTCGCAGTACGCGCGGGCGTCGTGCCAGCTGATGTGCACGACCGGATGATCGAGGCGGTTGCTCACGTGGGAGCCGCGCCCGAACGGCCATTTCCAGCAGGCATCCTCCCGCCGACACCACCACGGCGCCGGCTTCGATCGCTGCGCCCGCTTGGAGATGCGGTCGGGTAGGAAATTCTGAAAGACGAACGACCACCCATATCGCTCGGCGTCGGTCTCGTACCCGGTATCGTCCACGAACGCGCGGAAGTCGGCGTTCGTGACGGCGGTGGCGTCGATGTAGAAGGGATCGACGTGCACTTCCCGGACGGGCCCTTCGCCGTCGCCCGGCACTCGCTCCTCCGAGTCGGTGCCCATCCGGAAGGTGCCCCCGTCGAGTCGCACCATCCCCTCGGTCGAGGTCCGCGAGGCCGGCGCATAGACGCGCGCCGTCTCCTCCGTGGAGACCTCCTCCGAGGACGCCTCCCCCCGCGGGGCCGCACAGCAGGCCGATTCGGTCGACGACATGGCGCAAGGAATGACGGGTTCGTGCTCCGACGCGGGCCGCCCTCCGCTGAGGGAGGCAACAGGCTTTTCCGGCACAATCTGATTCGTCAAAGATGGTATTCGGAGCACGCGGAAATGTCAAGAGATCGGGGCCCGCTTCCAGGGCGATGGCATCTCGACGTCCACGTATCGAAGCGAGGACGCAGCAGAGCGAGAGGGCCTGTGAACCTCCGCCGCTCACTTCGGTCCCCAAGATCCAATGGCCTTGACTGCCGTCCCCGTCGACTTGACAGGACGGCGAGCGCAGTCTATCTCTAACGTGCGTCGGCGTCCGCAAATCAATCCGCTCCCATGGACCCCCCATCTCCCCGCACCCAACTCGGCCGCCCCGACAAGTGGTACCTCGGCGGCGGGGATCGGCTCGTATGGGCCCCGCCCCATCCACAGTGGCTCGACAGGATCGGCTTCTGGGACGAGGCGCACTACTACGACTATTCTCTGTCCCCGGGCTTCACCGTCGCCCTCCTCGGCCCCGACGGCCACACGGTGTCCCTTCGCATGACCGAACGCCACTGGCGGCCGGACCGCCTGCGCCAAACCTACCATGCGCGGGGCCTTCCCCTGGCGCTTCGAGAAACTAAGACCGCCCACGCGAACGACACGCTTGCCTCGACGCTCCGATTCAGGAACACCGGGGCCGTCCCGCTTACGCTCACGGCCGTGGCCTGGACCGTGCATCCGGTGGCCCCGTCCAGCACCGCGGACGGCGTCGATCAGCTCCGCGCGGCCGGGGACCAGCTTCACTTTGTACGGCGCGTGTCGGCCGGCGACCAGCGCTCGTACGACGTCGGCTGTGCACTGGGGGTCGACCGCCCTCTCGCGTCCCGGTCCGCCGTCGTGAGCGAGAGTGGCCCCGATCAGCCGCACTGGCAGTACACTCCCTTCTACGAGACGCTGTCCGGCCCCGACCTGGGGCCGTCCCCCCACACGGCCGACCTCGGCGCCGCCGGGGTGGTCTACCTCGGGCTGCACACCGAGATCGAAATCCCGGCGGGCGACACGGAGCGGTTGAGCACCGCCCTGGGGACTGCCCCCACGGTCGACGCGGCCGGCACGCAGGTCACCGACACCCTCGCGACCGCCCCGCCGGCCCAGAGCGAACGGACGTGGCAGCACTACTTCGACACCCTCCCGTCCTTCGAATGCTCCGACCCCCACCTCCAGCACTACTACTGGTATCGGTGGTACGGACTTCGCCTCTTTACGCGCCGCTCCCCCGAGGGCAACTACCGCCATCCGGCCGTCTACGAGGGGCCGGAGTACTTCCGAAAGCACGTCTCCTACAGTGCGCAGTGCCACATGCTCGAAACCCGCTGGCGAGAGGACCCCTCGGTCGCCCGCGGCAGCCTGCTGAATTTTCTCTCAAACAAGGGCCCCGACGGGGACCTGACGGGCCACCTCTACCCCCACGGCACCGACGCGGAGAGCTTCTACCACGCGAACTGGGCCCACGCCTGGGCCGTGCACCGGACACACCCCGGGGAGGGCTTCCTCCGCACCGCGTACGACGGCCTCTCCGACTACGTGGACTACTTCGACGCAGAACGCGACCCGGAGGACAGCGGCCTCTACGACATCTGGAACCACTACGAGACCGGACAGGAGTACATGCATCGCTACCAGGCGGTCAGCGACGAGGCCGACGAGATTCACTGGGGCCGCATCTTTCGCCTCAAGGGGGTCGACGCGGCCGTCCAGCTCTACCAGACGAAGCGCGCGCTGGGCAAGATGGCGGGGGCCCTCGACCGGCCGGACGAGGCGGCGGAGTGGGCGGCCCGCGCCGCATCCACGAAGCAGGCCGTCCGCGATCACATGTGGGACCCGGAGGCCGAGATGTTCTTCGACGTCGACCCGAGAACGGGCACGCGCACCGGCGTCAAGGCCGCCGTGTGCTTCTACCCCTACTTCACCGACATCGTCGACGAGCGGCACCGCTCCGGCCTGGAGCGCCACCTCTTCGATCCCGACGAGTTCTGGACGCCGCACCCCGTCCCTGCCAGCAGCCGAGACGACGCGCACTTCGAGGCCGTCCCTCACTGGAAGGGACAGCGCAAGAACTGCCCCTGGAACGGACGCCTGTGGCCAATGACGAACAGCCACGTCGCCGAGGCGATCTGCCAGGCCGCCCTTCACTACGAAGACGACGCCCTGCGTCGGCGCGGGGCCGCGTTTATCACCCAGTTCGTCCGCACGATGTTCGATGAGGGGGATCCGGATCGCCCCAACTGCTTCGAGCACTACAATCCGCTCACGGGCCAGGCCTCCCGGTACCGCGGGATTAACGACTACCAGCACTCGTGGGTCGTCGACCTCCTCGTCAAGTACGCCGCGGGCATTCGCCCCGGCGACGCAACCGTGACGGTCGATCCCTTTCCGTTCGACGTCGAGCACCTGGCGCTCCGGGACGTCCCCGTACGCGGACGGCGGATATCCGTCGCCCGGACCCAGAACCGATTCGAGGTGCAGGTCGACGGCGACCGGACAGCCGAACGGGCCGTCGGCGATCCGGTCCTCCTCTCGTTCTAAACGGGTGTTTTGATTTTCGGGGGCGCGTCGAGAGTCCCCGGGACGACGGCGGACCGGCCCGTCCCGACCGCCCTTTTCGTTCACACGCTCCGCGATCGTCCGCCGTTCGCCCCGTCGCTTCCCACCCTGAACTTGAGGTTCACATCACAGCATTTCCAAGACGGGAGCGCGGACGGGCGGATCCAGGCTGTGGGAGGGCCGTCCCCGCTCGTCCTCCTCGTGTCCCCGCCCGTCCGGGAGACGCTCGATGTAACCATACCCACCCCTTACTCTTCCGCTATGCCCACTGTCAGATCGGTTCACGAGAAGCCTCCCCTCCCATGGACGGCAACGGCGAGTCGTCAACTCCCCATCCCTACTCCTCGACGCTGAAGAAACTCTATGGGCTCGGCCGGAGTGCGGGCCTGGACGCCCGGCCCATTCCCGAAGACTCTACCTTCCCCTCCGCCCGGAAAAAGGCCGCGTGGCTTAACGGATACCTGAGCGGTCGGATGACGGCAGAAGTGAGAGAGCGGACGTAGCTCCCGTTCCAGCGCGGTCTCTGCTTCCCCCTCTCGGGGACACAGATCGACCGCACGGGGCAGCGCCGGTCGTGTCGGTCGCGTGGGGCGCGAACGGGGGCCGCCCCTGTGTACCACCCGGCGCGCGAACGCCGCCTCCCCCGTCCCGAGGCACCAGGGCGCTACTGGATTTCCCAGCCCGTCTGCTTCAGGGTCAGTGTCTCGCCTCCAACCTCGACCTCGATCCGCTCGACCTCATCGAGGTCCACGTCCGCTTCTCGCAGCGCGCCGACGAGGGTTACCTCCGGCCCTCGACGGAAGTTGTGGGCAGACACTTCCAGCCGCGCGCTCTGGATCTGTCCGTCCTCGCGATGGATGGTGGCGCGGGCCTCCATGAACTCGCCGGTGCCGGCGGAACTGCCCCGGCGGCCTTCCGGACTGGGCCCGCCGCCGAGGTCGTCGATGTCGTTGCTCATCTGGTCGATCGGTCTGTGGAAGAATGACGAAGGAGTCGTCTTCAGACAGAGACCCGTATGCGAGGACGACCGGGAGAGTTCGGCGGGGTCTCCTATGCGACGCCCCGGCCTCCGTTCGGGGCGGCCGAGCCGACTGGACACGTCCTGCGTTCAGCCGATGGCCCCCACCCAGCACTGTGGACCGCCAGTCCGAGGTGCTTCCTCCTCGCCTCCTTCCTTCTCTTTCCGTCCCTCCGGCCGCCCCGGCCGATCTTCCGGGGAGGCCTCGGCCCCGGTTCCGGCGTGCGCTGCTGCCCGGTCGACGTGCGGCAGCGCACAATCGGGGGGCCGCAGCGCGGCCTCACCGTCGGGCTCTACAACTACGCCCGCGAGCTGCGTGGCGTCCAGATCGGCCTCCTCAACGTGGCCCGCAAAAACCCCGACTGGGCCCGGGTCCTGCCCCTCGTCAACCTCCACCTCTGACCCGGAGGCACCCTACCGGTCCGAGGGATGCGCGCGGACCCGCTGGCGGGCGGTGCCCAACCCCTCGATGCCGAGCTCGACGACATCGCCCGCCGACAGAAACTGCGGCGGCTCCAGCCCGAGACCCACCCCGGCGGGCGTGCCCGTCGAGATGACGTCGCCCGGCTCCAGGGTCATAAACCGGCTCAGGTAGCTCACCAGCGTGGGGATTCCGAAGATCAGATCCCCCGTCGTGCCGGCCTGCCGCTCCTCGCCGTTCACGGTGAGCCACAGGTCCAGGGCGTGGACATCCGCCACCTCGTCGGGCGTGGCCAGGACCGGCCCGATCGGCGCGAAGGTGTCGCAGCTCTTGCCCTTCACCCACTGCCCGCCCCGCTCCAGCTGGTACTCGCGCTCGGAGTAGTCGTTGTGGACGGCGTAGCCGGCGACGTAGTCCAGCGCCTCGTCCTCGGCGACGTGGGAGGCCGCCCGCCCGATCACGACCGCGAGCTCGACCTCCCAGTCGGTCTTCGTGCTGCCGGGCGGCAGGACGAGGTCGTCGTTCGGGCCCGCCAGGGCACTCGGCGCCTTGAAGAAGATCACCGGTTCGTCGGGCACCTCCATGTCCGACTCCGCCGCGTGGTCGGAGTAGTTGAGGCCGATGCACGCGATCTTGCCGGGCCGTGGAATTGGGGGGCCCAGCCGCGTGTCGTCGGGCACGGTGGGGGCCCGACCCGCCTCGTTCGCGGCCCAGTCGCGGAGCGCGTCCAGGCCGCCGTCGGCAAAGAAGGAGCGGTCGTAGTCGCCGACCGCCGCGGAGGCGTCGATCCGTCGTCCGTCGTGGAGGAGGCCCGGCCGCTCGCGGCCCGGCTCGCCAAATCGGAAGAGTTTCATCGATGTAGGGAATGATGAGAGATCAGTCCTTGAGGGTGACGAAGCCGCCGTCGATCGGCATGTTGCTGCCGGTGATGAACCCGGCCTCCTCCGAGCAGAGGTAGCAGCAGAGACCGGCCACCTCCTCCGGCTCCCCCATCCGGCCGAGGGGCTGGGTCTGAGAGAGCTGCTCGAACATCTCCTCGGTGCGGTCCGGGTAGTTTTCCTCCAAGAAGCCGTCGACGAACGGGGTGTGGATGCGGGCGGGCGAGACGGCGTTGCAACGGATGCCCTCGTCCACGTAGTCGCACGCCACGGAGTACGTCATCGTGAGCACCGCCCCCTTCGTCATCGAGTACGCAAAGCGCTCGGGGATGCCCAGGGTCGAGGCGACCGAGGCGATGTTGACGATCGACCCGCCCCCGCTCTCGGTCATGGCTTCGACGCCGGCCTGCAGGCAGTGGTACACGCCCTTCACGTTCACCGCGTAGAGCCGGTCGAGGTCTTCTTCGGTCGTCTCCTCGACGGTGCCGACGTGGGCGATGCCCGCGTTGTTGATGAGGATGTCGAGCGTGCCGAACGTCTCCTCGACCGCCGCGACGGTCTCGTGCACCCGGTCGCCGTCGCGGAGGTCGCACTCGAAGAAGGAGACGGTGCCCCCCTCGTCCTCAATGGCCTGCACGGTCTGCTCGGCGGCCTCGACGTCGATGTCCAGCAGGGCGACCTTGGCTCCCTCCCGCGCAAAGCGGTGGCAGATGGCCTTCCCGATGCCGGAGGCGCCCCCGGTCACGATCGCGGTTTCGTTTTGGAGTCTGCTCATGGTCGAATGGCGGTTGATGGAAGAGGGACGAAAGGAGCGGCCGCCGCTACATGGCCGTAAAGCCCCCGTCCACCGGCAGGGCGACGCCGGTGATGAAGCTGGCGTGGTCGGAGACGAGCCAGAGGGCCGCGTCGGCGCACTCCTCGGGGGTCCCGAGGCGTCCGATGGGCTGCTCCTGCTCGTACTCGCGCCAGGCGGCCTCCGGGTCGGGCATCGCGTCGGCGAAGCGGCGGAGCATCGGCGTATCGATGACGCCGGGACAGAGCGCGTTCACGCGAATGTCGTCCTGCGCGTAGTCGAGGGCCAGGGCCTTCGCGAGCAAAACGGCCGCCCCTTTCGAGGCGCAGTAGACCGGCGAGTCCTTCTGGGCCACGAGGCCGGTCTTGCTGGCCGTAAAGAGGATCGAGCCGCCGTCCTCCTGCGCCTGCATGATGGGAATTGCGTGCCGGGCGGCGTACATCAGGCCCTTCACGTTGACGTCGAAGACCTCGTCGATCTCCTCGTCGGAGCTTTCCGGCAGCGTCTTGGGAAGGGTGATGCCGGCGTTGCAGAAGAGGATGTCGAGCCGACCGTAGGCGTCCCGGCAGTCGTCGATCATGCGCTCGTTGTCGGCGCGGCGGCGGACGTCGACCTCGACGAAGTGGGCCTCCCCGCCGTCCTCGCGGATCTCGTCGACGACGCTCCGGCCGGCCTCGGCGTCCACGTCGGCGACGACCAACTGGGCGCCCTCCTCGGCAAATCGCAGGGCGCAGGCCCGCCCGATGCCCATGGCAGCACCGGTGATGAGGGCGGTCTTGTCGGCCAGTTGCATGACGAAGGATGCGTTGGTCGGTGCGTGAAGGCAGCGAGGCGCCGTGTCGGGCCGTCAGTCGAGCCCATATACGCGCTGGGCGTTGGCCTCGAAGAGAGCCGTCTTTTCCGCGGCGGAGGCCCCCTCCAGGACGGTGTCGAGCACGTCGACCCACGTCGGGTAGTCGGCGGCGAGGCGCAGCACCGGCCAATCGCCCCCGAAGAGGAGGCGCTCGGAGCCGAAGTGCTCGACCGCGCGCTCGATGTAGGGGCGCACCGCGTCGACCGTCCAGTCCTCGGGGTCGGCCTCGGTGAGGACGCCCGAGAGCTTGCAGACGACGTTCGGCCGCTCGGCCAGGGCCGCGAGCCCGTCGTTCCAGGCCTCGATCTCGCCCGCCCGAATGCGGGGCTTCCCGATGTGATCGAGCACGAAGACAACGTCCGGACAGGCGTCGACCAGGTCGATGGCGGCGGGCAGCTGCGGCGCCCGGATGGTGAGGTCGAAGGTAAAGTCGTACCGGGCGAGGTGGCGGAGGCCCTCCCGGAAGTCGGACCGCCCGAAAAACGCGGCCGGCTCGTCCTGCAGCAGGCGGCGGACGCCCGTCACGAGCCGCTGCTCGGCGAGCCAGTCGAGGTGATCCCGGACGGAGTCTCCTTTCTCCAGGGACGCGTGCGCCACGATGCCCCGGATCCGCGGGTCCTGCTCGGCCAGCGACGTGACCCATTCCACCTCCCGTCGGCCCACGTCGTCATCGAACGACTCGGTGCACTCGACGAAGACGAATGTGTCGACGGGGACCGTCTCGGTGGCCCGGTCGAACGCGTCGAGGTCGTGGGTCCGGTTCAGCGGCGGGTGGTCCTCGAGCCAGGCGTACGGCAGGTGGTCGACGTCCCAGAGGTGCACGTGACTGTCGACGATGTCGGTGACGTCCATGGGGATTGAAGGAAATTCGTCCATCCGTGGGCCGGGCGGGCGCCTCCGTCACGGCAGGTAGAACACCGACTCCATCGAGGAGGGCACCGCCTCACCCGGCAGCGCGTCGCGGACCGTCTGCATCGGCCGGGAGGCCCGAAACTGTTCGAGGTCCTCCGCAAACCGGTCGCCGGTGTATTCGAGGTAGGTGTAGACACGGTCGTCCCAGCGGTAGACCGAGTAGTTTTGTAGCGGCGCCGACGCGACGGCGGCGTCTAGCTCGTCGCCGACCGCCTCGAACGCCCGCTCCAGCGGGGCCGGGTCGTCGGGGCCCGGCCACACGAACGCGGCGCGCGTCGTGTCGCGGGACGGCACTTGCTTGGGCCCGCCGTGGTAGAGCTCCGTCATCGTGGCCCACCGCTCGTCCGCGTCCGCCGGCAGCAGCGACTCCTGCATCGGGTCCGTGAGCGTCCACCAGTCCTGCGTCGTCGGATCCTCGGCCATCGCCGCCATGTCGGCCGCGTAGTCGTCGCCCACGTACTCGAAGAACGAGAAGAGGCGGTCCTCCGCCAGAAAGATGGAGTAGTTCCGGATGTTCGAGGCGCGGATCTGCTCGAGCACCCCCGGGAATGGGTGGTCGTGGAGGACGATGTAGCGCTCCCGGAACTCCGGTTTCAGGCGGATCAGACGCCCGAGACGTCGTCCCTCCACGACCGACGGCGACGCCGCGTTGGGGGACATGGGCACAGTGACTGTGAGTCGAGAGAATAGACGCGTCGCGGGCGACCTGTTCCCCGCTCCAGTATACCCCGGGGCCCGCGAGGAAGGCAAACTACTCCGACGCCGCAGGCGAGGCTCGCCGGGCCTACGCCGCCCAGGCCGCCCCGTCCGGATAGGCGAAGCGACGACGGCTCTCGGGCGTCATCGTGATGCTGTAGCCGGGGGCGGTCGGGAGCATGTACCGACCGTTCTCGACGGTGACAGGGTTTTCGAAGTGCTCGTGGAGGTGGTCGACGTACTCGACGACCCGATCCTCCAGCGAGGCGCTCACGCACAGGTAGTCGAAGATCGAGAGGTGCTGGACGTACTCGCACAGGCCGACGCCCCCGGCGTGCGGGCAGACCGGCACGTCGTACTTTGCCGCCATCAAGAGCACGGCGAGCACCTCGTTGACGCCGCCGAGCCGGCAGGCGTCGATCTGGCAGACGTCGATCGCGTCGGCCTGCAGGAGCTGCTTGAAGACGACCCGGTTCGGGCACTGCTCGCCGGTGGCCACCCCGATCGGGGCGATCGCCTCGGCGATCCGTGCGTGCCCGAGCACATCGTCGGGACTGGTCGGCTCCTCGATCCACCAGGGATCGTATTCGGCGAGGGCCTCCATCCGCTCGATGGCCTCGTCGACGCCCCAGCGCTGGTTGGCGTCCATCATGAGGCGGCGGTCGGGCCCGATCTCCTCCCGCACCAGGGCGGCGCGACGGCGGTCGGCCGCGGGGTCGGCCCCGACCTTGATCTTGAGGTGATCCCACCCGGCCTCGACCGCCGCCCGGCACCGGCGCCGGATCTCCGCGTCGTCGTGCCCGATCCAGCCGGCAGAGGTGGTGTAGGCCGGGTAGCCCGTCGCGCGGAGGGCCGCCTCGCGCTCGGCCCGGCCGTCGACCTGCCGTTCGAGGAGAGCCGTCGCTTCTTCGGGCGTGATGGCGTCGCGGATGTAGCGGAAGTCGACGCAGTCCACCAGCTCATCGGGCGGGAGGTCGGCCAGGAGCTTCCAGAGGGGCTTGCCCTCGGCCTTGGCCCAGAGGTCCCACACCGCGTTCACCAGGGCCCCGGTGGCGAGGTGGATCACCCCCTTCTCGGGCCCGAGCCACCGCAGCTGCCCGTCGCTCGCGAGCGATCGCCAGAAGCCCGCCATGTCGCCGGTCATGCCCCCGAGCGTGCGACCCACGACGGTCGGGGCCAGCGCCTCGATCGCCGCCACGCACACCTCGGTCCCCCGCCCGATGGTGAACGTGAGCCCGTGCCCCTCCGGCCCCTCCCCGTCGTTGGTCTCGAGGACGACGTAGGCCGCCGAGTAGTCCGGCGCCGCGTGCATCGCGTCGGAGCCCTCTCCGCTCCGGGAGGTGGGAAAGCGGAGGTCCTGCGTCCGGGCGTCCGTGATCGTGAGGGTCATGGGGAAACGGGATCAGAAACGAGCAGCGAGGAGCGCCGGGGGCCTCCGTCAATTGCCGGCCGGGGTCGCGGCAAACCGCTCGCCCATCATCCAGAACGCAAGGCCGTAGGCGGCGGTCACGAGGAAGCAGAGGAGCGGCACGCCGTAGGCGAGGTGGATGCTGCCGGTGGCGTCGGAGATGAGGCCCTGCACGGCCGGGAGCGCCGCCCCCCCGACGATGGCCATGATGAGGCCGGAGCCGCCGATCTTCGCGTCCTCCCCCAGCCCGCGCACCGCCAGGCCGAAGATCGTCGGAAACATCATCGACATGCAGCCGGAGATGCCCACCAGTGCGATCACGCCGACGTAGCCCCCGCCCAGCATGACCGTCGCCGTCAGCGCGAGGGCCACACCCGAGAGCACCGTGAGCAGCGTACTCGACTTCACGTAGCTCATGAGCCAGGTTGACCCGAACCGGGCGGCGGTGAAGAGCACGAGGGCGGCGATGTAGTAGGTCGAGGCCTCGGCCTCCGTGACGCCGAGCTCCGCCATCACGTAGCGGATCGTGAACGACCAGACGCCGATCTGCGCTCCGACGTAGAAGAACTGGGCGATCACCCCGCTGTAGTAGTGCGGCAAACGGAAAAGGCGCCGGAGGGTGTCGAGGAGACTCGCGTCGCGGTCCGGGTCCGAGTCGTCGGGCATCGGCGTCCAGGCAATGAGTCCCCACACGATCAGCAGCACGAGCGCCACGCCCACGTACGGTCCCATCACGGCGGTGAGCTCCTCGGACTGCACCTGGCGGAGCTGCTCGGCACCCATCTGGGCCCGTTCCTCGACCCCCGCCCGGTTGAGGTTCGAGAGGATGAACTCCCGGCTCAGAAACACGCCGGCAATGGACCCGAGCGGATTGAATGACTGGGCGAGGTTGAGCCGCTGGGTGCCGGTGCCCTCCGGCCCGAGGGCCACGATGAACGGGTTGGCGCTCGTTTCCAGGATCGACAGGCCCCCCGCCAGGATGTAGAGCGCCCCCAGGAAGTGGAAGTAGTTCATCGTGAGGCTGGCCGGGTAGAACAGCAGCGCCCCGCAGCTAAAGAGGCCCAGCCCGAGCATAACGCCCGCCTTGTAGGTGTACTTCCGGATAAAGAGGGCGGCGGGAAGGGCGAGGCACCCGTACGCCCCGTAGAAGGCCACCTGCACCCACGAGGTCCGGAAGTCCGACATGCTCAGGATCCGCTTAAAGGCGGCCAGGAGCGTGTCGGTCATGTTGTTGGCCAGCCCCCAGAACGCGAAGCAGCTGGTCAACAGGATGAAGGGCCAGAGCAGGTGACGGGGCACAACCCGAGACTCGGGGCCCCCGGTGTCGGGGGCAGCCTCTGCGGTTGCAGTCGAGTCCGCTGAGTCGCTCATGGCAAATGCACGGCCGCTGGGAGAGAAGGGCGGATTAGAGTGGGTGTCGAGTCGAAAGGCAGGGGTGCCCCGACGGCAGGAAGGTCAGCCATATCTGCAAGGATCGACGGGAAAGATTTCGAAGAGCGCGACCGCCGTGGGGGCGTAGCGGGAGGCTCGCCCCGGCTCCTCCCCCTGGGTGGGTCGGCCGCTCCGATGTCGCGGCTACTGTATGAGGCGCCAGGGCATCGGGGCAATGCGTAGGGTGTGGGCCACCGCGTCGTCCATTGTGTCGGGAAGCTCGACGACCAGGTCACGCCCGTTCTGGCTCCAGGAGAGTGTCCCATCGGTGCCCAGCAGTGTCACCTCAGTTTCCTCTTCGAGGTGGAAGTTCTCAAGGGTCACCTCGAAGTTCGACGGAGTTTCGAGCAAGAGAGCGTAGACGCGGTTGTCCTTCTGGGTGAATCGAACAGGAATGCCTCCAGCCGTAGTATCCCCCGCCTCGACCCAGGGCCGGGTTCCAAAAATCGCCTCGCCGTTCACCGCGAGCCAATCGCCGAGCCCCTGCAGACGCTCGACTTGCATCTGCGGGATGGTGCCATCCGCCTTGGGACCGACGTTGAGAAGTAGATTCCCGTTTTTACTCACGATGTCGACAAAGGAATCGACCAGCTCGTCTACGGTGAGCATCTCGTCGGGGCCCTCGTTGCGGTTGTAGCCGAAGGAATGCCCAATCCCCCGGGTCGCCTCCCACTTCTTCGGCGTAATCTCGTCGTACTGGGCGTACTCCGGCGTGGTAAAGTCGGCGTGTACCCCCGAGCGCTGGATGCCGGCGCCGTTTTGCATCTCGTCGGGGGTGCTCCACCGGTTGTTCACGACCCCTTTCGGAAACTGGTTGTAGTAGTCGGCAATCAGCTGCTGGCGCCGCTCGACGGAAGGGTAGGCGATGTCGTTCCAGAGGATGCTTGGCTCGTACCGCTCGATGAGCTCGCGCCAGTGGGCCTGAGCGTAGGAGGCGTATGTCTCGTTAGTGGGCACGGCATCAGTCAGGTCCGGAATGCTCTTGATGACCTTTGGCCTGAAGCTCCAGTCGATGCCCCCGGAGTAGTAGAGCCCGAACCGGAGATCCTGCTTCCGAACGGCTGCCGCCAAATCACCTACGATATCCCGCTTGGTGCTTTCGTGCTCGTTGGCTAAGTGGGGGTTATCGGACCGGCTGGGCCAGAGGGTAAATCCGTCGTGGTGCTTCGAGGTCAACACCACATAACGGGCACCTACGTCGGCAAACAGCTTGGCCATGTCCTCGGGGTTCCATGTCTGCACCTCGTCATTGAAGGTCGACGCGAAGTTGTAGTAGTCGTAGTCCTCTCCGTACGTCTCGGCGTGATACGATTCGGTGGGCGATCCCTCGATCCGGAGCGTGTTCAGATACCACTCGGCGTAGGAATTATTCGCGAACCACTCCTCAGGCGGTACCTCGCCCAGCTCCCCGGCCGAGGTCGGGGCCCAACCCGGCACGGAGTAGATGCCCCAGTGAATGAAAATACCAAGCTTCGCGTCTTCGAACCACGCGGGTACCTCATGCTGATTGAGGGACTCCGTGGTCGGTTTGAAGGACGGGGCGCTTCCGTCGTCTTGGGCGGCGGCGCGCCGGGTTGGCATGAGGGCAAGGGCGGTGACGAGAAGAACGAGCGTGGCCCCTCGGACGACGGCGCGCCGGAGCACCGCCGAACGGGGAGCGTCGGGGGGAATCGGGGAGCGGGTCAAAGCGTCGAACGGGGGATCTGTGGGCAGGAATTTGAGGATCCATCGCGGCCGAGGAGCTCCGCACACGACCGACGCCGGAGGCCGACCGCGCCCTATTGGTCGGGAGCGAGGATCAGGGAAGGAGGCCGTGTCTGGGCCACTCGGCGGTCGCGGCGGAGCGCGTCCCGCAGGAACCGGCGGCCGCTTCAACCAGGAGGTCGCTGGATCGAAAATGCGAGGGGACGGTGACTTCTTTTCGGGGCTGGAAAGACATCGGGGGATCAGAGCTCCGTGGTCCGGACGATTCGGGCCTCTGCGTCCGCCCCATCCTCCGCCACCATGAGCAGTCTCGTGCCGGGCTCTACGTCCGGAAACTGCACGTGTGGCAGGGTGCCGTCGTCCAGGGCGTGACAGCCCCGCACCGGCGCTCCGTCCAGCGTTGTGAACCGGACGTCGGCGTCCGGCAAGGTCTGGAGGGACGGAGCTCGGCTGGAGGGAGTCCGCCCAGTAGAGCTCGCGGCCACCTCCACGGCCCCGCCCCCCCTGGGGGTCGCAGACGGGGGGTCGACGATGTTTCGGATCGCGAACTGCATTGTCGGGTCCCTCCGAGCGGGGTCGAATTCCATCTCCAGAAAATTCCAATACGGTTCTCCCGTTCTCTCTTCGAGTTGCACGTTTTGGTAGTCTTCGTGGTAGAGGGCCAGTGCTTCGACCGCCCGTCCATCGACATCGGTCATCTCGGGACCAAATCCGTCGATCACCATTCGTCCCCCGTACCGCCCGATCGGGCCGAATGAGCACTCGTAGACGTTCTGTGTCTTGTTTCGGAGGATAGAACCGTTGTGTACATCCCCGCACACCGTCGAGACGCCCGTACGCCCGCCGAGTAGCTCCAGCACCCGATCAGCCCCGGCGCCGACCCATCCGGCATAGTCCGCCGCCACGCGGTCCCACTGTGCAAACTCGGGCCAGGGCTGCTCCCGGCCGTAGGGCTGCCCGGCCCAGACCGTGTGGAGGCCGTTGATGCCGGACAGGCAGATGAGGTTGGCCGGCTCCGTGTGGAGCGTCTCCTGCAGCCACGCGAACTGCTCTTCCCCCAGTAGTGCCCGAGTGGGGTTCTTCCGATCATATAGGCCTTCGACGTGGCCCCATCCCTCATCGTCCCAGATGTCGGTATCCTGCGAGGTCCGCCAGAGTCGTGCGTCCATGATCATGAGCGTGAAGTCGCGGTCCGGCATGCGCCACTTCCTCCACCGCTTGGGGTTGTTGTGTCCGTCGGGGTCCTTCGCCCCCGTCATCAGGTGGCTGACAATCTGGAAGTTTCGGGCCATGTATTCCGGGTCCTGGCCCAGATTGTCGTGGTTCCGGAGGACGATCTGCTCGGGCCCCTTCACGTCGTCCATTCCGTGGTCGTGATCCCCCGGGTTGAGCACGTTCCAGTGCCGCATCATCTTCCACCGCGCCGTGGGGCCGCAGAGGGTGGTGGTGATGATCTTGTAGGCACTCTCCGTGCTAGGGGGATAAAGGAGTAGCTCCAGGTACCAGATGTCGTCCTCCCAGAGCAGGACCTGAAAGTCGTAGTCCTCAAGGTGCTCGAAGGCCCCGTATCGGGGCTGGTCGTGGACGTAGAAGCCCTCTCCCGGCTCGCTGTCGGGGAGGGACGTGTTGTTCTCGTGGATGGCGTGGCAGCTGAGCCCGCAGATCCGGTAGGGCGCCGTTAGCTGGGGAAGGCGCCCCGCGTAGGTGCCGGACGACGGGACGTCCCCCACGAATCCGGTGCCGGAGCCACAGGAATCGGTGCCGATCCGCGGATCAGACGTCACGTCGACCCCGTCCTTCCAGACGGTGAAGTAGTGGGTCGTCTCGGCCGGGTTTTCCGGAAGCGTGACCTCAATGATCGCGGTGTTTTCTCGGAAGTCATTGCTGCGAATTGTCCCTGTGCCCGACGCCGAGACCTCTCCCCAGCCCCCGTCAGGTTCGGGCTCCGTCGCGACCTTCACGGCCGCCGTGTCCCCGTCTCCCCGGAAGATCGAGACGAACGTAACCGTCCATGTCCCATCCTCACGGCGGAGGGTATCGCCCAGCGGGTAGCAGGTGTGGCACTCGTTGAGGGGAGCGTCGAGGCGCTGATTGTCGCGGGGCTGGAGCATCACGTGGGAGAGCTCCACCTGCAGGAGACCCCGGCTCACGATCCCGAAGTAGCCAGCGACGTCCGCGGCCGGGCGCCCCGTGGTGTGGTGCGTGGTGGCGACCGTCGTCCCGTTGACTGCCAACTCCGTCTTGATCCGCGCCGTGCCGTCCGCATCGTCCCTGACCGTGGCCGTAATTGCGAATCGGTCACCGGTCCCCAAATCGTCGATCGGCACGAGTCCGTCCTCTGAACCCTCCTCAAGGCTCCACGCGGTGTGTCGAGTCACCCCGAACCGATACGTGTCGTCCAGCGTCAGCATCAATGGGGCATTTTCGTGGGAGTGAAACCCATCCCACTGCGACTTTCCGCCGATCGCGATCCCGATGACGCCGTTCCCCCTCTGGTACTTCTTCCAGTCTGAATTCCCCTTCACTTCGGTCTCCTCAAGTGTCTTCAGGACGGTTCCTTCGATGCCGACCTTGTACGCATCCTGCAGGCGCCACTGGCGATTCCACATCATGCCAAGGGGCAGCGACGGGTCGTAGTTGACATCCATAACCCCTTCGGGAGTGTCCTCGTCCTCGATAAGGTGGGTCTCGTAGTGGAATGGGAACCCTGTCTGCCGGGCCCGATCCCCCACCGTGTCAAGGGTGCGTCGAATACCTTCGTCGGTTCGCGTCCAGTACCCGGGGTTCAGACTCTCCCACGCCTCCGTCCCAAAGCCCACGTCGACGGACTGGTTGCCGCCCTTCTCCAGCGACACGGGTTCGCCCTGAAGGAAGTCGTCGTAGGCCTGCGTAACAAAAAGAGCAGACCCCATCATGGACGTCTTGATGAAGTCACGTCGATCGAGTCTCATGAGAGTCGGAGAATTAGGGAGGTTGCTCGAAACGAGAGGTGATCTACCCGTCCAGCTCCAGCACCACAATCGTATCGGTGGAGTTGCGTGCCGACTTCGGGAGACGGACCTCCAGGGCGCCCTGTCCGTCGCGACCCACGTCTACGCTGGCCCCGCTCTCGAAGTGGTGAGCCGCCTCTACCACGAGGTTGTCCGTCCGGGGAAGTACGAGTGTCTCAGGGGCGTCGGGATCCAAGAGGTGCACGTAGACCGTCCACCCTTTCTGCGTGGTGACGCCCCATCGCTGCGGCGGCATCGGGCCGCCGCGCGTGCCGTAGACAGTCTCGCCGAACTGGCTCGTCCACTCGCCCATCTGCCGAAGGCGGTCCCGAAACTGCGGCTGAATCGTTCCCTGAGGGGTGGGACCGACATTCAGGAGAAGGTTCGCGTCGTTCCCCGCGGCCCGGACCAGATAGTGGATCAGCTCTTTCGGGCTCTTAAAATCCTGATCGCCCTCGTGGTAGCCCCAGTTTTGATTGATCGTGTCGGCCGTTTCTAGCGGGAGGTCGCTGATTGTAGTCGTGTTGAAGCCGGCGGAATTCTCGCCGGGAAGGTCCCGCTCGAACATCTGCAAGTCCTCCCCGGGAAATGGAGAGACGTGGTGGTTGTTGCCGATGAGGGCGTGCGGTTGGAGCTCGTGGATCAGGTCGTAGGTTTCCCCGAGGTTCCAGTCGATCTGGGTTGCCTTCGCCGGGGCGTAGGGCGATCCCAAATCCCGAATTTGCTGGTCCCACCACCCGTCGAACCAGAATCCTGCAAGGTCGCCGTAGTCGCCCCCAGCCAGCTCCTCAACCTGCGCGTTCATAAAGTCGAGGTAAGCGTCGAAGTCCCCGCTCTCTGGGCGACCGCTGTGCTGCCCTGTTTGTCCCCGCGGAAAGTAATTGGGATGGCGCCAGTCAAGGTGCGAGTGGTAGAAAAACAGTTCAAGCCCCTGCCGCTTACACTCCTCCGCGAGCATGCGCAGCACGTCCTGGCCGTAGGGCGTCGCCTGCGCGATGTTGTAGTCACTGACGTCCGAGTCCCACATCGCGAAGCCGTCGTGGTGCTTCGACGTGATGGTGATGTAGCGCATGCCGGCCTCCTTTGCGAGGCGGACCCAAGAGACCGGATCGTACTCGGTCGGGTTGAATTGCGACGGGATTTTCTCGTATTCCTCGAGGGTCATCTCGTCGTTGTGCATCACCCACTCCCCCTTGCCGAGCACGCTGTACACGCCCCAGTGGATGAACATTCCGAACTTTGCATCCTGAAACCACGTCTTTGCCGCGGCTCGCGGCCGGCTCGGGGCGTCGGGGCGCCGGGTCGGATGCAGCGCGGAGGTTCCGTCACCAGATTGAGGGAGTTGGTTCGGGTTCCGGAACGGCGAGGTCCTTGATAGGAACGGAAGGGCGAGGGAGGTGGCGAGACCGGACAGGAAGGAGCGCCTCTTCACGAGGATGGTGTGTTCGGAAACAGAATGAGCGTTCAACGACTGATGATCGGCCGGGGAAATTGCTCAGAACGACACGTTCCTGCTTGTATCATCGTACCGGTAGACCTTGACTGACGCCGCGGACTTAGGGACGAGGACGAATCGCTGAGACTGTGAATAATGCCCGCTCCCGTAGTAGAATTCCTTCTTGAGGACGCGCCCGTCCTCCATCTGGATGCTCGCCGACATATCTAGCGGTTCAGCTTTCAGAACTCTTCTCTTTTCCAGATCGAGTGTGCTCTCCACAGCGGTCAAGCTGTCCGAATTAGCACCGGACAGCAGGACGTGTCCGAATTTCTTGGTGAACAAGTGTGTGAGAGACCGGGTGTCCCCATTCAGGAAAAGTCCACTTTCTTGATTTTCAACATAGCTAATCCGGCCGTCCCGGAACTCAAGGTAGGCTCCCATCCCTGCGTCTTGCCATCCGTAGAGGGTCTCGCTGACGAAGAGATTCCCGGTCGCGACGATCTCCGGGTAGGGGTCTCCATCAATCCGTCCCGAGACGATTCCGTGAATCGGGGCCCCCTGTGTCTTCCAGGGGAGGTCGTGCCGTTCGAAGGTGCCGGGGCCGGTTTTCTCCAGGTAAACCGACTGCAAACACTCTGCTTTTAGGTCTTGCTTGGGCGAGGAGTCGAAGACCCGGCGTGCGGGCAGCGTCGAGTACGTTTTGTAGTCGGGAATCGAATATCGCAGGTGCGGATATTTCGAAATAAGATCTTTCCGCCCAGGGTAGGGCGCAAGGTACGCTCGCCCACTCGGGTCCGTCACCGGCTTGGCGAGCAGGTAGTCCCGGCGTGTCTCGCCATCAATTGCTCCCGTGAGGAGACGCAGAGGACGCTCCGGAGACACGGGGGTGAACTGGTTGTTCTGCCCGAAATTGCCGACCACATAGTCGGTGTCCCCGTCGCTGTCGTAGTCCACTCCGTGGATGCTGCTCCAGAGGCCGGAGCAGTTCGAGAAGTCCATCTCCCGGGTGGTCTCAACCAATCGGCCGTCGGTGTTCTCAAAAAACCGGATTGGGCCCCACTCTTCTACGATCACGAGATCCACGGCACGATCCCCGTTGAAGTCGGTCCAGAGGGCCGACGTAACCATTCCGAGAGGAGAATCGCTAGACAGGTCCCCGGCAGCATCTCGGAAGCGGCCTCCTTCATTTTGGAGCAGGTAGCTCTCGGGAGGCAACGGGTACGAATCCGGACTGTAGCGCCCACACACAAAGAGGTCAAGATCGCCGTCAGCGTCGTAGTCCGCCCCAACAACGCACCCACTGCTGGACGAGGCCTCCGGCAGACGTCTTTTCGCCCGCTGGAGGTTCCCGTTCCCGTCGTTGATGTAGAGGCGATCCTGGTAGAGACTGTCCGCTTCGAACTCGCTTCCCCCGCTCGCCACGTAGAGGTCATTGTCCCCATCCCCATCCGCGTCGAAGAGGAGCATGCCCGTATCCTCGAAGTGCGAATCGGCCTCGTTCATCGGTTCTGAGGAGAACGTGCCGTCCGTCCGGCGACGGAAGAGAGTTGCTGACTGGCCGGCGGCGCCTCCCACGACGACGTCCGATCCGTGTTGGTCGTCCACCTCCCCAACCGCTAATGCCGGTCCCGTTCGGGAGTACATTCGCGGCCGCACGGGATCCACAGTGAACTCCCGGTGGGCATTCTCTCGATGCCGATGGTGGAGCCCAAGTTGATCTGTCGTCTTCCGGAAGAGTTGTGAATGGGAACTGGCGGAAGCAATCTGGGCTGAATCGCGGGATCCGGAAGGAGGAGGCGAGAGCGTGAGATGGTCGTTCGTGTGAACGTTACGGACCACTTTTCGCGCCCCATCGGGCCAGACTACGACGAGAGAATCTGCGCGGTCTGTTTCTCCGACACCGAAGTGAGCGGGAGCGGTACTGCTGGAGAGATATCCGCTCATCCCTGACAGGTACTCGTATTTCGTCTTCGTCCCAAGATGCAGTGTCACCTTCGCTCCGAGCGCGTATCCCCCGTGGCGATCCCGAACCGAGACCGTCAGGAAGTCCCCGCCATCCGTCTCGTTCGTTCTGTTTTTTAGGAGAAAAGGAGTGTCGTTGACCCGCTGGACCACGATGTCCTGATCCCCGTCGCCGTCGAGGTCGGCGTCCACCGCCGCGGTGGAGTAGGTCCCCTCCCTTCTCGTCCACTCTCCGGTCCTGTCCGAAAAGGTCAGGTCTTTCCCCTGCTCGAAGACGTAATCGCTCACCCGTATCCCGGTCCTCTCCTCGTACATCTCTCGCCTCTTGGCCACGCGACTCTTTCTCGTCCCGAATGTCAGATTTCTCGTGACCTCGTCGAGGAAGTCCTGGTCGAGGACATTTTTCGGGAATCCGTTCGTGACGTACACGTCCTTGTAGGCGTCCTGGTCGAGGTCGGCCACCACGGGTGTCCAACTCCAGTTCGTGGCGGCCAGGCCCGCCAGCCGTCCCATTTCCGAATACCGGGGAATCCCGCGGCGGTCCACCCCACGATGGAGGTGGAGGGCATTGAGCTCAAACTGTGGCATCACGCCGCGAGCCATGTCCTTTCGGAGGGCTCCGTATTCGTTTCCTGCCAGGTACCTCTTTTGATCCCGATACTCCCCGGGGAGCATGTCCAGGACAAAGATGTCAGGGAGCCGATCGTCGTTGAGATCTGCAATTTCCACCCCCATACTGCTGTAGCTCTGATGGTTCTGGGCTGGATCGGCAACCTTCATGAAGGGCTCCCCCTCACGATTCAGGTACAGGACGTCGCTGGATACGAAGTCATTCGCCACATAGAGGTCCGGCCGGCCGTCCCGGTTGAGATCGTCGACGTCGACGCCGAGGGTCACCCCTCCCTCCGTCACGCCGACGCGCTCGGAGACGTCCACGTAGTGGCCGCCTTCTCCCCCGATCCGCTCGTAGAACCTTCCACTCGTTCCCATTCCGTTCTCGTTCGTAATCATCTGCCGTTTCCTGAGACTGGTCCCCTCTCCGGCACTCACCAGAAAGACGTCGTGGTCCCCATCACCGTCGTAGTCCAGGAAGACGGCCTGCGTCGTATTTCGCCGCACGTCGAGCCGATACGCCTCGGCCCGCTCCTCGAAGGTCGGGACGCCGTTCGGGCCCGTGCCCTGGTTCACGTAGAGCCGGTTTGTGGCGTCATTCGTTCGGTTGACGGTGCTCAAATAGAGGTCCGGCCGGCCATCCCGGTTGACGTCCACTACGGAGACCCCAGTCACCCACTGCTCATCGAGCACTCCTGCCTCCTCGGTCACGTCGTCGAACGTCAGGTTGCCCCTGTTCAGGTAGAGCCGGGAGGACACCATATTGCCCCCGAAGAACAGGTCCAGGCGCCCGTCCCCGTCAAAATCCGAGACGCCAATACCGCCCCCGTTGTAGGTGTAGTAGAAGCTGAGGTAGTTGATGGAGTCGCTGGTGGCGATCTCATTATTGAAGGCGATTCCCGTCTCCGCCTCTCCGAGCCGCCTGAGGAGCACCTCTTTTCTTCCCTCCCCGCCACAGGAGCACAGTAGGACCACTGCCGAGACGACGGCTCCCCACAACACCGGATTCCTCATCAAAGCACGGGCCATACGCGTGGGGAACTCGCCGGGACGGGCGTCACCCGAAGGGTGGGATGAAAGGAAGAGGCTTTAGGAGTCGATGTCGGCACACGAGGGGATGTCGGCGCGCGAGGGACCGTCCGGCGGCGCTCGGGCGGTTGCGTCCCACACGGAACCGCCCCGGTGGCCGCACACGGGGGGCGCCGCGTACCGTCGGCTAGTAGCCAGGATTCTGCTCGAACTTGGGATTCGAGTCGATATCGTTTTGAGGGATTGGGAGGATTTCGTTCTTGTTTCTCTCGAAATTCATCCCGGCATTCTCCCGCAACTCGGGATTGTTGATGAACCGGTCCGCCATAATTCCCCAACGGAGCAGATCAAAGGCCCTGTGCCCTTCGAGTGCCAGTTCGCGGACTCGTTCCTCCCGGATTTCAGTTCTCAGTTCCGCCTGGGACAGTCCTGACTGAACGTCGGGCATATCCGCCCGCCTCCGCACTCGGTTGAGTGCAGTGTAGACCTCACCGGAAGGCCCGTCCGCCTCGTTTTTTGCCTCTGCATACATCAGAAGGACGTCGGCGAATCGCACCATTCGGTAATTGTTATTTGACCACGCCCAGCTACCGGGAACGAGGGAGCTCTCACGTTCGAAGTTCAGATACTTGCGAACATAAACTTCGTCCTGGGCATCTCCGCTGAACGCGTCGTCGAAGGTGGTTTGGTAGACCTTAGCCCCCGAATAGTCCCAAAGGAGCGTCTCGAAGGCTCGGGGATCGATATCGCCGGAGACGGTCTCGTCCTCCATGAAGAGTTCGAAGACCCAATCGTTAATGTTCACACTCTGTTGGCTCGTGAATCCGGGTGGGGCAATGTCAGGCTCCCATGCCTGCCCCCGCATGGGATTCTCTGTTCCGCTTCGTCCCCAACTTCCATTCGGAGTGCTTTCGTACTGAAGCTCAAAGACGGATTCTTCGTTGTTGAGGTGCTCCCTAGAGAAGTTTTCTCCGTAATTGTCAGTGAGCTCGTAGATTCCCGAGTCGATGACCTTTCGGAATTCCTCAGCGGCGTCGGCCCATTCTTCGTTGTAGAGATGGGACTTCCCGAGCATAGCGGTAGCTGCCCCCCGGGTTGCCCTTCCGGCCTCCCCGTCTGGCACCGTCTCGGGGAGCAAGGACTGCGCATTTTCGAAGTCCGACTTGACGGTACTCCACACCTCGGCGGGCTCCGCCTGCCCGATGTTCACGTCGTCGGGGTTCGTTATGGCGCTGGTGTACAGCGGAACGTTGCGCCACATGTTGACCAGATAGAAATACGCCAGACCGCGCAGAAAGTGCGCTTCCCCGAGGTACCGATCTTTCAGATCTTGCTCCATGTCTATGTCGGGGACATTTGCGAGGACCTGGTTAGCGCGAGCCACAATCGCGAATAGTTCTCCCCATGGTTCCTCGAGGCGCGGCAGGCTGGGTCCAACCGTAAATGTTCCTGTATCGTAGACGTTGGGTTGAGGATTTACGTCCACGATATCGCCCCGGTGAATCGTGTGAATGGCCCCCATCATTCGTCCCCACCCCTGAATCGTGGTCAGGGGACCATAGCAGGCAATTACCCCTTTCTTGGCGTCCTCCGCATTTCTCCAGAAGTTCTCCGGCGTGAGCCTGTTCGGATCATCAACGTCCAGGGAATTGCTGTCGCAGGAAACCACTGCGAGAGACAAGGAGGTCACCGTAAAGGCCAAAACGAATGATCTCAAAAGAAACGTCTGAAGCTTAGGACGCATCATATCGTGATCTTAAAACTGGATGTAGTACGAATCCCGGTGTTCATGTGTCGCTGTGGTTGTCTCCGCGCTAGAACTGCATGTCGAGGCCGACCGAATACGTTTCGGGACGTGGATGTGCGTTTATGTCGACTCCCTGATCAAATAATCCCCCACTGTGTCGACCGATCTCTGGATCGTAGCCGGAATAGCCGGTCAGGGTAATTACGTTCTCTGCCCGAACGTAGAGGGAAATGTCCGGCTCTGCCCCAAACACCGTACCGAGGGCCCGGGAAACGCCGGTAGGGACGTCGTATTCAACCTGAAGGCTTTTGAGACGGACGTAGGAGCCATCTTCTACGAAGAACGTTGAGGACCTCTTATTGCCCGCGGGATCCTGCAGGGTTGCCCTCGGAATGTTCGTATCTCTGTTTTCGGGGGTCCACGAGTCGAGCACGTCAGTGATCTTGTTTCCTCCTGCATTGTCCAGGACGTACTGGAATTTTTTCGCATTCCAGACGTCATTCCCCTGCACTCCCTGGATAAACGCACTTATGTTCCAGTTCTGAAGGCTCGCGCTCGTATTTATGCCGAACTGATAATCGGGATGTGGGCTCCCAATGAAGGTTTTGTCATCGTCGTTGATGACCCCGTCGTCATTGAGATCCCGGAACCGAAAGTCCCCGGGCTGAACGTTGTCTAGTCCGCTTTCTGCAACTTCCTGCTCGTTCTGAAAAATGCCGTCCACAGTGTATCCATAGAAGCTCGCGATGGGCTGACCCGGGGCCGTGCGGGTGGCATTGAAGCCCTGTTGGGTGAACCCTCCTCCCGCAATCGGATTCACGCCCTCGCCCAGGCTTTTGACCTCGTTGCGGATGCGACTGAGATTTCCGGAGACGCTGAACCGGAGGCCGTTGTCGAACTCATTTTCATACTGCGCGCCTAGTTCGAACCCGTTGTTTTCGACGGACGCCGCGTTTTCTAGAACCGACGACCCCACTCCCCCGGCAATCGGAATCGGAACGTTCGCTAAAATCCCATCCGAGTCCTTTTGGAAATAGTCGAGCGTGATCGTCAACGCGTCGTCTAAGAACGCGGCGTCGAGCCCCACGTTGATCATTGTGGTTTCTTCCCACTGAATCTCGGGGTTGGAGAAACTCGTCAACGCGGTCCCGTCCTCCGCCCCGCCGGGGAAGAACGCACTGGCGTTAACATTGAGGCCTGTAATTGCCGCATATGGACCGATATTCTGGTTGCCGAGCGTCCCGTAACTGCCCCGGAGTTTCAGTGCATCAAAGAAGTCAGGACTAAATGCTTCTTCCCCAATTCGCCAACCGGCCGAGGCCGCCGGAAAAGCACCCCACTGATTCCCCTCTCGAAACCGGGAAGACCCGTCTGCCCGAAACGTAGCACTCAACAGGTACCTGTTGTCGTAGTTGTAGTTGAGACGCCCAAATCCGGACCGGAGCGCACTTTCGAAGAGCTCACCGTTGGTGGAAACGATCTCGGAGGCGGACGCAGCCTGTCGAAGCTGATTGTTCGGGAATCCCGCCACATCGATAGAGCTAACGTTGGTTCGGTCCCGCTCCTCCGTCCAACCGCCTAGCAGATCGAAGTTGTGATTCCCGACTGATTTGTTGTACTCTGCCGTCGCCTCGATCATCGTGTCGAACTGACGCTGATTCGATTCGAAGAGGTCGGCTACATCGTTAAATGCTTCCTGCGACGTGCTTTGAAAGAACGCGGGCATGAAGTCGTAATTGTTCACTTGGCCGTACTCCAGAGCCAAATTCACGTCCACCTCAAGGTTCTCTAAAAGGAAGTAGGTCGTTTGAACGTTACCGATGACTTGATCGGTGGTAATCTCATGCTCATTGAGCACACCGACCCCGTACCAGTTAATTCCCCGAGCGACGCCGTGGAAGTTGGGCCGAACTCCTGCAAAACCGCCCAAATTGTCTTCGTTTCGCACTGGAATCACGGGCAATGCCCCCCGCTCCCGGCCAAAAAAGCTGTTGGGATCATTAATTTCGCGGGTGGCCGACAGGGACTCCTCAATCCTCAGCTTCCCAAACTCAAACTGCGACCCGATCCGCAATCCATATCGTTTGTAGTCCGTGTTTTTGACAAGTCCGATCCGGTTCATATACTCTCCCGACACGTATATGGACGATGATTCGCCTCCTCCGGATACACCGAGTGTGGTCCGCGTCACCGTAGAATTGAGCGGATCGTGGAGATTGACGTCCTGCCAATCGGTATCCACCTCTGGATTGTCGAAGTTGAAGTTCTCCTCTGTGTAGGCCGGAGCAATTGGCAAATCGTCATTTCTGTGCGTCGCGTTGTTGTGTCTCGCGTACTGACTGGCGTTCAGAAAGTCATAGGTGTTCGTGGGAGTTTGTACGCCCGCGCTGCTGCTGAAGCTGACGTCGAGTCCGTCCTGCTCCTCTCCCAAGCTACCCTTCTTCGTTTCCACGAGCACAACGCCATTGGCGGCACGGTTTCCGTAGATCGCGGCGGTGGAGGCGTCCTTCAAAACCTGAACGGACGCGATATCCTGTGAATTCAGATGTCCCATACTGTTCGTTTTCAGCCCGTCGATAATATAGAGGGGCTGATCATTTCCGAACGTCCCGGTTCCCCGAATGACCACCGTCGTCTCGGAATTCGGCGAGCCCCCGCCCGTCTCGACCCGTACCCCGGGCATGCGGCCCTGCAGCAGCGCCTCGGCGCTGGTCTTGGTGACGTTGTCGAGCTCGGCGGGCGGGGTCGTCGAGATGGCCCCCGACACCTCCGGGGCGCGCTGAGTCCCATATCCGACGACCACAACCTCCCCGGCAGCGACCTGAGTGGCCTGTAAGGTGACGTCAATTTGCGTCTGCCCGTCAATGGGGATGGTCCGGGTCTGGTACCCGACGAAAGAGAATCGAAGCGTGTCGGAGAGAGACGGTACCGTGAGTTGATACTGCCCCTGTGGATCGGTGGTAGCCCCGATCGTGCTGTTAACGATGGTGATGTTGACACCAGGCAGGGGCTCTCCGGTTGCTTGCTCTACGACCTGCCCCTCCACAGTCTGAGCCTGTATCTCCGGAACCAGTAGTAGTGAAATCACCATGACCAAAACGAAAGAGAGGACCCCCAAAGGCGTAAGCGCTTCCAGAGGACGTTCAAGGCGTTGCATGATAAGGTAGAAAATTTGGATCGCGCTGCGCGTGGTGAGTCCCCTGGCCGCCGACTCGTTCCGCCACGACCGGGCGGAGGAGCACCCAGTCGCAGGATCGGTCCTTGGTCTCCGCTTCCCAGGAGAGATCGCCCCTCTCGTCGACCGAGTGTTATCGATAACATTCAAGTGAGTCAAGCATTTCGGCCTGAATATTCGGTCCCGAAGATTGACGACCTTCCCTCCACGGCTCCTCCTCAGAGGGAACTCCAAGAGCCAGTATCGGCCAGGTGCGGCCAAATATGTGACAACACTATAAAGACCCGGGGCAGAACATGAAAACTTTCGAATATGGGCCTCTTTTGCTTAATATTTTCTTCATAGACGTATCCATCCCCGGACGTGTTGCCAGCCCGAGCACAGGTCTCGGCCTGTGGCTTTTAAGGTCGGTCACGTTGGAGGACCGCTATATCTACACGGCGGACGAGCAGGTCGAAAACGCCGCCGACCGCGACACTCACGAGCCCCTCGCCTGCGGGTACTACCCGGACGGCTCAAGGCCGTTGGTGACGTTGGGGATAGGGCGGTCCCGTTTAGCGCGAGGTATATCTATCGCAAGAACGGCAACGTCCGGGTCGCGCAGGTTCCGCCAGCCCGGCGGGCCCCACGCCCACACCCGCTACCGCCACAGCTACGACCGGCTCTCCCGGCTTACGGTTGCCAACCACACTACTACTCCGGCGGCTGCCCGCAAACCGGCACCGGCGGCAACCCTGACCTGCCGGGGATCCCCCACGACAAGAACGGAAATCTCACGGCGCTGAAGTGCCGGGGCGGAAGCAGCGTCCTCCACAGCGGCCGCCGCAGGCGCGATCGCCTACGACGCGGTCGGCAACCTGACCCGGTTCGACGCGGACCCTGACCGGCCTCACCTACGACGATACTGGTCCCTGCACAGATCTATAAACACTTTCTACGAGAGTGTGGGACTGTGCTTCAGGCAGGCGGAGACGGCCGAATGAAACCTCTTCGCGGACCTGGAGGCCCGCATCACGCCGCCAGAGGAGTGGGCCCAAATCTACCGGGAAGCCTGGCGCTTCCAGCGCGACTACTTCTACGTCGAGAACCTGCACGGGGCCGACTGGCCCACCATCTACGAGCGCTACAACGGCGGCGGCTCGGCGGCCGACTACATGGTCAACGTGATGAGCCGCCAGCTGCACGGCTACTTCAACAACCCGGTCGGCGACAAGACCCCGTTCACCTCTCCGGGGGCCGGCGTCTGGGGCCCGAAGGTGATGGTCATCAACGAGATGGCCGGCTCCGGGGGCGACTACCTGCCGTACCTGTTCCGCAAGATGGACATCGGCCCGCTGGTGGGCACGCGCACCTGGGGCGGCCTCGTCGGCATCTGGGGCACGCCATCGCTGGTGGATGGGGGCGGCATCACAGCCCCGCGCGGCGGCTTCTTCACGACCGAGGGCGAGTGGGCGATCGAGAACGAGGGCGTCGCCCCCGACTTCGAGGTCGAGATGACGCCGCGCCTCGTCGAGCAGGGCCGCGACCCGCAGCTCGAGCGCGCGATGGAGGAGGGCCTCCGCCTCCTCGAGCAGAACCCGCCCCAGCTCCGCGAGCAGCCGCCCGCCCCGACGCGCGTCCGCCGTCCCGACGACGAGAACCAATAGGGGCCCCGTGCTCCCTCTCTTACCGCGAGGCGTCGACCGCGTCTCTTCGAACGGGGATGAACACCCCGGCGTCGGCGAACCAGAGGCCGGCCCGGCCGACGGGCTCGCCCGTGAGGGCCACCCAGGCCGCGGCGTACGCCCGCACCTGTCGGCGGTACGCGTGGTCGGGCCCGAGGGCCGCGGCCAGGTCCTCCCGCGAGGCCCCGGTCCCCACGCGGTCGCTCTTGTAGTCGATGATCGTCCACGGGCCGTCGGCGCGGTAGACCAGGTCGATCGTGCCGCGCTGGATGCGGTCCTCGGGGCCGGTGCCCGTCTCCCCGGGGTCTCGGCGGGCAAAGGGATGCTCGGTGTGCACCGCGGCGGCCACCCCCAGCTCCGCCCAGATGGCACTCTCGCGGAAGGCCGACAGCATCCTCCGCAGGCGCCGCACCGCCGGCGGGCCGGCGTCGGCGTCCGCCCGGTCGAGGGCGGCGCGCAGGGCAGAGTCGTCGAAGGACGGCGGATCGGCCCGGTGCCGCACGAGGTGCTCCAGCAGGTCGTGGAGCACTGTCCCAAACTCGGAGCTTCCCCCCGCCTCCGCGGCCAGCCCCTCCTCGTCGGACGCCCCCTCCGTCACGGCGGTGACCGCGAAGGACGGGCGCGACCGGGGGTCGATCCGGGCCTGCCGGTCCGTCCGGCTGTCCTCAAGGGCCGGCGCCGGCGCAGTCCGCGACGCCGGGGGCTCTACGTCGGGCACCGAGAGGGCGGGCACGTCGGCGGCCTTTAGGGGCTCGTAGAGCGGCGACCACGGCCCGTCGTTCGGCTTCTCGGGGTAGGTCGACACGACCAGAAGGCGCTCGGCCCGCGTGGCCGCCACGTAGAGGAGCCGGCGCTCCTCGGCGGCCTCGTGGCGCTCCTCCTCCGCCTGGTAGGCCGGGTCGGTGTCGGCGTGCCACCCGAGGGGCGCGTGCGTGACCCGCTCGAAGTAGCCCTCCCCCTGCACGACCGGCGCCACCATCGCCTCGTCCTCGCGGCGGAGGTGCATCTTAGGGGCGGGCGCGCTCCCGCTGCTGTACGGGTCGGCCAGGAAGACGACCGGCGCCTCCAGCCCCTTCGCCTGGTGGACGTTCATGACTCGCACGGCGTCGCCGTGGCCTGTCTCCAGTGTCATGCCGTCGACGGACTCGTCGCCCTGCAGGACGAGGTCCAGCTCGTCGACCACCTCGCCCCAGCCGAGGCCCTGCGCGCCGAGGTGCTGCACGTAGCTCACGATCCGGAGCGTGGCCCCCGCGCGGAGCGAGGCCTCGCGGGCGGCGTCGGGATGGGCGGCCCCGGCGAGCAGGCCGCTCTCCTCGACGAGCTGCTCGGTACCGACGCCGGGGCGGTGCGCGCGCATCACGGCCCGGGCCCGCCGCAGCCGCTCGACGGCCCCCTCGACCCGGTCCGCCCGCGTCTCGTCGAGGGCGGCCCGGACGTCATCGGGCACCGGATCGGCCATCTGGTCGAATCGCCCCCCGGCCCGCCGGAACCGGTAGAGGTCCTCGTCGCTCCACCCGGCCAGCGGGCCCCGCAGGTAGGCGACGGCGGCCACCGGGTCATCCGGGCGGCGCCCCGCCCGCAGCAGGTCGACGAGTGCCTTCAGCTCGTCGCTGTCGCCCAGGTCCTCGCTGCCGGTGACGGTGTAGGGGATGCCGTACTCCGACAGCACCT
>JAZKTD010000195.1:0-6572 GCA_036625705.1 Salinivenus sp.
AGTCGACGTAGTCCACCGCGATGAACTCCCGCTCCGGAAGTCGAACGGCCGTGAGGCGCCCCATGCCCGGCTGCATGTGGTACACGCATCCGGTGTCGATGAGGATCAGCTTGTCCCGGTTGATGGGCTCCGGTCGGGGCGTGTGGCCACACACGACGGGCTTCTCCCAGGCAAACTCTTCGGCCCCGATGTGCTCCCGCTCCCACATGAAGACCTTCTCGTCGCTCTGCTCCAGGTTCTCCTCGATGGTCAGATCCGGCTTCAGCCCGGCGTGGACGAAGAAGAAGTCGTCGGTTTCGTGGTAGAGTTTCGTCTCGCGGACGAACTCGGCGTGGTGGTCGGGGACTTCGATCTCCGACTCCCCGTTGCCGAGATAGCTCTGGAGGGTCGAGACACCGCCGTTAACCCGCCACAGATTGAAGGCGCCCTCGTCGAGGTACCCGAGCATCAGCGACTCGTGGTTCCCCCGCAGAAAGGTGCACTCGACCTCGTCGCGGAGATCGAGGAGGCGATCGATGACTCCCTTCGAGTCGGGCCCCCGGTCGATGTAGTCCCCGACGAAGAGGAGGTGATCGTCAGGCGAGGGGTCAATCTCTTCGAGAAGTGCGTCGAAGGACTTTGCGCATCCGTGTATGTCGCCGATTGCTATGAGACCCATCGCATTATGATCGCCTTTCGGCGGTGGAGTGCCTTGAAGTGAACATTCGAGGAGAAGGGGGCTGCTCCTTCTCGTTAACCTGTAAAATATGCGGAGCGAACGGCATCTGATCCTTGTGTACCGGTCGCGGGTCGCCTTACTCCGACTCGGCCCGCTCCCGGATCGACTCCATCCCCACGAGGCCGCGGCCGGATTTGTCGAGGCGATCCTGCCGGTGCAGGTCCATGAGCACCGCGTCGAGGACGCCGTTGATAAAGGGTCCGCTGTCGTCGGTGCTGTAGGTCTTTGCGATTTCGATGGCTTCGTCGATCGAGACCTTCGGCGGGATCTCCTCGAACGTAAGGAATTCCGCCGTCGCCATGCGGAGCAGGGCCCGGTCGACGGCGGTGATGCGGGAAAGGTCCCAGTTCGTGGCGTGCGCCCGGATGATTTCGTCTGCCTCGTCCATCACGTCCACCGTGGCGCGGAAGAGCTGCTCCGCAAATTCGCGGGTCTGTGGGTCGTCCCCAAACTCCGGGACGACGAGAGTTCGGACGACGTGATCGGCGCTCCCACTGCCCTGCTCGTGGGCGTACAGCGCCTGCATCACACGTTTGCGGGCCTCACGTCGGGTGCTCATGGAGAGGACAGCCTGGGCTCGTAGAGAGGGCCTGTCGGTGCGGAAACGGCTACCGGGGCATGAAAGATGCAGCGATGGGCTCGTATTCCCGAAGGAACCGGAGGTTCAGTCGGGAAATCGGATTCCCTCAATCTTGTCCCTCCACCGATACGTGAATACGTTTCTGAAGTCCGTTCTTTGCTTGCGGCTGTGCTCGGTCCTCAGCTGGGGCGATAAATGATTTACGTACTTTCTCACGGATCGGTATCTCGGAGGTCATCCGGAGGTTATGATCGGGTCCGGTCGTGTGTCTACCCGATCCGGACGGTCGCTGCCCCGCGCACCGCTCCCCCCGAAGCGCCGTGCGTCCCGACTCGTCGATCCAGTGGTCCGCCTACCCCGCCCTCCTGCTCGCCGGGGCCTTTGCGACCGGCGTTCTCGGAGAAGAGATGCTAGCAGGGGGACGTCTTGCTCTGTGGGGAGCCGGCGTCGGGGTCGGAATCGTCGTGTTCGGACTGTCCTGGTGGTGGGAGCGCCGGCGACTGGTCTCCCTCGCGCCGCTCGGCCGCATCGGGGCGGTGATCCTGGTGGGAGTCTGTGTCGGGGGGGCCCGCCACGCGCTGTACGAGGACGCCGCGTTCGGGGCGCTGGAGCCGGTGGCGAAAAGAACGCCCGACGCTCCGCTCTCTGTGGTGGGCGTCGTCGCCGATGCCCCGGAGCGCTCCGGGGGCACTCGGTTTACGGTGACGGTGGACTCCGTCGGGGCCCACTCGACCACGACACCCGTCGACGGCCGGGTACGGGTCACGCTCCGGCCCCCACCCTGGACGGATGATCCAGTGTCCTTTCCGCCGGTTCACCAGGGCGACCGGGTCCGGCTTCGGGGAGCGGTGCGGCCGGCGCCCGGGCAGCGCAACCCAGGGGGGTTCGACTACGCCGCGTACCTGGCCCGGCGAGGCGTCTGCTGCGTGATGTACGTCGGCGACGGGCAGAACGTGACGGTAGATCCCGCTGCCCGGGGGCCGTTCAGCGACCTCGTCGTGGGCGTTCGCCGCTACGTCCGCGGCCAGATCGGCCGGTTCGTGCCGAGCGAGGACGGGCGGGCCGTGCTCCGGGCCCTTCTGCTCGGCGACCGAAGCGGAATCAGCGACGGACAGCGGGCTCGCTTTGCGCGGACGGGGCTGATGCATCTTCTCGCCGTGTCCGGGCTCCACGTCTTTCTGGTGGGGATGGTGCTGTACACGCTCCTGCGTCCGCTGCTGATGCGGTTTCGGCTGGGCTGGCGTGCCGTGGAGGGGGGACGGGCCGTCTTTACGGTCGTCGTCCTCGGGCTCTACATGGCAATTACGGGGGCGCGGCCGTCGGTGGTGCGGGCGGTGATCATGGCCGCTCTGTTTATCGGGGGGATCCTCTTCCAGCGGTCGTCCCACCCGCTGAACACTCTGGGGGTGGCCGCCATCGTGCTTCTGGCGCTGCGGCCGCCTGCCCTCTTCGACGCCGGGTTCCAGCTCTCCATGGGGGCTGTGGCGGCGATTGTGACGATCCATCCGCGCCTAATGGCGTGGGTCCCCGACCGGTGGACGTCGTGGTCCCCCGCGGAGTGGGCGGTCTCGGTCACGAGTGCCTCCGCGGCCGCGACGATTGGGACCGGGCCCGTGTTGCTCTGGCACTTCGGGTGGGTGTCGGTGGGCGGCCTCGTCCTCAACGTCCCGGGGATCCCGTGTACGGGACTCGCGCTCTCGGCGGCGCTCGGCATGGTGGCCGTGGGTGGGCCCTGGCCCGGGATGGGCGCGGCGTTCGGGAGCACGGCGGACCTGCTGGTCCGCGGCCTTCTTCTCACGTCTCGCTGGGGGGCCGAGTGGCTGGGGTGGGCGGGGCTGCAGATGCCACGACCGGTGCCGTGGGTCCTCGCCGCGATGGTAGCCGGAGGGGTCGCCCTCGCACAGTGGCCGCGCCCGCGCCACCGGTGGCGGTGCCTGGTGTGCAGCCTCCTCCTGCTGGTGGGCGGCGTGTGGACGACGATCCTGGACCGGGGTGGTGGGCCAACGCTCGACGTCCTCTTCTTCGATGTAGGGCAGGGAGACGCTGTTCTCGTAACGACCCCGCGCGGGAACCGCATGCTGGTGGACACGGGACCGCGGTCGCCGGGCACGGGTGCCGCCCTGTCGCGCTCGGTATTGCCCTATCTGGAGGCGCGGGGCGTTCGTCGTCTGGAGACGGTCGTCATCACCCACCCCGACGAGGATCACCTCGGGGGACTCCCTTCCCTTCTACGGGAGATGTCAGTGGGGCGAGTTCTTCACAGCGGGTACCGTGTCGAAACGGACCTTTACCAGGAGAGTCGGCGCCTTCTCCGGCGCACGAACACGGTCGGCAGATCGGTGGAGCGGGGAGATGTGTTCTCGATCGGAGGGTCCGTCCGGGTTCACGTTCTGGGGCCACCGTCGAAGCCTCGCCAACACGACATCGACGGAGAAAATGGACGCTCGGTGGTTCTTCACCTGACGTATGGGGAGACAGACGTGCTCCTTCCAGGCGACGTAGAAAGCGCCGCCGAGCAAAGTCTGGTTCGGGCCTACGGTGACCAGCTGGATGCCCGTGTGGCAAAGGTCCCTCATCATGGCTCTGCCACCAGCAGTACGCCACGGTTTGTCGACCACGCGGTCGACGAAGAGACAAAGACGACTGCGGTCGTGAGTGTGGGACGGTCCAACCAGTTTGGAATGCCCTCCCCCGAGGTGGTTTCCCGGTGGGCATCACGAGGAGCTCAGATCAGAAGTACAGCGCAGGGCGGAGCAGTGTGGCTTCGAAGCAACGGAGACCGGGTTTGGTCCGTGCGGTGGTAGCAGATAGGGGATGAAGAGAACGAGGGAGAGGAGGTCCATGATATATTCCCGTGGACGAATATACGAATGGTGGATCCAGTATACGGCCCTATATCGGTTGAGGGAGGGTGCTGTGGGGTATATCAGTTGCCGGATCCGGATATCACCGGGGAAGAAAGTTGTCCACACGCCCTACGTATGAATGAAGCACCCTGGGAAATTTAAAAAGATGTGGTTGTTGTTGTTGATCGTGTGGAAATGTGGAAAAGCGAGCCGCCCACAATGTCCCGGACTCCGTGTGGATAGAATGGCCGTTCGTGCACAGGGTTATGCACATCGACGCGCTCTCAGAAGTCGGTAAACGGCCAAAACCGGGGAAACCGGGGTAGTTTTCCACGTTTCCACAGCTATCCACACGTAGAGGCGGAAATTTTGCACAGGGTTGTGCACATCCATCCACAGTGTGGAGAACGCGAGGATGACTGTGGACAGGCCCGGCAGTTATGCACCGGCACGGAGGCCAGACTGCCGCCGGTCAAGTTATCCAGAGGTTATGGACTACTTTTCCACCGGTTATCCACAACGCTGTGGAAAGCCCCATGGCCGCCGTCACGGCCCTCGCAGAGGCCGGAGAGTGATATACGCGAGCGGGGCTTCCCCCTCCTCTGTTCGATCCCGCCGATGTTGAACCGGGGGGCTGGTCCGATCTCTCCAGCCTGCGATGGGCGCTATTCTCTTCAGGGACGGGGCCGGCGCATCAGTCACGTATCGGTCAACACGCAGGGCGCCGAGAGCAGTTGGCAGGGGCCGTCTATGCCCCTTACTAGCGGCCGAGGCGGTCGTACATTTCGCGCTTGTAGTCCTCGACCCCCGGTTGATTGAAGGGGTTGACGCCGAGCAGATAGCCGCTCACCGAGACCGCGTGCTCAAAGAAGTAGAGCAGTTCCCCGACCGGCTCGGGGGCGATCTCGTCGAACCGAAGGGTCATGTTCGGCACACCGCCGTCGGCGTGGGCCTGCGCGGTGCCGTCGTACGCCGCGTCGGTGACGTCGGCCATCGTCTGCCCGGCGACGTAGTTGAGGCCGTCGACGTCGTCCTCGGTTGTGGGGACCGTGAGCTCGCCCGGCGGATCGTCCGGCAGCAGAAAGGTCTCGATAAGGGTTCGCTGGCCCTGCTGCATGTACTGGCCGAGGGAGTGGAGGTCGGTCGTGTACTGGGCGACCGTCGGGAACAGGCCGGTCTCCTCCTTGCCCTCACTCTCGCCGAACAGCTGTTGCCACCAGCGACCGAGGTCGCGGAGCTTCGGTTCGAAGACGGCCAGGGCCTCCACATCGTAGCCGTCGTCGAGCAGCAGGTATCGAAGGGCAGCGTACCGGAGGGCGTCGTGGTCGGCCCCGGCCTCGGTGAGGGCCTCGCAGGCGGAGACCGCGCCGTAGAAGAACGACCGCACGTCGATGCCCGCGGCGGCGATAGGGAGCAGTCCGACGGGCGTCATCACCGAGAAGCGCCCGCCCACGTCGCGCGGAATGACGTACTTCTTGTAGAAGCCGTGGGCCTCGTGGAGGGCGTTGAGTGCGCCCTCGTCCCGGTCGGTCGTTATGATCGTGCGGTCGGCGGGGTCCTCAAACTGGTCGTTCATCCAGTCCCGCACGATCCGGAACGAGAGGGCCGTCTCGAGGGTGGTGCCGCTCTTCGAGATCACATTGACGAAGACCGACTGACCCTCCAGGTCGTCGAGAAGCGCGCGGAGGTAGGCCCCGCTGGTGTGGTGCCCCGCGAACCGGACCTCGGGGGGGTGGCCCGGGGCCCGGCTCGCGCCGTCCGGCGCATCGGCCGGGGTGCGGTCGGGCCGGCGGGCCTCAAGATACGGCGTGAGGGCGCCAATGACGGCCCGCGCGCCGAGGTACGAGCCGCCGATGCCGAGGCACAGCAGCACGTCGGCGTCGCGGCGGAGGCGGGCGGTGGTGGACTCGATGTCCTCCAGCAGGGCGTCGTCGGGGTCCAGGAGCAGGTCGCGCCACCCCAGCATTTCGCTTCCGGGGCCGGTCTTGTGGAGCACGGCCTCGTGGGCCGCCTCAACCTCGGGCTGGAGGGCCGTCAGGACGCCGTCGTCGAGAAAAGGGCGGGCGTGATGGGCGTCGAGTTGAACCATGAGCGTCGT
The DNA here is from genome assembly GCA_036625705.1 of Salinivenus sp. Taxonomy (GTDB): domain Bacteria; phylum Bacteroidota; class Rhodothermia; order Rhodothermales; family Salinibacteraceae; genus Salinibacter. The sequence goes on from JAZKTD010000195.1 coordinate 6,243, forward strand.
CGGGGCTGTGAGGAAGAGCGTGCGGGGCTGGAAGCGCCCGTGGATCAGAGGGTCGCGTCGGAGAGAGGTGGGGACCGCAATCTACAAAACGGGCGGTCCATCCGTGAAACGGGACGGGGGCCCAGGCCGGCTCCTGATCGGTCCCCGGAACTCTTGGCCACCCGCTGGAGGTGGAGCCTCTTTTAATTTGAACTCGTCTTCGCGATCGCAGTCGATTTTTCCGGGCTAAAGGTCGCATTGGGCCGCGTTCGTCTAAAAACAGGACCGGAGTGGGCGCGTTTGCAGTCGTCACGCACCGCTGGATTTGCCACATGTGAAATGAAAACAGCT
>JAZKTD010000196.1:0-6571 GCA_036625705.1 Salinivenus sp.
GTGCCGCGTCTCGCCCTCGCCGTACACGACAAACTTCTCGGTGGTGAGGGCGTCGAGGCCCATCGGGCCGTAGGCGTGCAGCTTCGTCGTCGAGATGCCGATCTCGGCGCCGAGGCCCAGCTCGCCCCCGTCCGAGAAGCGGGAGGAGGCGTTCACCAGGACCACCGACGCGTCGACCGACCGTACGAAGCGGCGGGCCGTCGGCAGCGCGTCGGTCGCGATGACCTCGGTGTGGTTGGAGCCGTATTCGGTGATGTGGTCCCGCGCCGCGTCGTCACTGCCGACCACGCGCGCCGCGAGGGTGAGGTCGAGGTACTCGGCGGCGTAGTCGTCGTCGGTCGCCGCCGCCACGCCGGGGAGGAGCTGTCGGGTCCGCTCGTCGCCGCGCAGCTCCACGCCGGCGTCGTCGAGGAGGGCCTGTGCGCGCGGCAGGAAGGAGTCGGCCACGTCCTCGTGGACGAGCAGCGTCTCCAGCGCGTTGCAGACGCTGGGGCGGGACACCTTGCCGTCGAGCAGCAGGTCCTCCGCGACCTCCAGGTCCGCGTCCGCGTCGACGTAGAGGTGGCAGACGCCCTTGTAGTGCTTGATGACCGGGATGCGACTCGTCTCGTCGACGAACCGGATGAGGCCCTCGCCGCCGCGCGGGATGACGAGGTCGATGTGCTGGTTGAGCGTCAGCATCTCCTGGACGGCGGCCCGGTCGGTGGTGGGGACGAGCGTCACGGCGGCGGGGGGGACGCCCTCGGCCTCCAGGGCGCGGTGCAGGGCCGCGGCGACGGCCTGGTTGGAGTGGAACGCATTGGAGCCCCCGCGCAGCAGCACGGCGTTGCCGGCCTTGAAGCAGAGCCCGGCGGCGTCGGCCGTCACGTTGGGCCGCGCCTCGTAGATCATGGCGATCACGCCGAGGGGAATGCGCATCTGGCCGACCTCGATGCCGCTGGGGCGCTGCGTGGTGCCGGACATCTCGCCCACCGGGTCGGCAAAGGACGCCACGTCCCGCAGCGCGTCGGCCATCTTCCGAATGCGCTCGGGATTGAGGACGAGCCGGTCGATGAGGGCCTCGGACAGGCCGTCCTCGCGGGCGCCGGCCACGTCCCGGTCGTTGGCGGCCAGGATCTCGTCCTCGGCGGCCTCCAGGGCGTCGGCCATGCGGCGCAGCGTGCGGTTCTTGGTGTCGGTCGAGAGGGTGCTCAGCGTGCGCGAGGCCGCTTCGCAGTCGGCCGCAAGCGCCTCGACGGACACGGACTCGGACGGCGTTTCGGTGGCGGTCTCAGGCATGGCAGTGGGGATGGATGCGGGAGGGATCGGGAGGCAAAGAGACTATACCCCAAGCGAGGGGAAGTTGCTCCGGACCGGGACCGTGGTGGAGCTACGCGGTGATCTCCACTCGGTTGCCGTCGGGGTCTTCCACCACGCTCTCGTAGTAGCCGTCGCCGGTGCGGCGGGGGCCGCCGAGCACGGGGACCCCGTCGTCGCGGAGCCGCTTTGTAAGGCGGTCGACCCGCGCCTCGGACCCGACGGCGATTGCAACGTGGCCGTACCCGATGGCCGGGGGCTCGGCGGCGGCCGTCAGGCCCGGGGTGTGCATCAGCTCCAGCCGGGCGCCGTCGTCAAACGTGAGGAAGTACGACGCGAAGTCCTTCTCCCGGTTGACGTACTTCTCCCCGGCTGTGGCGTCGAAGTAGGTCTCGTAGAAGGCGCGGGCCCGTTCGAGGTCGGGCGTCCAGAGGGCGGCGTGCTCGAGGCGAGGCATGGCGTTTCGCGTTGAACGTTTCGCGTTGAACGTTGCGCGCTGGGGGCGGACGTCGCGTCGGCGGAGGGACGCTACGACCGGGCGGGGCGGGTCAGCACGAGGTCGTCGCGGTGGATGACGTGGTCGGCGGGAGCGGCGCCGAGGACCTCGGCGATGGCGTGGCTCTGCCGGCCCTGGATGCGGCGGAGGGCGTCGGCGCCGTACTGCGTGATGCCCTTCGCGACGCGCACCGGGGCGTCGTCGCCCCCCGTCGTCACCACCTCGACGGCGTCGCCCTGGGCGAAGGCGCCCTCCACGTCCACGACGCCGGACGGGAGGAGCGAGGCGCCCCGCTCCCGGAGGGCCCGGACGGCGCCGGTGTCGACCACGATGCGGCCGGTGGTGGGGAGGGCGTGCAGCATCCAGTGCTTGCGGGCCGAGAGGGGCCGGTCGACGCGGCGGAAGAGGGTGCCGGGCATCTCCCCGCGGCCGAGGGCGTCGAGGTGGTCGCCCGTCGTGCCGTTGACCAGCACCGTGTCGATGCCGCGGTCGGTGGCCTTCTCCGCCGCCTCCACCTTCGTGCGCATCCCGCCGGTGGCCACGGCCCGGTGCGAGCCCCCGACCATGTCGTAGATGTCGTCGGTGATGGCCTCGACCACCGGCAGACGCTCGGCGTCCGGGTCCTCGTAGGGGTCGGCGGTGTAGAGGCCGTCGACGTCGGAGCAGATGACCAGCAGGTCGGCCTCGGCGAGCACCGCCACGTAGGCGGCGAGGTTGTCGTTGTCGCCCACCTTCAGCTCCTCGGTGGCCACCGTGTCGTTTTCGTTGACGATGGGGAGGGTGCCGCGGTCCAGCAGCTCCTGGATCGTGTTCTTCGCGTTCACGAAGCGGGCCCGGCGCTGCAGGTCGTCGTACGTGAGCAGCACCTGCGCGCAGGAGACGTCGAAGAGGCGGCGCCAGTGGGCCATGAGCAGCGGCTGGCCGAGGGCGGCGAGGGCCTGCCGCTCGGGGATCGAGAGGCCGGCGCCGGGGCCCGTGCGGCCCTGCTCGGCGAGCCCGGCGGCCACGGCGCCGGAGGAGACGAGGATCACCTCCTTGCCCTGCCGGCGGCTCTCGATGATGAACCGCGCGATGGGCAGCAGGTGCGTGGTGCTGCAGCCGCTATTGTCGGGGGCGATCAGCGCGCTGCCGACCTTCACGACGGCGCGGTCCCAGTCGGGGAGCGAGGGGGCAGAAGACATAGGAGGATCGAGAGTCGAGGATCGGCACCCGAGTCGGACGGAGAGGCCGTCCCGTTCCTCAGCAAAAGAAGGGAGGGCGCCGGTCAGGGGCAACGGGCCCTCGGGCCTTTTGCCGCGCCTTCACGGGCGCCGGCGCCCGGTTGGTCCGAGGGCCTCTCAGTACCGGAGCTGCTGGAACGGCAGGCCCCAGCTCAGGAGGAGGCGGGGGCTGAGGTAGTAGTCCGTGCCCCGCTCGTCGTCGATCAGGCGCTCGGCCCGCACGGCGGCCGTCACGCGGAGGTGGGGCAGCACCTCGTAGGCGAGGGCGGCGTCGAGCACGCCGTGTCGCTGGCGGATGCCCTGCAGGAGCGAGACGCCGTAGCGCCGCACGCGGGTCCGGGACGGGGCCGTCGCGTCGCCGCCGTAGTTGGCCGTCGTCGTCCCGTCGGCCCCGACCGCGTTGCGCCCCCGGACCGTCCAGGAGGCGTTCAGCAGCGCGCGCCACGGGCCCGGCGGCTCGTAGTCCAGGAAGAGGGAGAGGTCGACGCTGTTGGGGCCGGCCGGGTGCCCCACGAGGTCGCCCATATGGGTGAAGGCCGAGGCCGAGGTCCGGTGGCTGTAGAGGTAGGGCCGCAGGCGCGCCGCCTCGAGGCGGGCCGACAGGTGCGGCACCCCGGGCTCGGCGACGTGCAGGCCCAGCAGCCAGCCCCACTTGTTGGCCCACCACTGGTTGCCGATCTCCGACACGCGCAGCTCGTCGAGGACAAACTGGCCGTAGAGCGCCGCGCCCGAGAGGGGGCGCCACTCCCCGCCTACGCCGAGCAGCGCGTTGCCCCCGCTCCCGAGGTCCCGTTCCACGGGGCGGAAGACGACGGCGGGGTTCAGGTACGCCGGGTCGAAGTTGCTGCCCCCGGCGGTCGTGTCGCGGCCCATGATGACCCCTTCGTAGAGGTCGAACGTGAGGGCGTCGGTGGCGTGCAGCGTGAGGTGGTGGAAGACCCCGTACCGCGAGGGACGCCGCGGCCCGCTGGCCACCGCCTGGGTCTCGGTGTCGAGGAAGCGGGCCAGCAGGTAGCTGTACTGCAGCGGCCCGAGCGTGGCCCGGAGCTGGGCCTGGTCGTGGACCGTGCCGTAGTCGGAGAAGAAGACGCTGCCCTGGCCGGGCCCCCAGTGGGTGCGGCCTCGGCCGAGGCGCACCTCGACGTGGCGGGTCCGCAGGCCTACGATGCCGGTGGCCTCGAAGTAGTTGTAGGGGTCGCCGTCGTCGTAGAACGAGATGTGCCCCACGCGCGGCGCCGTGTTGTTGGAAAAGGCGGGCCAGACGGGCCGCCACTGGTTCTCCGAGAGGCGGCTCTCGAAGAAGACGTGGTCGCCGACGTGGCCCGAGAAGCGCAGGCCCCGCGTGTTGCGCCAGGCCATGTCGTTGGCGAAGCGCCCGGAGGCCTCTTCGTGGGCGGTGGGGCCGAGGTGCCCGTAGTACCGCGGGTTGAGCTGGAAGGCGTAGCCGTCGCCCTCAATCGAGACGAGGTCCTGGCCGTTCTCGTAGAGCGAGAATACGCGCCGGGCCCAGTCGGCGCCGGGCCGGGCGGTCTCCCCCCGGAGGCGGGCCAGCTGCTGCTGGTTCGCGGGGGTCAGGACCGACGCGGCGCTGTCGCGGGCGGCGAGCGAGTCGAGGGAGCGCCGCGCCTCGTAGACCGACAGCGGCCGGTGGGTCAGGAAGGCGTCCGGCAGGTGGCCCTTCGCCCGCTGCGACTCCAGGAATCGGTGCGTCTCGTCGTCGAGGGTGAGGAGGCCGTCGGTCTGTGCCTGGGCGGCGGGACCGGTCAGGAGAACGGCCAGCAGGGCGGCCACCGGGAAGAAGCGCAGGGACATCGGGGAGGAGCGTTCTGAACAGGATCCGGGCCGGGACGAGGGCGGTCGGCAGTCCAACGGGCGCACCGGGCCGCCGATCCTCCGGGGCATCCCTGCCCGGAGCAAAAGAAACGCCAGTTCGGCCCCGAGGCCGGGACGCGGGCCCGAACGCCCAATCATTTCATAACGAAGCAATTCCGGTCGCCGGTTGTTTACCGGGGTCCGCAACGGCCTCTCCGGGCCGGCGCGATCGACGGATTTTGGCCCACCCTTCCCCGACCTCATGGACGAAATCGACGCGGCCCGCGGCCTCTTTTGCAACCGCACCCTCAACCTGCGCGGCATCCAGGCCATCGGGTACGACATGGACTACACGCTCATCCACTACCACATGCGCGAGTGGGAGCAGCGGGCCTACAGCTTCATCAAGGAGGGCCTCCTCGCGAAGGGGTGGCCGGTGGAGGACCTCAGCTTCGATCCCAGCCTCGTGATCCGCGGGCTCGTGATCGACGTCGAGCACGGAAATGTCGTGAAGGCCAACCGCTTCGGCTACGTGAAGCGCGCCTTCCACGGCACCGAGCCGCTCGGCTTCGAGCGGCAGCGCGACGTCTACCAGCGCACGCTCGTCGACCTCTCGGAGGACCGCTGGCACTTCCTCAACACCCTCTTTTCCATCTCGTCGGCCTGCATGTACATGCAGCTCGTCGACCGGCTCGACGCCGACGAGCTGGAGGGGTCGATGGGCTACGCCGACCTCTTCGAGGCGGTGCAGCGGACGCTCGACGAGGCGCACATGGAGGGCCGCCTCAAGGAGAAGATCGTCGAGCACCCCGAGCGCTTCGTGAACCTGGACCCGGAGATGCCGCTCACCCTCCTCGACCAGAAGCGCGCCGGCAAGAAGGTGCTGCTCATCACCAACTCGGAGTGGGACTACGCCCGCCCGATGCTGGAGTACGCCTTCGACGACTTCCTGCCGGACGGCATGACGTGGCGCGACCTCTTCGACCTCTCGATCGTGGGGGCGCGCAAGCCCGACTTCTTCTCGGTGCGCATGCCGGCCTTTCGGGTCGAGAGCGAGGACGGGCTCCTGCGCGAGCACAAGAACGGTCCCCTGAAGGAGGGGAACGTGTACGTCGGCGCCAATGCGCCCCTCGTGGAGGAGAGCCTCGGCCTGCGGGGAGAGGAGATCCTCTACGTGGGCGACCACCTCTTCGTCGACGTCAACGTGTCGAAGCAGGTGCTGCGCTGGCGCACGGCGCTGGTGGTGCGCGAGCTGGAGGCCGAGATCGAGGCGTTCCAGGCCTTTGCCGAGAAGCAGGACCGCCTCTCCCGGCTGATGGAGAAGAAGGAGCGACTGGAGGCGGAGTTTTCGGCGAAGCGCCTGCAGCGGCAGCGCCGGGAGGAGGGCTACGGCGACGCGGACGGCACCGACGCGGCGACGCTCGAAGACGACATGCAGGAGATTCGCACGCAGCTCACGGCGCTCGACGAGCGCATCGCCCCCCTCGCCAAGGCCTCCAGCCGCCTGGTGAACGACAACTGGGGCCCGCTCATGCGCACCGGCAAGGACAAGAGCCTCTTTGCCCGGCAGGTCGAGCGCTACGCCGACGTCTACACCGGGCGCGTCTCCAACTTCCTCCACCACACCCCCTTCACGTACCTGCGGTCCCACCGCGGCAGTCTGCCCCACGACGAGGCCGCCGAGCGCGACCCGCAGTACGCCTCCCTCACCTCCGGCTACGAGTGGGACGAGACGACGGCGAAGGAG
>JAZKTD010000197.1:0-6568 GCA_036625705.1 Salinivenus sp.
TGACCCTACTGCGTGCTGAGGGCCGCGGCCCGCTGGAGGGCCGCCTGGGCGTTCACGATGCCGCCCGTGCGGGAGAGCTGGCCGAAGGGCACCGTTTCGGAGCCGCCGGGGCGCGTGACCATCGTCTCCGGAAAGGGGGTGGCCGTCTCCAGGATGATCGAGCGGACCTGGGCGACCGGGAGCTCCGGGAAATACGCCATGACGAGGGCCGCTACGCCCGAGACCATCGGGGCCGCCATGCTGGTGCCGTCGCTCTGTTCGTACTGGTTGTCCGGGACCGTCGAGTAGATGGACCGGCCGGGCGCGAAGACGTCGACGCTCTTCTCGCCGTAGTTGCTGAACGGGGCCACCAGGTTCGGGGGCGCCTCCCAGCTCGAGGCCCCCACCTCAATCCAGTGCTGGGCCTGTCCGTCGTCGAGGTAAGTCCGCGTCGGGTAGTTCTCCGTGGTGTCGACGTTGGCGCCGTCGTTGCCGGCCGCGTGGACCATGAGCACACCCATCGAGTCGGCGTGCCGCACCGCGGCGTCGACCACCTCCTTGTGGGGCGAGTACCCCTTGCCGAAGCTCATGTTGATCACGTCGGCCCCGTTGTTCACGGCGTACCGAATCGCGTTGGCGACGTCCTTGTCGCGCTCGTCCCCGTTCGGGACCGCGCGGACCGACATCACGCGGACCGCATTGGCCACCCCGTCGATACCGACGTCGTTGTTGCGAACCGCGCCGACGATGCCGCCCACGTGGGTTCCGTGGTACGGGTCGGGGCCCTCGACGTCGCTGTTGCCGTAATGGCGCTCGGTCTTATCCGCGTAGTCGTCCCCAACGATGGGACGAGGATTGAAGTCCGAGTTGTAGTTGTACTCGACCCGGCGCTTCAGGCTGTCGTAGTAGTCATAGATGTCCTGAGGCGTAAGGTCCTGCCGGTAGAAGTAAAGCAGAATGTCCCGGGCCTTCCGGAGCTGGGGGTCGTCGGCCGTGAGGGTGTCGACGGTCGTGCGGCTGAGTGAATCGACGCCGAGGTGGCTGCTCAGCACCTTCTCGGAAAACTGAACGGCGTCGCGGGCCTGCTGGACGTTCTTCAGCTCCTTCTGGGCCTGCTGGCGCTTCTGCCGGAATTGTTTCCGGAGGGTCTCGAAGCGCCGGTACGCGTCCCGGTTCGAGTCGGCCACCGACGCGGAATCCACGTCCGCAAACCGCTCGCGGTACTTCACGTAGAGGCGGGTGAGCTCGTAGGTGTCTTGCTCGACGTTTTTGCCGTTCGGGCCCCCGATGAAGTTCCAGCCGTGCCGGTCGTCGACGTAGCCGTTGTTGTCGTCGTCCTCGTTGTTGTCGGGCACCTCGTCGCGGTTGGTCCAGGTGGAGGCGGCCAGGTCCTCGTGGTCGACGTCGATGCCGGAGTCGATGATGGCCACGGTGACCGTGTCGCGGGGCGACCGGTCGGCCAGCACCGTCTCGTAGGCCGACCGCGTAGCGAGCCCCGGAATGCGCCGCCGCTCCCGGTCGAGGTGAAACCAGTCGGTCGGAGCCTCCTCCGGCCGCGCGGGGCGCTCGGCCGTCGTATCGGCCGTCGTATCGGTCGTGGTGCCGGTCGTGGTGTCGGACCCCGAGTCGGGGGCACTGGTAGAGTCCGTCGAGGCGGTCGTCGAGGACTCCGGGCGTTCGGTGGGAGCCGGGGTGGTGACGGGCTGACTCGACGTACAGCCCACCAGGAGCAGGGCGAGAAGGGCAGCGGTGGAGACGTTGGCAAGCTTCATGTTCGAGACCGAGGCGTTCGCTGAAAGGGGCGGGGACGGCGCGCGCCGTTTTCCGGTACCGGGACGCCCCCGAGAAGTTGCGGGCCCGCCGGTCACGCGAGGACGGGGCCCTGCGGCTGACGCTGCAGTTCCGGCGGGACGCCGAAGTGCTCGTCCCGAAAGCCCCCCAGTTCATCGAGCGTCTCGTTGGAGAGGCGCTGCACGAGCGCCTCCACGGCCGGGCCGCCAATCAGGAGCGGGAGGTGGGTCAGCAGCAATTCCTCGCCCCGACAGTGGGCCAGGAGCTGGTACTCCTGCAGCTCCGCCCGGGGGGTGTCGTGCACGATGCAGTGCCGGGTCCACCGCTCGGGGTCGACCGGGTCCGCGCCGAGCAGGACCGCCGAGCGCTCGCGGAGGTCGACGTGCTCGGCGAGGTAGGCCTCACACCGGCGCTTCGAGGCAGCGGAGAAGGAGCGGCTGAGGGTGGCGTGGCAGCGCATGCAGAGGGCGTATCCGAAAACGGTCTCCTCCACGTCGTAGCCCTCGAAGGAGCGGTAGCCCTTTTCGATCACGTAGTCGACCGGGCCGTCCCGGAGGGAACGGTCGCAGGCGAGGCACTCCTCGAACGGGGCCTCGGTGTCCTCGGCGTAAAAGGTTGGCGGAATGGGGACCCGCTTCGGGACCACGGCGTCGGGGCGCAACTCATCGAGAAAGAACCATCTTTCAATTTGTAAACTCGGCGGCCCGGGAAAGTTCGGGCCCGCGGCGCGCAGCGCACGCTCGGATCTCCGGCGTTCGCGAGGGAGCACTCGTTTCTAGGACGCCAGGCGCTTCCGACGCGCCACGTGGGCGGGGGGCTCCACGTCGGGCGGGAGGTCGAGGCGGAGGGCCAGCTCCTCCAGCTGCTCGGGGTCGACCCAGTCCGGCGACTGCACCATCGGCTCTTGGCCGCTCTGGTTCTTGGGAAAGGCGATCACGTCCCGGAGCGAGTCGGCCCCGGCCAGGAGCATGACGAGGCGGTCGAGCCCGAGGGCGATGCCCCCGTGCGGCGGCGCGCCGTAGCGGAGGGCGTCGAGCAGAAAGCCGAACCGGTCCTGGGCCTCCTCGGGCCCGATGCCAAGCAGGTCGAACATCTGCTCCTGGGTCGAGCGGGTGTGGATCCGGATGGAGCCGCCGCCGATCTCGTTGCCGTTGAGCACGAGGTCGTAGGCCCGGGCCTGCACGGCCTCCGGGTCGTCCTCCAGGGCGTCGAGGTCTTCGGGCTGGGGGGCGGTGAAGGGGTGGTGCATCGAGACGTACCGCCCGGCGTCCGGGTCGTACTCCACGAGCGGAAAGTCGGTGATCCAGACGAACTGGTCGGGCCCCGTTCCGGGGTCGGGGCGCAGGCCGAGCTCCTCGCCGAGGTGGAGCCGCAGCTGGCCGGCCTGCTCGTAGACGGTGGGGGCCTGTCCGGCGAGGACGAGCATGAGGTCGCCCGTGCCGGCCCCGATCTGCTCGGCGGCGGCGCGACCGTAGGCCTTCGGCATCGCGTCGGTGCTCAGGTTCTGCGTCATCCCCGACCCGTCGGAGGGAAACTGAAAGTAGATGAGCCCGGCCGCCCCGATCTCCTCGGTCACGTACTCTTCGAGCCGGTCCATGGCCGCGCGGCCCGTGTCGCCGGCGTCCGGGACCCGCAGGGCGATGATGTGGCCGCCGTCGTCGACGATCGACTCGAAGACGCGGAAGCCGCTGCCCGCAAATGCGTCGGAGACGTCGTGGAGCTTCAGGTCGAAGCGGAGGTCGGGCTTGTCGGTGCCGTAGGTGCGGAGGGCCTCCTCGTAGGGCATCCGCGGGAACGGGGTCTCGAGATCGGTGTCCTCCAGGTCGGCCCAGAGGTCGGCCATCAGGCCTTCGGTGAGGTCGTAGACCTGCTCCTCGGTCGCAAACGTCATTTCCACGTCGATCTGGGTGAACTCCGGCTGGCGGTCGGCCCGCAGGTCCTCGTCGCGGAAGCACTTGACGATCTGGACGTAGCGGTCCATCCCGCCCACCATGAGGAGCTGCTTGTACGTCTGCGGCGACTGCGGCAGCGCGTAGAAGCGGCCGGGCTGCAGGCGGCTCGGGACGAGGAAGTCGCGGGCCCCCTCCGGCGTCGACTTCATGAGCACCGGCGTCTCGACCTCCACGAAGTCGTTATCGTCGAAGTAGCGGCGGGTGGTCTGGTAGAGGCGGTGTCGCAGCACGAGGTTGTCCTGCAGGGCCGGCCGTCGCAGGTCGAGGTACCGGTGCTTGAGGCGCAGGTCCTCGTTGGTGTCCATCTGCCGCTCCTCGTGGGCGCTCACGAGGAAGGGCGGCGTCTCGGCCGTATTGAGGACGTTCAGTTCCTGGGCCTTCACCTCGATCCGGCCGGTCGCCAAGTCGGGGTTGACCATCTCCTCGCCCCGGGGGCGCACGACGCCGTGTACGCTAATCACGTCCTCCCGGCGCAGCCGACCGGCGGCCTCGTAGGCCGCCTCGTTGTCCTGCGGGGAGAAGACGACCTGCGTGAGCCCGTACCGGTCCCGCAGGTCCACAAACACGAGCCCGCCGTGGTCGCGTCGGGTGTCGACCCATCCCTTCAGGGTGACCTCCGCGCCCTCGTCGTCGGCCCGGAGGGCGCCGCACGTATGGGAACGGGGGCCGTGGGTGTCGGGGGCAATGAGGTCGGCACGGGGCTGGTCGGCCATAAGATCGGGAGGATTGCGGGAAACCGGTGATCGAAACGGAGGGGCGTCGCGGAAGGGACGCCGACGAGCGTTAAAAAGCTACGAACCGCAACGATCAAATCAATCCCCGGTTCGGGCTGAGGGCAATCTAGACATAGAATTAGACAGAGCGGATCCTGGCCGCTATCTTCGGGCGGCACTCACCGGCCTCTTGCTTGGACTCTCATTGATTCACCGCATCCGATGGCTACGAGCGACCCGGACGATATGATGCAGGACGGGGGCGGCCGCCCCGCAACGGACGGAGGGGGCGTAACCGCGGCCCAACGCCAGGACTTCTTCGGGCACCCGCGAGGGCTCTCGACCCTCTTCTTCACCGAGCTCTGGGAGCGGTTCAGCTACTACGGGCTCCGGGCCCTGCTGGTGCTGTTTATGACCGCCCCGGCCGGAGCCGCGGCGGCGAATCCCGGGCTGGGGTTCGGGACCGAAAAGGCGACCGCCATCTACGGCCTCTACACGGCGTTCGTTTACCTGCTGGCACTGCCCGGCGGCTGGGTGGCCGACAACATCTGGGGCCAGCGGCGCTCGGTGTTCGTCGGCGGTTGCATCATCGCGGCCGGCCACTTTAGCCTGGCGCTGCCGGCTCTCGGCCTGCCCGACGTGGCGTTCTTCTACCTCGGGCTGGTGCTCATCGTCATCGGCACCGGGCTCCTCAAGCCCAACATCAGCACGATGGTGGGCGACCTCTATCCGGAGGGGGGAGCCCGGCGGGACGCCGGCTTCTCGGTCTTCTACATGGGCATCAACTTCGGGGCGATTCTCGGGCCCACGCTCTGCGGCTTCCTGGGCGAGGGATACAGCTGGCACTGGGGGTTCTCGCTGGCCGGATTCGGAATGATCGCCGGGCTCATCTCCTACAAGCTGGGGGCGGTCAACCTCGGCGACGCGGGCCTGCTCGAGGCCGACGACGAGGCGGCCGTGCGGCGCAAGAGCCGCAACTTCTACCTTACCGCCGCGGCGACCGCCGCGGCGATCGTCACCTTTGCGTTCCTGGCCACGTCCGGCCTCATCACCGTCACGCTCACGCAGGTGGCCGAGGCCGTGGGCGTCGGCATCATTATCGTCACGGTGCTCTTCTTTGCCTACCTGACGCTGGGCACGAAAGGGGCGGCGGGGCTGGCGGCGTTCTTCGGCGTGGCGTCCGTCCTGACGGCGCAGTTTGTGGAGGGGGCGGCCTTTGCCAGTCAGATCGGCGTGGGGGCGACGGTACTGGCCTTTATCCTCGTCAGCATCGGGCGGATGGTCGCGCCGCAGGTCGAGATGTCGCGGAAGAGACAGCGGCTGCTCGTCATCTTCTGGCTGTTCCTGCTCTCGGCCCTGTTCTGGTCCGGCTTCGAGCAGGCGGGCTCGTCGCTCAACCTCTTCGCGCGCGACCTGACGGCCCGCAGCTTCGGGCCCCTTGCCCTGTCGCAGGCAACGGCGCTCGTCCTCACGGTGCTCGTGATCGGCCTGCCGGCAGGCTACATCGGCTACCGCATGTTTCGGCAGAAGAACCTGTGGTGGGTGGGCAAGGCCGGCGTCAGCCTGCTGGGTGCGCTGGTAGTGGGCTTCCTCGGGTACGTGGCCTACCAGGTCGCAGCGGGCTGGACCATGCCGGCCAGCATCCTGCAGAACATCAACCCGACGTTCATCGTCCTCCTGGCCCCGGTCTTCGGGGGCATGTGGACCTGGCTCGCAAGCCGCGACGCCAACCCCTCGATCCCGGTGAAGTTTGCGCTCGGCCTCGCGGGCCTCGCGGCGGGCTTCTTCGTGATCGCGTGGGGCGCCACGCAGGCCTCCGCCGAGAATCCGGTGGGGGCGCACTGGCTGGTCGTGACCTACTTCCTGCACACCTGCGGGGAGCTGTGCCTGTCCCCGGTGGGCCTCTCCTCGATGACGAAGCTGGCGCCGGAGAATCGGGTGGGGCAGATGATGGGGGTCTGGTTCGTGTCCACCGCACTCGGAAACCTCATCGCCGGCCTCATCGCCGGGCAGCTGGAGGGGCTGAATCCGTCGGGCCTCTTCCTGACGGTCGCCATCATCGTCGGGGGCGGCGGCCTCGTCGCGCTGCTGGCCGCTCCGCCGGTCAAACGGCTGATGGGCGACGTGGAGTGA
>JAZKTD010000010.1:0-29767 GCA_036625705.1 Salinivenus sp.
GGTCCGAGCCGCGGCGAGCGGCGGCACGCCGGCCGTCTCTGCCCTGGGTCGAACCCCCCATCCTAGGCGCCCGTAAAGCACAGCGCACCCATTCCGTCCCACTGCTTATGCCGCATCCTGCCCCCTGGATTGGCTACGAGGACCTCCTGGCTCTCCTGCGGGACCGGACCGTGGCTGTCCTCAGCGGGGCCGGCGTCAGTACCGAGTCAGGCATTCCGGACTACCGAGGGCCCGAGACCCGCGATGAGGACCGCTCGCCCATTCGCTACGGGGCATTCGTGGAGAGCGAGCGGACGCGGCGCCACTACTGGGCCCGGAGCGCGCTGGGATGGCCGTCGTTTCAGGCCGCCAGGCCGAACGCGGGTCACCGGGCCCTCGCCGCACTGGAAGCCGTGGGCCGGGTGAACGGCATCATCACCCAGAACGTCGACCGTCTCCACCAGGCGGCCGGCAGCCGGCGGGTCGTCGAACTTCATGGCGCGCTCGCGGAGGTTGTGTGCCTCGACTGCGGACGGCTCAGTGAACGCGGGACCCTCCAGTCCCGCCTCCTCGACCTCAATCCGGACTGGACCGACCGCGCCGCGGAGCACGCCCCGGACGGCGACGCTGATCTGCCCCGCCCCGCGACGCGCAACTTCCGGGTCCCGGGCTGCGGGGCGTGCGGCGGCCCCCTCAAGCCCAATGTGGTCTTCTTCGGGGAGAATGCCTCCCCCGACCGGGTGGACGCCGCCTGGTCGCTGCTAAGCGAAGCAGACGCCCTGCTGGTCACCGGCTCCTCCCTCACGGTGTACTCCGGCTTCCGGTTCGTCCGTGGCGCCGAACAAGCCGGGCGACCCATCGGCATCGTGAACCTGGGCGAGACCCGCGGAACGCCCCTGGCGTCGGTCCACGTCGACGGTCGGACCGGCGAGGTGCTCCCGCGGCTGGCCGAGGCCCTCGACGGATCGGCGCCTACTCCGCTCTCGGCCGACCCGTCTCCTGAACCCGTCGAATGATTTCTGCCGACCAGCTGACCGAAGAGCAGCGAGCGGTGGTCCACCACGCCGGCGGGCCGGCCGCGGTCCTCGCCGTCCCGGGGGCGGGCAAGACCACCGCCGTCGTGCATCGTCTCCGCATGCTGGTCGAGGACCGGGGCCTCGCGCCCGACCGTCTACTTGTCTGTTCGTTCAACCGGGCGACGGTCCAGGAGCTCTCCGCCGCGCTCAACGGCCTCGGCCTCCACGGCGTGGAGACCCGAACCCTCCACGGCCTGGGCCACATGATTCTCCGCGAGGCCGGCGCCCGCCCGCAGCCCGACCAGGCCCCCTCCCCCGACGCCGGCGCCTACCGCCTCGCCCGTCGTGCCCTCCGAGACCATGCCGACGAACAGGGGCTCCACCCGAACGACCTCTCCATCTCGGCCGCGGACCTGGTCGACCAGGTTGGGGCCTGGAAGCAACAGCTCGCCTACGCCGATCCCGACCGGGCCTCCCTGCCTAACGCCGCCCGATCCCTCGTGCGGACCGCCCGGCACGACAACGAGGACTTCGTGGAGCTCTTCCGGCGCTTTGAGGCCCACCGCCAGCGGGAAGGGTGGGTCACCTATCCCGACATGCTGCGAGAGGGCTGGGAGAGCCTCGTCCGCGACCCGGCGCTCCGCGAACGCCTGCAGACGGCCTACGACCACGTCGTGGTCGACGAGTTTCAGGACGTGGGCCGGGCACAGTTTCACATCCTCGACCACCTGACCGCCCCGCATCGCAACTACCTGGTGGTGGGCGACGACGACCAGTGCATCTACGGGTGGCGCGGGGCCGAGCCGTCGTTCCTTCTCGAGTTCCCCGACCGCTACGACGCCGCCGAATACCGGATCCAGGACTCCTTCCGCCTTCCGGCGGCCCCGCTGGTCCTGGCCCGTACGGCCATCGAAGAAAATGAGGGCCGACGCCCGAAGCGGCTTCGCCTGACGCGCGGGATCGAGGGCCCCACCGAGCTGATCCGGCGCGACGAGGCCGCGGGCGTGGCCGAGGCAATCGCCACGCGGGCCGAGCACCTACGGACCGATACGCAGTACGACCTCGCGGACCTGGTCGTGCTGGTGCGCACCTACGGCCAGACGCCCCCCATCGAGCAGGCCCTCCTCGACCGGGACCTGCCCTACCGGATCCGCGGCCAAGCCCCCTTCTACCGGCGCCGTCCCGTGCAGACGCTCCTCCGGTATCTGTACTGGGCGGTGCTCGAACGACGGCGGCGACGGCACAAATTGAATCAGCCCCAGTCCGTTGAGCACTACATAGACCGGTTCTCTTCGATCATCAATCGCCCGAACCGGTTCGTAGAGCGGGCACGGGTGGATTACACCGCGCGGCGGGCCCGAGAGACCGGTCGCTCGATCCTGTCCCTGCTGGCCGAGCAGCAGCCGGACCTGCGCGACGACACGGCCGAACGCGTCGAGACCTTCGTCACCCTCATGGAGGACCTCGTGGACCGTCTCGACGCCCCGGCCGCGAACACCCTGCGTGGGCTCGTAGACCGGCTGGACTTCGAGATGAACCTCCGGGACCGGAGCGCGACCCCGGCTCGGGGAGAGATGCGGGTCCGCACCGTGCGGGCGCTGGTCCGCTTCGCGGCCGACCTGGAGAGCAGCCCCGCCCTGCTCCGACGCGTGCGGGACGTGGCCGAGGCGCACTCGACCCCGAGCGGGGGGCCGGTACTCGAACTGCGATCGATTCACCGGGCCAAGGGAGCCGAGTGGCCGGTCGTCTTTCTGCCGGGATGCAACGACGGCACGCTGCCCCTCGACGGCGACGCGCCGGAAGCGGTGAACGTCGAAGAGGAGCGACGGCTCTTCTACGTGGCCCTCACCCGGACCCGCGACCGTCTCTACCTCGGGGTGCGCGACGACGCCCCGCCCTCGCCCTTTCTGGAGGACGCCGACGCCCCTGCTCACATCGAGCAGTGTGACCAGCTTCGGGAGACGCTTCGCCGCTCCCCCGAAGACCTGTCCGATACGGCCTGTGGTCGTCTCTGCCACAGAGTTGACACTCTCGGGCTCGAGTCCTACATCCGTCGGTGGTGGCGGCCGGACGCGGCCCACGCCGCGGCGCTCCGCCGGCGGCTGGAGGCGCTGCAGTCGCGCGTCGAGGCCGCCCGGGCGGAACGGTCAGCCCACGAAGAGGAGCAGGCCAATTTCGAGAGCGCCCGGTCGCAACTGCTGGAGGACGTCGAGGAGCGGGTCTCCGCCCTTCGGGGCCGGCTCGGCGCGACGGCCCTGGCGGCCACCCTCTCCCCCGACGCTCCCGCGCTGCCGGGAGACGCGCGGCTTACGTTCACCCAGGACGAGGACCAGATCCAGGTGCGGTGGCAGGACCAGTCCGTGGGCCGGATCGATCCCTTTTCGGCGGCCCTCGACGCGAGTGCCCTCCTCGCCCTTCCCTGGCCCCGACTGGTGGGTCGCCCGACCACGGTGCGACGCGGCAGCGGTACGCTCCGGTTTACATTTGACTGGGACGCGACGGCCACCCGGCTGCTCGACGCCGAGCGCGCCGCCCACGCTCCGCCGCCGGACCTGGACGAGGACACCCGCCTGCTCACCAGCGACGCCTTCGAGCGCGGGTATGCCTGCCTCCGAGACCGATTGGCCAAGCGGCTCGAGGAGGACGGGGCGGACTCCGCCTCTCCCTAAAACACCTCCCGGCGGCTCTGCACCACCCGCTCGACCAATCCGTAGTCCTGCGCGTCCTCCCCCTCGAAGGCCCGCCGATCGGACAGGTCCGCCTCGACCTGCTGCTCGGACTGACCGGTTGCCGCCGCCATCACCTCCACGACCCGAGCCCGCCGGTCCCGCGCCGTCTCCGCCCGGGCCCCGATGTCGTCGGCGGTCTCCCCCGTCAGCGAGGCCCCTGGGAGCTCCAACCAAAAGCGAACGTGGGGGAGCGCGAACCGACGGGACGCCGGGCCCCCGAGGAAGGCGACGACGGCAGCCCCCGCCACGCGCCCGCCGGCCAGGATCGTGACCGGTGCCGAGAGTGCCCGGAGGAGGTCGTAGACCGACAGCGCCGCCTCGACGTCTCCGCCCGGCGCGTTGTTGATCAACACCTCAATGGGATCGGTCGACTCGGCGTCCAGCACCGTCAACTGCTCGGTGAGTTGTCCCGCCACGCGCTCGGTGACAGCCTCGTTGAGGACGACCGTCCGCGCATCGAGAAGGCGGCTGTTTAGCCGATTGCGAAACGACGAGGGCTCGAAGGGATCCAGTCCGTCCATGAGGCGGTGTGTCGGTCTGTTAGCGCACTCCGCGGCTGTCACCGCCTCCGCCTTCGAACCGTTCCGAGAAGCGCCCGTCTCTTGAAGCGGGCGCCGGCCCGGCTGATGATCTCTCTCGGCAGCCGGCCCGGGGTCGTTGGAGGCCCTGTGAACATTCCCTGACCTCCGGAACTTGCCCGGGGCCCTCGTTTTTACCTGTGTGCTATTTTGCGGATCACGGGCCGGTAGTTCAGCGGTTAGAATGCTGCCCTGTCACGGCAGAGGTCGCGGGTTCAAATCCCGTCCGGCCCGCTTTGCCGCCTAGTCTCCACTAGGCGGCTTTTTCTTTGTCGTCTTTTCCGTCGATTCTTCCCGCCCACACCCTATGGACTACCGTCGTCTGGGTCGCTCCGGCCTCAAAGTGTCTGCACTCTCGTACGGCTCCTGGGTCACGTTCGGGGATCAGATCGACACGGACCGGGCCGCGGAGTGCATGCGCATCGCCTACGACCACGGCGTCAACTTCTTCGACAACGCCGAGGCGTACGCCGGCGGGCAGTCCGAAACAATGATGGGTGAGATCATCCGCGACGAGGGGTGGGACCGGACCGATCTCGTGGTGTCGACGAAGATTTTCTGGGGCGGCGACGGCCCCAACGATCAGGGGCTCTCCCGCAAGCACGTCGTCGAGGGCACGAAGGCCGCCCTGGACCGCCTGCAGATGGAGTACGTGGACCTGGTGTACTGCCATCGCCCCGACGTAGAAACGCCAATCGAGGAGACCGTGCGGGCGATGAGCTTCCTCGTCGACGCGGGGTACGCCTTCTACTGGGGCACGAGCGAGTGGAGCGCCCAGGAGATCCGACACGCCTACGAGGTGGCGCGCCGGGAGAACCTGGTGCCCCCTACGATGGAGCAGCCGCAGTACAACATGCTCCACCGCGAGCGGGTCGAGCGGGAGTACGCCCCGCTTTACGACGACATCGGCCTCGGCACGACCACGTGGAGCCCCCTCGCGAGCGGGCTCCTGACCGGCAAGTACAACGACGGCATCCCCGACGACAGTCGGCTCGCGACCGAGGGCTACGAGTGGCTCCAGGATCACGTCCTGGTGGAGGACCAGATCGAGACTGTTCGCCGGCTGGGAACGGTCGCCGACGACCTCGGCTGCACGACCGCCCAGTTGGCCCTGGCCTGGTGCCTCCAGAATCCGTACGTGAGCAGCGTCATCACGGGCGCCTCCAAGCCCGAGCAGGTCGAGGAGAACATGAAAGCCCTCGAGGTGACCGACGCCCTGGACGAGGAACGCATGGCCCGGATCGAGTCCATCCTCGACAACAAGCCCTCTCCTCGGCCCAACCACCGGGAGTAGGCCCCGCCGTCTGCTGCGCTTAATTTCCTGAATGCCCAACGCTCTCTGCCCGGGAGACCGCTTTGATTTCAGACGGTAGCGCCGAGAGCACCCGGGCCGACCGTAGACCGGCCACCCCGACCACTCTTTTTGTCTCCACGCTCCATGCTCAACCCCCGTCGAGACGGAGCGCCGTCGGTGGCAACGACGCTCCACGAAGCAAAACGGTCTCTACGCCGTCGCACCGACCTGTCGTCTCTCCGCATCCGGATTGCGGCCCTTCTGGTCGCCGGTCTTCTCGGGATGACGACGGGCACCCCGTCCGTTAGCTCCGCTCAGGCCCCGGACACCGCCGACGGCGTAACCGTTCAGGAGCAGCGCCCGCAGGCAGAGGGCGAAGAGGTCGCCGTCCCGTACGTCACCACGCCCCCGGCCGTCGTCGACGCCATGCTCACGATGGCCGGCGTCACAGCCAGCGACGTCGTCTACGACCTGGGGAGCGGCGACGGGCGCATCCCCATCCGAGCGGCGAAGGAGTTCGGCGCCCAGAGCGTCGGGATCGAGATCAAACCGGAGCTCGTCGAGAAGGCCCGGGCCCGAGCCCGGGCGGAAGGGGTCACGGACAAGGTCGAGTTTCGTCGACAGGATCTCTTCGAGGCCGACCTCAGCGAGGCCACCGTCGTGACGCTCTACCTGCTCCCCGACGTGAACCTCAAGCTCCGCCCGAAGCTGTTTCGGGGACTGGATCCCGGGACGTGGGTGGTGTCTCACGGCTTCGACATGGGAGAATGGACGCCGATCTCGACCAAAGAGGTGCAGGGGCGGCGGCTCTATCTCTGGCGAATTCCCGAGGAGCCGCCCGACTTCGTCGAGCAGCCGTGACGGAGACCGGCGCGTCCTCAGGCCGCCGGATGAACAGCGGCTAGGTCGGCCGTCTTCCCGCGGAGGCGGAGCACGTAGCAGGCCCCGGCCCGTTCGAGGGTGGGGGCCTGGCCGGGCAGCAAATAGATCTCGGTCTCCCCCAAAAGACTGACCTGCAGCGTGACGGTTACGCCGTCTTCTTCCATGTCGCTGAATCGGTTGGCCAAGTTTTGGTCGGTAAACCGGGCCTCGACCCGGGCGGTGCCCCCACTCACGTAGAGCGTTCCGGTGGTGAATCCTCGCAGCGGCCGCAGGGCGGAGTCCTGCTCCCGCTTGCGCCACTGGATGTTCGAAAGCATGTATTCCCCGTCGGTGAGATCGGCCATGGTAAAGACTCTTAGGAAAGACGCGAGGCGGCAAAGAACGTGGGTCGTCGGATATTCTCACGAACCACCAACAGGTTCTCGGCCCGCTTCGATCCCGGTCGGGGCGTGCAGGGGCCCAGCGCTCTCAGGGTCATCCAGTCAGCGACGGCGGCACCATCCATCGCAGGGTCCCGGCCCCAAACACGACGTCGGTCCACGGGCGCGGGCTGTCGATGCGCACGCAGGTCCCAGTCGGAAGCGACACCTGCGCGGTCCCGACGAGTTGGCTTACGGTCGTGCTCCAGCTGGGCTCGTGGCCGACGAACATCACGGCGTTCAGGGAGGACTCGACGCCCCGAATCGCCTCGAGGACGTCTGCCGGCTCCGCCTCGTACAGCGCGTGGACGGAGCGGAGCGGCACCTGCTCGTCCCACCCTCCGCCGGCCGCAATTCCCTCGGCGGTCTGACGCGCCCGGACCGCCGACGAACTCACGAACTGGTCCGGTCGCTCGTCGGCGCCGTCGAGGAGCGCCCCGAGTCGGCGGGCCTCCCTGTGTCCGACGTTGCTGAGCGGGCGGTCGGCGTCGGTCGGGGCCGATTGTTGTGCGTCGGCGTGACGCACCAGATAGATGATACTCATCGAGTTGGGTGTGGTCTAATAAGAAAATGGATGCGCGATTTCAGAGGATCGTGGCCCCAAGCGGAGGGCACGAGGACCCTTGCTCCCAATCCCCGGTGAAAAGGACACGAAGCAGAAGCACGTGGGGGGAGGATCCATTAAAACCCCTCATCCACATTCGGGATCTGCCGTACCGTTCCGGCTTTTCTTCCAACCCCTTCCTATCATGGCCGCTTCCTCCCTGCCCAATGGCGTCATCGTCGCCAGCGTGACCCCGCTGGATGCCGATGCGACGCCCGATGGTCGCGCCCTCGCCCGGCACCTCCAGTTTGCATTCGACCGCGGATGCGACGGCGCGCTGCTCTTCGGCACCACGGGCGAAGGGCTGTCCTTCACCGTCGAGGAACGCCGGGCGGCCCTCGACGCGGTGCTCGAGGCCGGGGTTCCCCCGCGGCGTCTGCTGGTCGGGACCGGGGCCCTTCCGCTCCCGGATGTGATCGAGCTGACCCGCCACGCCACGGATCGGGGGGTCGGGGGCGTGCTGGTCGTGCCGCCCTTTCACTTTCGCAACGTTACAGACGACGGGCTCATCCGCACCTACGACCAGATCATCCAGGGCACCGGCCGGGAGGCACTGCGGCTGTACTTCTACCACTATCCGGAGCTGACGGGGGTGCCGATTCCCTTCCCCCTCATCGAGCGGCTGCAGGGGCGGTACCCGAAACAGATTGCCGGCATCAAGGACTCGAGCGACGAGTGGGATCACCACGATGCCCTCTGCTCTTCGTTTCCGGACCTTCAGGTTTTCGCCGGGTCGGAACGACACCTCACGCCGCTTCTTCGGGCCGGGGGCGCGGGGTGCATCTCCGCCACGGTCAACATCACCGCGCCGGTGGCCCGCCAGGCCGTTCGGGACTGGCAGAACGACGCGACGGTGGCCTCGGCGCAGTCGACCCTCACCGAGCTTCGCACCCGGCTCTCCCAGTTTCCCACCATTCCGGCCCTCAAGCAGCTGTTGGCCTGGCGCCAGGAGCGACCGGGCTGGGCCCGCGTCCGCCCTCCGCTCGCGCCGCTCGACGCCGACGAGGAGGAGCGGCTGGCGTCCCTGCACGAATCGCTCTGGGACGAGGTCGACGCCGCCCTGGACGCATAGGCCCCGCGCTACGGGGACTGCGACTCCGGCACAATCTCTCCGTCGGGCGTGATGCGCTCCCCCTGATTCGGGGGCCGCGTGGGAAAGCGGCCGATGGGCACCTTTTCGTTCCGGTCCTTCGGGACGTAGTGCACGTGGTCGCCGTGTGGCACCTCCTCGTAGGGCTGGTCCCGATAGGGGTTGATGACGGTCCACATGACGGCGCCGAACACCGTCAGGAGCACGACCGCCAGAACCCACTTCCGGTACGATCGGCCCGGCGCCGCGGAGGACGAGGAATCGTTGGCCATCGGGAACGGAGTGCGTGATCGGGAGAGAAGCGCGTCGAACCCAGGCTACAGGCGGGGCAGCGTGATGCCTTCCTGCTGCTGGTACTTCCCGTCCTTGTCGGCGTAGGAGACCTCCGGCCGCTCGCCCCTGAGAAAGACAACCTGCGCGATCCCTTCGTTCGCGTACACCTTGGCGGGGAGCGGCGTGGCGTTGCTGATCTCGATGGTGACGTGCCCCTCCCATCCCGGCTCCAGCGGCGTGACATTCACGATGATTCCCGACCGCGCGTAGGTCGACTTGCCCAGCACCAGGGCGAGGACGTCCGGCGGCATCTCGAAGTATTCGATCGAGCGGCCGAGCACGTAGGAGTTGGGCGGGATCAGGATATGGTCGTCGACCTCGTACTCCACCATCGCCCGCTCGTCGATCTCCTTCGGGTCGACGACGCTGTTGTGGATGTTGGGCGTAAACACCCGAAACTCCCCCGCCACCCGCATGTCGTAGCCGAAGGAGCTGAGGCCGTAGCTGACGACGTCCGTCCGCACCTGCTCACCCACGAAGGGGGCAATCATGTCGTGCTCGGTGGCCAGGGCGCGGATCTTGTGGTCGGGGAGAATCATGGAGGGCGAAACGTAGGAGAAAACCGGTTGGATCACGGCAGAATCTAGCCAGCAGCCGAACGCAAGGTCAACCCCTGCGCTCGGCGCCGGGGGGCGGCGCAGTCGGTCTCACGCGGGCGCCGACGAGGAGAGGCCGCGCATCATGCGCCGGGGCGCCTCCCGCCCGTAATTGAACAGCAGGTCCAGGGCCGTCATGCCCGACTCGAACCCGTCGAAGTTCTGCCGGTAGGTGGGATGCTCGTATCGGATCGATTCGACGGGCACGGAGGAGGTCTCGGGGACAGACTGGTTGGCGGGCTGTGCGAGCGCGTCGGCCTCCGTGGCGTCCAGGATCGCGTCGAGGCCCCGTGGGCGCCCCTCCAGGCTGCTGGCCCGGGTCACGGGGGTGTCGAGCCCCATCAACTCCATCTGCAGGGTCACGCTCCGGCACACGCAGTCGGCCAGGGTGTCCCACTCGACCTCGAAGAACGGCTGAAACGCCGCCTGGTAGTATTCGAAGTACATGGTTGACCGATAGTCGTAGAGGAACGACCGCCAGTGCTTTTCTCGCCACCGGCCGCCCGTTTCAATCTCGACGGTGTCGATCGGGGCCCCCTCCGGCTGCCCGAACACCGGAATCGTGATCCAGTGCGATCCCGGGGCGTTTCGAAGTTTGCTACGGTTCTGGAACGTTTCGGAGCGGTAGCGGAACGTGTCGGCAAGAATAAAGTGATCCACGTGCCCAATTAGCGCCGTGTAGAACAGCGGCGGAAAATATGCGGGGGGTTGAACGGCAACCATGCTGGACGCAGAGGCTGGACCGAGGCGGCTGATGGTGCAAGGACGGCTCCCCGATTTTTATTGGCGTCCCCCGTCGCCGGTCCCCCCGAATTGCGGCGGCCGCAACAATCGCCGGTGAAGACCCCTCATCCTTCTCGCGTTTTTCTCACCGCTTCTCCCGTCGAAATGGCCGCCGCTCGGTCCTCCAGAGACCTTCAGGATCAGATTGATCTCCTCTTCCAGATTGCCTTCTGGTTGTTTGTGGGGTCCATCTGCTTTAGCGTCGCGGGCATGCTCCTGCTCAAGCTTTTCCCGGCGACGATGTCTTTGTTCGGGCCGATCTACACGAAGCTCGTGAAGACGCCGACCTGGACATTCATGACGATGCTGGCCATATTGCCGATCCTCATGTATGGGTCCGGCCTCGGCTGGTGGCGGCTGTTCGCCTTTGTGGTGTGGGGCTGCCTGATCGGGGCCGCCGGCGAGCTGATTGGAACGTCGGGGATCTGGACGATCAATGGCGTGTCCCTCCCGTTCGGGGAGTACTACTACACCGAGTGGCTGGGCCCGAAAATCGGCGGCCACGTGCCCTACTTCATCCCGCCCTCCTGGTTTGCCATGTCCATCGTGTCCCTCGATCTGGCCCGCCGGGCCACGTCGGGACGATGGGTCGCTCTCCTGATCGGCACGATTTTCATGGTGCTCTGGGACGTCTCGCTCGATCCGGCGATGAATCAGGCCTTTCCCTTCTGGGACTACGGGGCCGACGGCTTCTTTTACGGAATGCCGATTTCCAACTGGATCGGATGGTTCGGCGTGACCGTCGTCATCATGCTCGGATACGAGTGGATGCGGGGCGACCGGGAGATTCACAACGAGTGGGCGCCGTGGGTGTACGCCCTGAACTGCCTCTTTCCGCTTTCCATCTCGCTCCTCCAGGATCTCTACCTCGCCGCCGCGATCGGAGCCGTGGCCACCGCCATCCCGTTCCTCGTGCTGTGGGCCACGGATCCCAGTTCCGCCCCTCGCCCGCTGGCCGCCGCCCGTTCGTAACTGCTCTCTTCTGCACGCTGGGCTCCCGCCCCGATCATGCCCCCGGCCACCCTCGAGACCCGCACCGACGAGAACGAGTGGATCTGGGAGTCCTTCCGGTACCACTCCCGCACCTTCTCGCTGGCGGCGCAGTTTCTTCCGCGCGCGGTTCAGCTCCCGGTCGCGACGCTCTATCTCTACTGCCGACGCGTCGACTCTATCGCGGACCAGCGCGTGCTGGAGGTCGGCCCCGACCAGGCCCTCGACGAGGTTGAGGCTGTCCGGGACCGGCTCCACGCTACCCTGGCGGGACGCCCGCCCGACGACGAGGTGCTGTGGCGCCGCCTCGGCGAGGTGCACGAACGCTACGACCTCGCCCGTCCGCCGCTGGAGGAGCTGATCGAGGGGGCAGTGTGGGACCTCAAGGATCGCCCGATCCAGACCGACGACGACCTCATCGACTACTCGAACCTGGTGGGCGGCAGCGTGGGGGCCATGATGCTTCCCTTCCTGACCGACGACCGCCGCGACGACCGCCTGGAAACGGCGGCCCGCCAGCTCGGCATCGCGATGCAGATTACCAACATCGTCCGCGACGTCGGGGAGGACATCGACGAACTGGACCGCATCTACCTCCCCACCGCGTGGATGCAGAAGCACGATGTGGCGCCCACGGCCCTCGAGGCCGGGGAGTGCGTCGACGGCTACCCCGCCTTGCTGGAAGAGGCCATGCGAGTGGCCGAACAGCACTACCGCCGCAGCTACGACGGCATCGCCGCGCTTCCCCTTCGGGCCCGGGTCGGGATCCGGGCGGCCGCCCGGATGTACCGTGAGATTCTGAATGAGGTGCGGGCCAACGCCTACGACAACCTGAACCGGCGCGCCTACGTCTCGTTTGGGCGAAAGATGCTGCTGGTCGCCTACGACAACTACGACTGGCGAAAGGCCCGTCTCCGCTCCTAGGGGCCTCTTTACGTTCACGTGTGAGCGCAGCAGGCGCCCCGCGGCGGGCGCGGACCGGTTGAGGGCCCTCGGACGGGACTCCGACACGTCCATGCCCTACCATCGAACCGGAGCGACGTGGATGCCGACCCCGATGCACTACCCCGAATCGTCCCTCAAACCCGATCCCACCTCCTTTCGTGGATCCCCTCCGGTGGCTCGTCGAAGCCCTCCTCCGCTCGGATCTCCGCGGGGCGTTCCACCGTGTATTCTGGGTCGGAGACTGGCCTCCGTCCCTGCCGGACGGACCCGTCATCGCCTATGCCAACCACCATAATTACTACGACGGGCACCTTGGATGGCTCCTCTTTCGGGAGCAGCTCTCGCGCCCCGCGACGCTGTGGATGGCCGAGTGGGATCGTTTCCCCTTCTTCGGGGCCGTGGGGGCTCAGCCCTTCCCGCCCGACCAGCCGGGCCGCCGGGCGGCCACCCTCCGCCGCACCGCCCGTCGCTTTCGGGACGCTCCGGACACGGTGCTCATTTACTATCCCGAGGGGACGATTCGGGCCCCCGACCGCGGCGTGGGGCCCTTCGACGAGGAGGCCCTCGCCCGCCTCGCGCGGCTGTACCCACAGGCGCAGTGGTGGCCGCTCTCGGTTCACGTCACGTGGTGTGGCCAGTCCCGCCCGACGGCACTGCTGGCCGGCGGAGAGGTCCATGACCGCCCGGACGGGACCGCCCACGACCGCCTGTCGCGCCGCTGGCACGCCCTGCAGCGGCCCGAGCCGTCGCCGCGCCACCTTCTCCTGAAGGGGCGCCGCAGCGCGGCCGAGGTCTGGAACTTTTCGTTCGCTGCCCCGCTGTTCGCGCGCTACCTGTCATGACCGTCGGCGTGATTCTGCTCATTGTGCTTACGGCGGCCTCTTCCTCCCCGTTCGCCCAGCGGGTGCAGACGGCCTACGGCCAGCAGAACCCCGATTCGCTGCGCGCCCTCCTGGCGCAGGCCGACTCGCAGAGCGACTCCCTCCTGGTTCGTTACCGTCTCTACCCGCTGACGGAAAACGCGGCAGTACTGAGCGATATTCCCCGTCGCCTCGCCGACGGATCCGCCCGAGACTGGGCCGTGCTCTCGGGCCTCTGGTCGTACCGTGCAGGGGAGGCGTCGATCTTCAGCGCGGTGAGCTACGGCCGCCACTCCGCCGACCTGCTGGAGACGGCCCAGTCCCATGACCCCGACGACCCCTACGTGCTGCTGGTGGGCGGACAGTCGCTCCTCTTCCGCCCCGCCATCGCCGGCAAGGACGCCGACGAGGCCGCCGAGCGGTTCGCCCGCCTGGCCCAGAAGGCTGAACAGAGCGCCGCCGACGGCATCACTGTGGTGGAGGCTCGAACCTGGGAGTGGCTGGCCCGGCGGGAGGCCGGACAGACCGCCCGGGCCCGGGCTCTGCACGGCAACCTGCGCGAGACTGCTCTCCCGCCGCTGTACCAGCAGTTTCTGGACGACCCCCCGGACGTGTAGGGGCCACGGCCCGACGGGCCCTCTTCTTCCTCGCATGATCAACCGGTTTGCGTGATGGTGTCCATTGCTGTTCAGGGGCTCACGGTCGTGGCCGCCCTGCTCCACCTCGGGCTGTGGGGAGTCCTCCTCCTCAACCTGGCCTATCTCCGCCGAACCCCCGCCCCGGACAGCTTCTCGACCCCGACGCTGTCGGTGTGCATTCCCGCCCGCAACGAGGCCCAAAACTTGAAGCGCCTGCTCCCCACCCTCTTGCGGCAGGACTATCCTTCCTTCGAGATCATCGTCTGCGACGACCGCTCCGACGACGCGACCTGGTCGGTTTTGCAGTCGTTCGACGCCCCCGCCCTCCGGGCCATCCGGGGTCAGGGCCCGCCGGACGGCTGGATCGGGAAGGTCCACGCGCTGTACCAGTGCACCCGGCAGGCGTCTGGGGAGCGGTATCTCTTCCTCGACGCCGACGCCGAACTGACCGGGGCCGACGCCCTTCGCCGGCTCGTGGGAAAACACGAGACGGCTGATTCCGGCCTGACCACCGGTCTTCCCCGTCTCCGCGGCGCGGCCGCTGTGCTGGTGAGCCTCGTGCCCTACTCGCTTCTAACCGGCCTCCCCTGGCCACTGGTCTCCCGCACCGACCTGCCCGCCCTGAGCGCCCTCAACGGCCAGTGCTGGATGATCGACGCGCCCCTCTACGACCGCTACGAGCCCCACCAGCGCCTGCGGAACGCGGTGCTGGAAGATGTGGCCATTGGGCGCTACCTGAAGCGCGAAGGACACCCCCCCGTTCTGCGCGACGTGCAAGCCCACGTCTCCGTGCACATGTACGATGGGTTCTGGGCCGCGTGGGCGGGATTCCGGAAGAACGCCTACCTGCTCCTCGGCGGCGCCCCGCTCCCGTTCGTGGCGATGTACGGCTACTTCGTGCTGACGTGGCTGGTCGCCCCTCTGCTCTCGCCCTGGTTCCTCGTCTCGCTCTACGGTCTGAAGTCGACGACGGACCGCGCGAACGGATTCTCGCCCGCGACCAGCCTCTGGGCCCCGGTCTCCTTCGTGCTGGGCCTCGCCCTCCAGTTGGACTCCGCCGTCCATCACTGGACCGATCGGGTCACCTGGAAGGGGCGGTCGGTCCCCTCCTCGCGGCCGCCCGATGAGGACCCTGCGTCCCTGGAGCAGACGCCGTCGTAACCCGGAGGCTCCCTTCGCGCTCTCGCCCCGCATCCCGCCTGGACATCTCGGGGCCGCGTCTATTATCATGGAGTCCGTTCACCTCGCGTCCAAAATCCTCCTCCCGTCATGCGGTTTGGCCTGCTCTTCTCGCTCGTGCTCGCGGTTCTCGCCGTCATTTTCGCTCTCCAGAATCCTCAGCCGATGGACGTGAACCTCCTCTTCTTCCAGACGGAGGGGTCGACGGCCCTCGTGCTCATCCTGACCTTCGGCTTCGGCGTGCTGGTGGGACTCATCAGTTCCCTGCCGGGCCGCCTTCGCGCCCGTCGCAAGCTCAAGGAACTACAGAAGAAGCAGAGCTCCGGGTCGACCGGCGGCTCCTCGACCAGCCCCTCCCAGCCGTCGAGCCGGTCCGACCGCGGGGGGCGCCCGAGTCCGCCTGAGAGCCCCGACGGCGGTTCCTGACTCGACGACCGGTCTCCCCGGACTCTTCCGTTCTCGCCCTCGTTCCCCCGTGCGCCGCCCCCCTCCCCTCCGTCCCGGAGACTCCGTCGCGGTCGTCGCCCCGGCCAGCGCCCCTCGCGATCCCGATCGGTACCGGGACGGCCTGGCCCGGCTTCGGGAACTCTACGACGTCCGCACGGCCTGGGCGCCCAACTCGCCCCGCGGGTATCTGTCGGGGCCCGACCCGGAGCGGGCCGTGGCGCTGAATGAGGCCGTCGCCGACCCCGCCGTCCGGGCGCTCTTCTGTGTACGGGGCGGCTACGGATCGCTCCGCCTCCTCGCCGATCTCGACTGGGCCCAGGCCCGCGAGCACCCCACGCTCCTCGTGGGCTACAGCGACATCACCGCGCTGCACCTCGCGTACCACAGTCGGGCCGGGTGGACCGGTGTCTCCGGCCCGGTGGTGACCGAGTGGGCCGTCCTGGACGAGCAGACGCTCGATCCATTTCGCCGTCTCGTAGAGGGCGGGACGCCGGCCCTGGACGACGGGGCGGCGCGCCCGATGCGGCCGGGCACGGCCACCGGCCCCCTCCTCGGCGGCAACCTCTCCGTTCTGAGCCGGCTGGTGGGCACGTCCTACGCGCCGGCCTGGGAGGGGGCGATTCTCGTCCTCGAGGACGTGGCCGAGGCACCGTACCGGGTCGACCGCATGCTGGCCCACCTCCAGCACGCCGGCATTCTCGACGCCGTGGGGGGCGTGGTGCTTGGCGACTTCAGGATCGGCCCCGACGAACCGGACCCGCCCTCCCTCTCCCTGGAGACGGTGTTCGCCGACTACCTCGACAGTCGACCCTACCCCGTGGCCACCCACCTGCGCTACGGCCACCGTCTACCCCGGTGCTCACTGCCGATCGGGAGTCCCGTTCGGCTGACCGTGTCGTCGGACGCGGTGGAGCTGAGGGCCGCCGCCCCCGTCGTCGAATCGTGAAACGATCGTCACCGCGGTGGACCGTGGCCGGAGCCCTTTCGCTTGGGCGGAATCTTCCCCATTTTAGAGGTCCCCACCATAAGGGCCCATTCTTCGCCGAGGGCCCTGAATGCCCCTCTCAAAAGCCACCCTTCCGGAATGGGCGCACAGGCCGCTCGCACATGGGCCACCCTATGGAATTCCGGCGCCTGCGAGCAGGACACCGCCTTCCGTGCCCACCTGCGCTCCACGATGCACACCACCCTGCGGTGGATCGGGGGCATCGGGGTCGCACTCTCGGCGATGTATGTCCTTTTTGTGGGTCTCTTCCAGATTCCTTCGCCCCTCGGCGGCCTGGACGCGCTCCCCTCGGCCCCCGTCCTGCGCGTCGGAACGGGGCTCGTGGGCCTTGCCCTCAGCACGGGTGCCCTGCTCGCCGCCCGGGCGCAATGCTCGATATCAGAGGGCCGGCTGCTCGTGCTCCTCTCGGTGTGTGCCGTGGCCATCGCGGGGGTGCCCCACGACCTCGTCACGGGGCGGATCCACACGGGTCGAATGGTGCCGCTGTACCTGGCCGCAGTCCTGGCCGTGCCCTGGCAGGCCTGGCACAGCCTCGGGCTCGGCCTGTTGCTCCTCGGGATCGTCTCCGCGACCGGCACGCTCGGCCCGTCGCTCTTCCCGGAGGCCGTCGAATCGGTGCCGCTGGCAGGCCCCCTCGCCGAGATGGGGGCCTGTACCGCGCTCCTGAGCCCCTTTGCGGGCCTCGCGCTGGCGTACCGCCACGATCAGTTCCAGGCGCGCCAGAGCACCCGGGAGGCCCTTCGTACCAGCCGCAGCCTGCTCCGCCGCACCGAGGACATGGCCAAGGTGGGCGGCTGGGAGTACGACGTGTCGTCCGGCCGGATGGCCTGGACCGAGGCGCTCTACCGCATCTTCGGCGTGCCGCCCTCGTTCACGCCCGACCTGTCGGCCACCGTTCAATTCTACGCCCCCGGGGCGCGGCCGGTCTTTCGCTCGGCCCTCACCCGCTGCCTGGAAGAGGGTCGTCCCTTTCGGCTGGAGTTGCCCGTCCTGACCGAGCAGGGCGCGCGCCGCTGGGTGCGGACTCGTGGCGAAGCCCACGTCGAGGACGGCTCGACGATCCGGGTCACCGGCACGGTGCACGACATTACGCGCCGCAAACAGGTCGAGCAGGAGCTCCAACAGAGCGAGCAGCGCCTCCGGCGGGCTCAACGGATTGCCCACCTCGGCCACTGGGAGCGGGACCTCGAGACCGGGGCCCTGCTGTGCTCCCCCGAGCTTCGCCGGATTTTCGGCTGGCCGGAGGACGCCGACATCTCCTACAGCCGCTTCTATCAGTCCATCCACCCCGACGATCGGGACGATGTCCGGGCCGCCCGACGGGCCGCCCTCAGCACCTCTGCCGCCCTCGACGTCGAGTACCGGGTGCAGCGCGGCGAGGAGGTGCGCATCGTCCACGAGCGGGGGGAGGTCGTCTCCACCGACGGGCACCCCGACCGGCTCTCCGGGACGGTTCTCGACATCACCGAGCGCAAGCAGATGGAGCAGCGCCTTCGGCAGAGCCGCATGGCCCTTTCCGAGGCCCAGAAGATTGCCAACACCGGCCACATCTGGCTGGACCTGCGCAACAACACCGTCGAGCTTACGGAGGGTAGCAGTCGCCTGCTGGGGATGGACGCGACCCAGTCCTACGACGTCAACGACCTCCTCGACCGGGTCCACCCGGAGGATCGCGAGCAGGTGCGGCACGCCTTCGCCCGGATGCAGCACGAACCGGTCCACGAACTGGAGTATCGCATCAGCGGGGCCGACGGGGCGGTCCGCTGGCTCCGCGAGCGAGGCCGACCGCTGAAGGACGAATCGGGACGGACGGAGCAGATCTTTGGGGTGCTGACCGACGTGTCCGAACTCAAGCGCCGGGCCCACGAACGGGAGGACCGAGAGTCGAAAGTGGAAGCCCTCTACGCGGCGTCCAGCCGCCTCCTTCGGGCCACGAGCCGAGGAGACGTGGCCGCGCTGATTGAAGAGCTGATTCTCGACACGCTCGAATCCCCCATTACTAGCGTACACCTGACGGACGACGGCCGCCTGTCGCCCATTCGGGTCTCCCCCCGCATGCAGGAGCTCCTCCCGGATCGCCTGGCGCCCCCCGTGGACGCGCAGGTCCCGAGCGCATCGGCCCTTCGCTCCGGCAACACCCAGATCATCGAGGACCTCTCCGCCGTGGACACCGCGGTCGACTACGGCCCGATCCGCACGTGGATGTGCATTCCGCTCGGAGGGCACGGCGTCATCTCGGTCGGCGACCTTCGGCCCGACGCCATCGCACCGTTCGACCGTCGCATTCTGGAGATCCTGGCGGGCAACGCTACCGCCGTCATCGATCGGCTCGGCCGCGAGCAAGAGCTCCTCCGGGCTAAGGTGACCGCGGAGAAGGCCAGCGAGTTGAAGTCGACCTTCCTCGCCAACATGAGTCACGAGATTCGCACCCCCCTCACCTCAATCATCGGCTTTGCCGAGGCGATCGGTAAGCAGATTCCACAGCCGGTGGCCGACGGCCCGGATCAGGACGTGTCCCGGTTCGCCTCACTCATCGAGGAGAGCGGCCGGCGCCTCCTCGACACACTGAACTCGGTGCTCGACTACTCGAAGCTCGAGGCCGGGGCCATGAACCTCAGTGTAGACGCCCTCGACGTGGGCCCCGTGACCCGGACCACCACGGATCTCTACCAGTCGCGGGCCGAGGACAAAGGGGTCAACCTTCGGCTGGAGATTGCCGATTCACTCCCTCCCGCCGTGGCCGACGCCGAAGCCTTTCGGCGGGTGTTGCGGAACCTCCTCAACAACGCCATCAAGTTTTCGGAGGCCGGCGACGATGTCACGGTCCGGGTCTCCGCCGTCGAGGAGTGGGTGGTGGTCGTGGTCGAGGATACGGGCATCGGCATTGACCCGGAGTTCCTGCCGCGCCTGTTCGAGGCCTTCACGCAGGAATCCACCGGAAACCGGCGCGCCTACGAGGGAAGCGGTCTCGGCCTCGCGGTCGCGAAGCGGCTGATCACCCTGATGGACGGCACCATCGACGTCGACACGGAAAAGGGCGTGGGCACCCGCGTCACGGTCCGCCTCCCCAAGAGGCAGGCCGTCGAGCAGGCCTGACCCGGCCGGCCGCGCCAAGTGGGGTTCACGAGGACACGTACTCCATGGCCGCGGTCGTGAGAAGGGTCCCGCGCGTCCCCGTCATGTCCAGGTCGAAGGGCTGAGTGGCCCCCTCCACCGACACCCCTGGCAGGCCCCGCCGGGCCTCGGTGGCGTCGATGCCGTGGTTCATCTTGAGCAACATCGCGGCCGTCGAGACATCGTCCGCCTCCGAGGCCTCAACCGCGTCCATGAAGCGCTGCTCCGCATCGCGCCAGTCCTCCAGGGCCTCCGCGATGGCCCGGAGCTGCGCGTCGTCGGCGTCGGGCGCCCCCTCCGCATCCGCCAGGGCCGACTGTAGCGCCTCTCGGGCCGCTTCGCAGTCGGTCACGGCGGCGCGCAGTTCGTCGACGAGGTCGTCACTGAGCATAAAGGGGACTCGTCACTGGACGAGAGTTGAAGTGAGAGTTCCGCCGTCCAACGAGGGCCTTCCAACGAAGATTCACTCGCAGGATGAGCCCCGTTTCGGGCCCTGGAGGCCGGGGGAGGCCATTACCGTCCCGATGCACTGTGGGCGTCGGATTCGGAGACGCTGCTGGAGTCGACCACGGGAGAGCGGGCCCCTGCCACCTGCTGGACGAGGGCCTGGTAGGCCGACTGGACGGGCGGGGTGTCGTGGAGCCCATTATGTTCGCCGTCCTCCACCACGACCAGGTCCTTCTGGTCAGTGCCGGCCTCCTCGTAGAGACGCCGGGCCATGGCCGGGTCGGTCACGTTGTCCGCCGCGCCCCCCACCACGAGCAGGGGCACGGACAGCGTCCGCAGCCGCTCCACGTTGCTCTCCTCCTGGAGGGCCGGATCCACATCGACCCCCAGGAAGAGACGCACGTACCAGGGAATCAGGTTGTCGACCCAGTCATCCACGTTCGTCGCCGGATTTTCGAGGACCAGTCCCGCCACCGACCGCTCGGCGGCCACGTGGGTGGCGAGGAAGCTGCCGAGGGAGTGGCCCCATACCAGAAGCTGGTCGGGCGGCACGCCGCGCTCCTCTACGAGGTGGTCGTAGATTGTGAGCGCGTCCTGTCGGAACGCCGCCACGCTCGGCTCCCCGTCGCTGCGCCCGTAGCCGCGGTAGTCCCACAGGAATGCGTTGGCGGACGGGCGCGTCAGGGCCCGCAGATGGCTCCGGGACTGCACCAGGTAAAACCCGTTCCCCCCGAAGAAGAGAACCGTGGCGCGGGCGTCGGGCTGCGTGAGGTGCCAGGCGTTAACAGACTGGCTGTCGGTCACCGACACGAAGCTCGTCGAGAGGTCGACCCCCTCGAGGTCGAAGGTCTCGGGCGTAACGGACGGCTTCGGGTAGAAGACCTCCTCCTCCCCGATGGTGAGAGCGGCACATCCGGGCAGGACGACGCACGCCGTGAACAGAAGAAGGAGCAGACGCATCGGTGTGGGCTGGGAGGAATAGGTGTGCCCAGTTCCGACGCACATTTGGGGGGCGTGTTGGGGCCACGGTGCAATTCCCCTGTAAAGTTGATCGTAGGTCCTGGTGAGGGCAGCGGGTCACTCGTCGGTCGGCCCGGGGCGGGACGCCGCCGACGGGGCCGACGCCGGGTCGTACCAGGGATTGTCTTCCGGCGTCTCGCGGCCATCGTGGATCGCCGCGTAGCGGACGTAGTTCTCGGCCCCGTCCCGGATCGACGCCACCTCCTGGTCCGTCAGTTCCCGAACCACCTCGGCGGGCTGTCCGAGCACGAGCGAGCGGGGCGGGATCTCGGTCCGCTTGGTGACGAGGGCCTGCGCCCCGACGATGCTGTGGGTCCCGATCCGGGCGTGGTCCAGCACCGTGGCGCCCATCCCGACCAGCACCTCGTTCTCGATGGTACAGCCGTGGATAATGGCCCCGTGGCCGATGGTGACGCGGGCCCCGATGTCGGTCGGCGCCGACCCGTGGGTCACGTGCACCACCGTGTTGTCCTGAATGTTGGTCTCCGGCCCCACGCGGATCCAGTGGACGTCCCCCCGCAGCGTGCAGTGGTGCCACACGCTGGCGTGCGCTCCGAGCGTCACGTCACCGAGGACCACCGCCGTGTCGGCGATGTACGTGGTGCTGTCGTACTGAGGGGACTGACCGAGGAAGGCGTCCGTCATGTCGACCCTAAACCGAGTTGTGTCGAAGACAATGAGGCGCAGCCGGCCTCCAGCCGCAGGGGGTTCGTGCACATCCCGACGCGTGCGGCGAAGACCCTGCCTCTATACGCCCGGCGACGGGGCGGGTTGACCGGTCTCCCGCAAAGACAAAGATTTCTCTCACCGGAAACCAGGGACCCTGCCGCCGATACCAGCAGCCCGACGGTGTTTGCGAAGCGTCGTCTCGACACTCCACTCCGGTCAACCCCCCGTTCTACCATGATCGAGGTACTCATCTTGGACGCCCAGAAACTCGCTCAGAAACAGATGGGTGCCCAGGCCATGCGCGCCGGGGCGATGTCGGGGGCCAACATCGAGACCGCCGTTCGGAACCAGATGGCCGACCGCCTGCGGAAGGGACTGGGCAACCGGGGGATCGAGGCGACGATCAACACGAAGGGGTCCCAGGCCATGGAGATCACCATCGACAACCCGGCGGAGGCCGCCTGGAAGCAGGGCATCATCGCCTGGATGGCGGCCAAGGTGATGCCCAGCTCCATCGAGTACAGCATCGCCCCGTCGATCCGGGAAACCCTCGAGGAGAGTGGTATCGAGGGCGAGGTTGAGGTTACGTAGGCTACGAATCCCGGGTTCCCCTCGGTGCCTGGCTTAACAGGCACCGACGAGGGCCTTCCTCGCCGACGCACATAGGTGCCTCGAGTCCGTTTCCGGGTCTTGCAGGTTGTAGGCCGCCATGTGCGTGGTGCATCAACTCGCATCGAAGGTCACGTTGACCCAGTGAGTCTCTCGGGCGTAATTGCAGCCCCATAAACCCTACCTACCCACTCGGGGTGAGTCCGTTAGGGCCTGTCCACCTCCTACTGGCCCGGCTGTCCAGTTCTCTAATTTCGAATTGATCCACGCACCGCGACGGTCCATCCTGCTCGTTCCAACCAGGTTTGATGCCGCTGCCGAACTTTCTTGTTATTGGTGCGCAGAAAGCCGGGACGACCTGGCTGCTTCGGCACCTGAGTCAGCATCCGGACATTTACATGCCGGCCGAAGAGGTCCACTTCTTCGACAAAAAGTATAATTACGCGAAGGGGCTGTCCTGGTATCGACAATTCTTTGAGAAGGCGACGACCGAGCGCGCCATCGGGGAAAAAACCCCGGACTACTTCTGGACGAATCAGCCGGGAGCGGAAGGCCATCTTCCTTCGGTACACCGTAATATTCACGATGCAGTGCCGGAGGCCAAGCTGATCCTGATAGTGCGTGATCCGGTGGACCGGGCGGTCTCGGCGGTGAATCATCTACTCCGAACTAGGCGGGTTTCGCCTCGGTACAGCATTGATGATCTGTTAGCGGGGGAGTCCCGCCACCTTGTCGAGCCCCATGGAGTCCTGGATTACGGCCTCTACTACAAGCACATACAGTCGTACCTCGATCTCTTCGACCCCGATCAGTTCCTTATCCTCGTGTTCGAAGAAGACATCGTTGCGAATCCTAGAGCGGGGTTGCGGACTGTGACGGAGTTTCTTGGAGTTGACCCCTCGTTTCGATTTACGGGTGTCCAGGAGCGGGAAAATCCCCCGGCGGTGTCAAAGCCTGGTCTCTACCTTCGGTATTACGTTCCGTTCTTAACCCCGTTTGTCCGACTCTTCGACAGGCATCTTCTGGGTAGCCACTACAAGCAGCGACCCACCGACGACACGATTCACACGCTTTACGACTTCTATCGCGACGAGAACGAGAAGCTCTATCGGTTTCTCGGACGGCGCATTCCCTCGTGGTCGAGATCTCATCACTAACGCCCCCCTACGCCCGCATCATGAGCGATCAAGCGACGAGTAGCGTTTCTTTCAACGAGCCCGTTTTGGGAGAGGCCGAAGCAGAAGCCGTCCGCAAGGTTCTTGGGTCCGGGACGATTCGGGGGGATGGGCCCGTCAGTCAGCACGTCGAGGAGGAAATGGAAGAGTGGCTGGGGATTGACCATGTCTTTCTGACGACCTCATGCACTCATGCCCTGGAGATGGCAATGGTCGTCCTCGACATTGGGCCGGGCGACGAGGTCATTATGCCCAGCTTCAACTTTGTATCCTCCGCCAATGCCGTCGTTCTTCGGGGAGCCACTCCGGTCTTCGCCGAGATCGAGCCGGACACGCTCAACCTTGATGTCGAGGCGGTAAGGAAAAAGATCAACCCTCGCACCAAGGCCATCGTGCCGGTCCATTACGCCGGGGTTTCCTGCGACATGGGGGCCCTCCTGGCCCTGGCGGATGAACACGACCTTTACGTCGTGGAGGACGCCGCTCAGGGCGTGGACGCCTACTACGACGGTCAGGCACTCGGGACCATGGGCGACATTGGGTGCTACAGTTTCCACGAAACCAAAAACATCACCTGCGGCGAGGGAGGCGCCTTCCTAACCAACGACGAGCAGCTGGCCCGTAAGGCAGAGCTGGTCCGGGAGAAGGGGACAAACCGCTCGGCGTTTATCCGCGGGGAGGTGGATAAATACACCTGGGTGAGCGAAGGGAGTAGCTATATTCTCTCTGACATCCTTGCCTCCGTGCTTCGGGCCCAGTTGCGTCGACGGAGCGCGATCAAGCGCAAGCGGAAGGCGGTCTGGACGGCCTACCACGAGGCCCTCGCTCCACTGGCGGAGGAAGGAATCGTGACGCTCCCTACGATTCCGGCCCGTTGTACGTCCAACTACCACATCTTCTTCTTTCGCGTCGGCACGCCCCGTCAACGAAACCACCTTCTGGATGTGCTGAAGAACCACGGGATCGACGCTTCATTTCACTACATTCCCCTGCACAGCTCTCCCTACGGTCAAGAGTACCTGGGGGATGAAGACACGCTCCCCAGAACGAAGCACTGTAGCGAAACTCTCATCCGACTTCCCCTCCACCCGGGCCTCGCTGAGGACGCTGCGTCCCTCGCAGACCGGGTTGCCCATCTTCTGGTCGAAGAGAGTGCCTAAGCGTGTAGGGCCGTAGCGGGACCGTCCCGGAAGGTCGTCAAATCTCCTCCTCTACTTGCCCAGGGACCGTGTTGCATTTATCGTGAATTGTATGTCAGAGGGGCACGGCCCCTTTTGTGCGTCCACTATCTATGGGTCGACGAGGGGATCTAAGCAATGACTGTATTCAGGAGTCGAACCGTTGCTGGTATTTCCTGGAGCGTCGCCAGTCAGATTGGCCAGCACGGGACGCTGGCGATCACGACCGTGATTCTCGCAAATTTGCTGTCTCCCCGGGAGTTCGGGCTCCTGGCAATGATCACAATTATCACTCGTTTCGCGGAGGTGTTGACGGAGCTGGGGTTCGGGTCAGCACTTGTCCAGAAGAAGCAGATTCACCCGATTCACCTTTCCTCGGTGTTCTGGGTGAACCTGGCGACGGGACTCGTAATTACCGGCTCCCTGATCCTCGCCGCCCCACTGGTGGGAGAGTTTTATGGGGAACCGATCCTCGTTTCCCTGACGATGTTCGTGGCACTGACATTTCTCGTGGGCTCGGCGGGAATTGTGCCACAGACTCTTTTCACGAGGGACATCGACTTTCGAACGATCGCCATCGTCGAAACCTGGGCCGCAGTAATTGCGGGCGTGGCCGCGATTGGGATGGCCGCAGGGGGTTTCGGGGTGTGGGCCCTGGCGTCCCAGGAAGTCATTCGAGCAGCGGCCACGACCGTTCTCTTCTGGAGATATACCGATTGGCGCCCCTCCTTCCGCATAAGCTGGTCCGCCATCGCCGAACTGACTCGCTTCAGTTTGAACCTGCTGGGCAACCGCACCCTCAACTACTGGTCTCGACAAGTGGATGACTTGCTGATCGGCCGCTATATCGGCTCAGATGCGTTGGGAAGCTACCGGATGGCCTACGACATCATGCTGTTCCCTCTCCGGAACGTCTCGCGGGTCATTTCTCGGGTGATGTTTCCGTCGCTTTCGGAGATTCAGGATCAAGAACAGAAAGTGAAGGACATCTTTCTGCGCATTACCCGTGCAATTGGTCTGATCACGTTTCCGCTCATGCTCGGCTTGCTCGCCACGACCGAGCCGTTTGTCCTCACTGTCTTCGGCGAAGACTGGCGGTCCATGGTGCCGATTCTGCGCGTTTTGAGCCTCGTTGGCCTCGTCCAGTCCATCGGCACCCTGAACGGAAATCTGTTCATGTCGCAGGGCCGGACGGACCTCCAGTTCCGTCTTGGGGCCGCCGTGAAATCCTTCCGCATCCTCGCAATTGTGATAGGCCTTTGGTGGGGAGTCCTCGGTGTGACGATCGCATATGGAGCTTCAGTCTGGCTGACAGCCTATCCAACGTTTGCCTACGCTGGAGGCCTGGTTGACATGACGGTCGGCGAACTTCTTAGGAACTTGTCCGGTGTGTTCTCTACCGCGGCGCTCATGGCCCTTCTCGTCTTCGGCATGGGATTTCTACTACCCGAACACTGGCCCGAATGGCGACGACTCGCAACGCAGGTGCCCACCGGCATTTTGCTGTACACGGGACTCATCGTGCTTTTCGATCTGGAAACCTACCGGGACGTTTGGGCCCTCGTGACCGACGAGGTTTCTCTCCGTTAAGGAAGGACTGGTTCCACACCCAGTTACGAGCTCTTTTCTTTGGAACTTGGATGATGTTTTCGTTCCTGGCCGGTCGATGTTCGCGACCAAGTGATTGAAAGAATTTGTCTTCCTGAATTTGCTCTCCGGAGCCCCTGGATGCCTCCAGCCGAACATAGAGATTATTCTGCGGCGAATCCAAAGCTCCCCATCGAAGCGTGGCCAATTACATGAAGGTATTCGGAATCGGATTTCACCGTACTGGGACGACCACCCTCAACCGCTGCCTCAAAAAGCTGGGATTCTCGCACAAGGGCTACGACTTGGACCTCCTCCGCAAGGTAAATCAGGGAGATCTGGAGCCTGTTCATCAGGTTGCTGATCAGTACGAATGTTTCGACGACTGGCCCTGGCCACTCATCTTCCGGCAACTCGACGAATGGTATCCAGATGCTAAATTCATCCTCACCATTCGCGAGGATCCCGAGACATGGTTGGCGAGCGTGAAGCGACATGCCAAGGTGACGGGCCCGACCGAATCCCGAAAGATCATTTATGGCCAGCCGCGGGTCGAAGGCCATGAGGAGATCTACCTCAAGCGGTACAATCAACACAATGAAATGGTGAGACGGTACTTCTCCAACCGTACCGACGACCTTCTTGAGGTCTGTTGGGAACAGGGCTCGGGTTGGGAGGAGCTATGCGAATTCTTAGGCCGAGACCTCCCTGATGTCCCGCTTCCACACGCAAACGAAAGTTCACCGCTTGAACGTCTGACAATGGCGCACAAACGATGGAAGCGGCTGCTGCGGGAAATGCTTGGGATGCGATTGAAATGATATTTTTCTCGACCCGTGTCCCCCGCACCCAAAATCAGTTTAATCTCATCTCTCAGCCCTCCCCCTTTCAACATCGGAGACCAGGAAGGAAACGGCGGCCGTTAATCCGACCCAATCACTCTTTTTGTCCGAGCTCCTGTCTCAACCAGGATTCGTATTCCTGAACGGAATCGGGACTGCTCGGCCAAAGCGAGTCGGCGCTCTCGAAGAACGACGCCCGAAGCTCCTCATTGACCCGGTGAAGTGCTTTCAGGTAATAGCTCCGGGAGTCCCGCGTTGTGTCCATCGCCGAGGATCGCTGGTTGCTCCCCCGACTTGACCTCAGCACATACTCCCTGGTTTGCGGCTCTTCGCGTAGCCCTACGAAGTCCAAAATCTTCCGCCTCTCCTGATCCGGCGCCTGGCTCAGTCGCTCGTGTCGCACGATCCGATAGGACACCCCATTCCGATCGAGGTCCTCGAGCAAGGTCCCGTACATCAAAAACCAGTACGCCGTCGCCTGCTGATCGAGACGATCTTCATTCAGTGCAGAGAGTCCTCGTCGGTACTTTTCGAACCGCCTCCCTTCGCGAACGTGTTGAATGAAGACACACAGCGCGGATCGGAGATCGTGCAGTTTTCCATTGTTAATCAACCGGAGGATCGAGGCAATCTGGCTGAGCGGATTGCGGATGACCACCAGCACCTGCGCGTCGGGCCAGAGGGACCGTATCATTCCCACCTTGAAGTTGAGTCGCAACTCCTTAAATACCACGAGTGACGGGGTAGCGGTCTTCGGAAGACGGTTCAAATACGGATTCTCGATGCGATTCTTGTTCAGGTTCTTGAACCGAAGATGCCGCAAAGGCGCCGCAAATCCTAACTTTTGAATGCCACGCGTGGCAAGATCCTGCAGAGGATACAGCGCCCGATAGACAAATTCTCTTCGCAGACGGGACTTTCCCCGGCGATGGCAGAGGGAATACTTGGCCCCCCCGAGCTCATTGAGTCCTCGCTCGATATGCTCCGTCAGCATCTGGTTTAGCCCCCTGAGATATACGAGCCGATCCGGAAAGTCGGGAAACAGTTCCATCCGGGGAGCAAAGGGCTCCATGTACAGTTGGCTCTTGGGATGTGCATCAATGATGTTGGCCAACCAGGTGGAGCCTGATCGCTCGACGCCCAAGATGATAAGTGGGTGCCGGAAAGGTAGGGGCATGTTTACAGTACAGCCATTTGGCATCTGATGACCGCTTCTTCCCTGTTCGAGGTCTGCTTGAAAGCGGACGTTCCGCTACTCGAATTTCAGTGCTTGAGCGGAGAAGTACGAGAGCACCTGTCTTTCTGAACCATTGTCCGTTTCCTTTCAAGGACATGACTTCCCCCACGGACACTCCTCTGCATGTCGCCCACTACACCCGCCAGTGGCTCCCCCAGACCCAGACATGGCTCTATAACCAAGTCCGGTTCTTGTCGGATTCCGTCGAGCCTCACGTTATTTGTGAGCAAACCGATAATCTTGATCAATTCGAGGTCGAGAATCTCCACTCTTTCGCCGACGCTGCCCCGTGGCGACACCAGTGGAACGTCGGCCTCCGCTTCCTCGGCGTTCGCCCGTACTACCCATACACCATTGAGCAGGTCC
Organism: Salinivenus sp.; assembly: GCA_036625705.1. Taxonomy (GTDB): domain Bacteria; phylum Bacteroidota; class Rhodothermia; order Rhodothermales; family Salinibacteraceae; genus Salinibacter. The sequence goes on from JAZKTD010000010.1 coordinate 28,613, forward strand.
GGGCGTGCGGGGCCGACCTGTTCCATACTCACTTCGGGGACTACAGCTGGCAAAACCTTGAGGTCTCTCGTCAAACGGGTGTCCCACAGGTCGCTACGTTTTACGGCAACGATGTGACCTCCTATCCTCAACAAGATCAGAGGTGGAAAGATCGCTACCAAGCCCTTTTCGAGCAGGTAAAGGGGATCCTCTGTGAAGGCCCGCATATGGCCCAATCCGTGGTCGACCTCGGCTGTCCGGCCGACAAGGTGTACGTTCACCATCTCGGGGTCCCGGTCGACGACATTCCGTTCCGGCCCCGAACCTTCGAATCAGGCCCACCCCTACGGGTTCTCATCGCGGCTTCGTTTCGGGAGAAGAAAGGAATTCCTTACGGCCTCGAAGCCCTCGGTCGGCTGCGGGACGAGATCCCCCTAGAGATCACCATAATCGGTGGTGTGGCAACAGTGCCGCTCATCGGCGGGGTCTCGAAAAATGTGTCCGGGAGTGAGGCGGAGCGAGAGCGGATCCACGACACCATCGCGGAATGGGACCTGGAGGATGCCGTCCGACTCATGGGCTACCAGCCCCACGAGATGCTGATGCAGGAAGCGTACGATCACCACATTTTCCTCCAGCCGAGCGTCACCGCCCGGAACGGAGACGGGGAAGGGGGCGCACCGGTCACGTTGATCGAGATGGCCGCGTCAGGCATGCCCATCATCAGCACGCAGCACTGCGACATTCCGTCGATCGTCAAGCACGGAGAGACGGGCCTCCTCGCGCCGGAGCGCGACCCTGACGCCCTGGTCGATCATCTCCGCCGTCTGATCGAGACCCCCGAAGAGTGGCCCTCCATGGCCAGGGCCAGTCGAGAACACGTGGAGGCGGAATACAACGCCCCAATCCAGGGAGAACGGCTTGCTGAGCGCTACCGGGAGATTCTCCACGACTAGCGTGGTTGCACTCCTCGGGGGTCCGGCCTCACGACTGTCGAAACGGGGGCTCTTCCGATCTCTCCCGCTTGCACATCCGCGTCCCCCCCAGAAACGGGCACAACACATCGGTCGACACTCAGGGCGCCGATTTTGAGGAGACGTCGGTGTGGGTACGCAAATCCACTAGCCCCGGGCTCCGCCGACCGCGTGTGCATTGGCCCGCACCCCGTCGAGGAGC